>JACZSK010000168.1 GCA_022574255.1 Pseudomonadota bacterium
CTCTAGAAGCGCATCCGCCAAGCCAGTTCAATGGCGAATTCGGCCTTGCTGGTCAGTGGCGTATTCAGCTTGTCATCGGCGACCCTCAGCTCGCCTGCTATCACGCCGAAACGCGTCGGGATGCTGGCGCCTGCCTCGACCGATCTAATCGTTTCACGGCTTGCGCTTATAGGATTCAACGGGCCACCTGTATCATTAATCTCAGCATACCGCGAGCGCAGCCAGTAAGTCCTGTCGGCGGCGTCAATAACTGTTCCGCCAATCGTCAGCAAACGGGAATCCGTATCCAGGCTGGCGCCGATCGACCTGCCATGGAACCGATAACCGTCGGTGTAAATAAAGTGATTGTATATGGTGCCGGGGCTTACGCCCTTGCCGATAACACGATTGGCTTTGGTATCGCTGTATTCGGTGCTGATGGTCCATGCAAAATCGCCATCTGAGGTACCACCGCCAACCGTCGCACCAAATGTAACGGCAATCTTGTCTATCAGGAAATTATCCTCATCCTCGCCCAGCATCTCGCCATAAACCGCGAAGTCATATTTTCCGATGTATTTCGAATAGCGGAAATCGACTGCAGCGAGTTGATTGCCGGGTTCGTTAAACGTCCCCGTATTATCGGCATTGCCAACACCGATCAGGGCATCCTTCCATATTGAAAGTCCACAGGGCCGACCCCGGCCACAGAGCTGCAGGATTCGCGAAAAGCCGATATCGAGACCCCTGACCGGTCGGGCAGAAAGCCTGAGCCCGGCGACGATCGGGTGGGTAAAGTCGTTGCGGTCAGTTTCCTGACGAGCCGCAAAGACATTTATCTGCCAGGGCCCTATCCAACTGAGCCATTTGCTTCTGAACGGCTTCGGGTCGAGCCGCATCAGTCCCACCTTTGGCATCGGGCGGGCGTTGGTGGACAGGATCAGTCCGCTTTCCACACCGGGCCCCCACCACTGGTCGACGAATCCGCCATATACCACCCAGTTACCCACCGCATGCGCCAGATACGAGTCATCAAACTGGAAATTCCTGCTCCTGTCGTCATCGCGGAATCCCACAGAAAGGCGAATATAGGTGCTCGAAAAATGCCTGTCCGCCGACAAGCGTATGTCAACCTCCTCTCGCGCCCCGCCGCCAAAGTCCCTTACGGTACGCACCTGGTTAGTGCCCTGGACCTGCACATCGTATCCGATGCTGCGGTAGTCACGGGTTCTGGGCAGCCGGGCCCTGACACGCAGCAGCGCGTTTTGAACATGGGCCGGCAGCGCTTCAAGCTGCGCACCGCCGATGCCGCGGGAGATCTGTGCCCAGGGAATAGGCCAAGTGGTGATCGGGCCATCGATTACGCCGTAGGACGAAAGAACTTCGATGTCCCTTCGCAATTGCCGGTCACCAGGTCCCGCCCAAGGCGTTGCTTTCGCCACACCGTTAGACAGCAACATCGCAATGACGATGATCATTATGCTGTATTTCATATGTGCGAACCTCGACTAGGGTGTGGACTCAATTGATCCATAATCTTATTGCGAAGATGTGGACCATTGCGAGGAAATTCCGGCTGAGTTTTTCGAAGCGGGTTGCGAGGCGTCGCATGTCCTTCATGGTGCAGAAGAAGCGCTCGACGATGTTGCGCATCCTGTAGAGACCGGCATCGTGAGGGATCGGCTCTCTGGCGTTGCATTTGCAGGGAATGACCGCCAGCGCTCCGCCATCGGCGATGAGCTGGCGGATGGCCCGCGAGCCGTAAGCCTTGTCGGCGACGACGGCGAGCGGCGCTGCGGGGCCTTCGAGCAGCTCGGCCATGACCGTGCCGTCATGGACCTGGCCGCCGGTGATGACAAAGCGTCGGGGACGGCCATGTTCATCGACTACGGCGTGAACCTTACTTGTGCGGCCACCGCGTGAGCGGCCGATATCCTGCGCCAGTTCCCCCCTTTTGCGCCGGTTGCCGCGCGGTGAGCTTTGACGATGGAACTATCGACGAAGAACAGACTGTCGCCGGAGTGTTCGGCAAGCCCGTCGAATATCGCCTTCCATACGCCGCGCCGCGCCCAGCGCGCATAGCGGTTGTAGACGGTGGTGCGGGGGCCGTAGCGTCCGGGCAGATCACGCCATGGGGCACCGGTGCGCAAAATATAGAATATGCCGTTCAGCACACGCCGGTCATCCACCCGCTTCGGGCCGCGCCCGCCAGCAGGTAAAAGCGGCTCGATTACTGCCCATTCCTCGTCAGATAAATCAAATCGCATGATCAAACTCCTTTCCCATGAGCTTGAATCACACTTATACTCAATAAATCAACAGGTTAAATTGGGTTCAGACCCTAGTCTGATATCGGCACGCAGCAACCGCCCCCCGCAGTAAAGCCTGGAGCGGTGCTTTGTGCGATCAGTGCGTCGTTATTCGACGATCGACAGATTCTCGGCGGATGATTTGCCGTTCTGTCCGGCCTGAAGCTCGAAAGAGACCTTCTGCCCCTCGTTCAACGTTGTCAGTCCAGCGCGCTCAACGGCCGAAATGTGGACGAAAGCGTCCGCGCCGCCATCTTCGGGCTCGATGAAACCGAATCCCTTGGCGGGATTAAACCATTTTACAGTACCAGTAGTCATAGATAATTCCTCTAACGGGAGAGTTGATTGTTCGATTAAACTACCACATCACAGTAGAGAGGTGGAACGTAGAACATCAACCAAGGGTCCAAAAGACGAATGTCCGCTTATGGCTAAAAGCAGACTCTTTTGAGACTGACAATCCAACCGCAAAAAGCGTCTGCTTTTGACCCAAAGCAGACCTTACCAACCGTGCCTTCCTAGGCACTTTTAAAACGGCGCTAATTAGATGCCGCCCTTATCGCCCGGTTCCCGTCTGGTATATCTCCGGATTTTCATCGCCTTCAACATAAAGGAATCCAGCCAGCCCGCGCTCGAGCCGCGAGAGGGCATGATCGACCAGGATATACCGCCCCGGTATCTCGATCTTGAAATCGACGATCAGCGTGCCACCCGGCGGAACACTGACGGTCTGAATACCCAGTTCGGGCGCGTTGATGACGCCGCCCCATTCCCAGGCGCGGTCGAACATTTCACCGATGACGTGGAATGCAGAAGTAAAATTGGGGCCGCCGACACCGAAATAGATGCGCACAGTTTCGCCTACTTTTGCCCTCAAGGGATGATCCGCCGTCAGCGCACCGACTGCACCGTTGAC
>JACZSK010000011.1 GCA_022574255.1 Pseudomonadota bacterium
CTGTAAAAGCTATGGTCAGTTGAAACGGCGATTGGCGGCAATAGATATGTTCACTGGGCCCTCGCGCTGGCTAGAACCGGCGCCAGAATCTCCGCCCATTCGTCGCCGGTAAGACTGGCCGGATTTTCGACCGTCTCACTTCCTGGCAGATTCTCGGCAATGTCGATTTCGGGGCCGGGTGCCTCCCGCGCTATGGCTATCCCGGCAACGGCCAGCAGCAAAAAAATTGCCCGGTACGTCCGCATTTCACGCTCCCTTGCTTTCGCCTATCCGCGCCTTTTTTATCACCGCCAACCTGAACCGCCCCTGAACGGGGGAAGCGCTCGCCAGCTCTGATGTACCAGAAGATTGCTCGCGGGATATCTTTTTTTGAACACCCTCACCCAACCCTCTCCCTTTAGGGAG
Source organism: Pseudomonadota bacterium (assembly GCA_022574255.1). GTDB lineage: Bacteria > Pseudomonadota > Alphaproteobacteria > Sphingomonadales > SMXR01 > JACZSK01. The sequence goes on from JACZSK010000011.1 coordinate 406, forward strand.
AGGGCATGGGATGGAGCACTGAAAAAGCCTGTCCCCTCGCGAAAGGGGATCTCCTCTTTTTCCCTCTCCACCCGTTGGGGGAGAGGGTCAGGGTGAGGGGGGCGTCGGCTGCCCGAAACTGACATCGAGGGTCATAAGCAAAAATGCTGTGACGTCAGGACTTCACCGAGAACGGCGTGAAATCCGTTTCGGTATCGTAATAATCCTCCTGCTCGGCCTTCTTGAGGAACCCGACAACGCGGTAGGTGACCGGGGTCAGCAATGCCTCCCAGGCCACTTTCAGGGCGAAGTTGGAGAGCAGTACGGCGAGCAGCTGCTCGTCCGACCAGACGCCCATGAAGGCCAGCGGATAGAAAATGATGCTGTCCACCCCCTGGCCGAAGATGGTTGAGCCGATGGTGCGGGTCCACAAATAGCGGCCCTGGGTCCAGACTTTCATACGCGCCATAATATAGGCATTGACCAGCTCTCCGGCCCAGAAGGCGATCAGCGAAGCGAAGACGATGCGCGGTGTCTGGCCAAAAACGCTGTCATAGGCCCCCTGCCCTGCCCAGCCCTCGGCCGCCGGCAGCTTGACGATCACGTAGGACATGAAGCTCATGAATATCATGGCGCCAAAACCGGCCCAGACCACGCGCCGCGCCCGGGCGTAGCCGTAAACCTCGGTCAGCACGTCGCCAATGACGTAGGAAAGCGGAAAGAACAGCACCCCGGCACCGAAGGTAAAGACACCCAGCAGCGGCAGCTCGATGCTCGAGATTTTCGCCGCCCCGATCAGGTTGGACAGCAAAAGAATGGCAACGAACGCCGCCATGACGAAGTCGTAATAGCGATATGAGCGGGGTGTTGTCTCGGTCACGGCGTTGCTCCCATCATGTTATTGCCCACCCGGCGCCAGCCCGCGCACGGCCCATGCACGGCCGCGGAGGGTGAAACTGCCATCCGCTGCTATGGGCAGGGCGTCATGCACACGGGTCTCCAGTGCCGCCTGCCTGTCCGGGTCGAGCGCCTTCACATAATCGGGAATACCGCCGGCGCCGCGGGTCATCGGCACCCAGAAATCGGCGAAATCCCTGTAGGGCATATCAATCATGATTGCCGAAGTCCCGACATTTTCAAAACCCGCTGCCTCGAACAACGCCCCAAGCGGCCCCGGCTTGCACACCGGGAAGCGCTCGCCCTGGTCGGATTTGACCGCTTCGGCGTCCAGCGCCCGGGCCGAATCCCAAAACACCCTGAAAAGCTCCATATCACCGGCGAAATCCCAGACATAGGCGGCGACCTGCCCCCCGGGGCGCAGAACGCGCTTCATTTCGGAGAGCGCTCTCGGTTGGTCCTCGATAAAATTGATCACCAGCCCCGAGACCACAACGTCGAAGATGGCATTGTCGAACGGCATGTTCTGGGCATTGACGCAGTGAAACGCGGCGCGCGGGTCGCTGTGGGCGGCCTGGGCATCGCGGACTACGTTTTCCTGCGGGTCGATGCCGGCCAGGCTCCTGGGGTTGCTGCGCTCCAGCACGGCATCGCTCAGCACCCCCGTGCCGCATCCCACATCCAGCCAGTCCAGACCGGGCGCCGGGGCCAGCCAGCCAAGAAACTGCTGCGCCACCAGCCGGCTCCAGCGGCCAATGCGCAATTCGTAGGCTTCTGCTCGTGTAAGGTCGGCCATCGGGCTCCCATGGGGCTGGCGCTAACCCAGCCGCTCCAGCGCCGCGGCATGCTTGGCCTTGGCGGCTTGCTCCTCGGCCAGCCTCGCCTCGGCTTCCTCCACCACATGCGCCGGGGCTTTGTTGCGATACTGCGGATTCTTCAGCCGCCCGGACAGCGCTTTGATTTCCTTGTCGGCCTTGTCGATAGATTTTTGCAATCGCGCGCGCTCTTCAGCAAAATCGACCACCCCTGCCAGTTGCAGCACCACCGTCGCCTCATCGACAACCAGTTGGGCATCGCCCTCGCCGGGCGCCGCGTCGCTTGCTTCCAGGTTTTCCAGACGCGCCAACCGCCGCACCAATCCACCGTGGCTTGCCAACCGGGCCAGGGTCGCCTCACCGGCACCGCGCACCACGGCGGGAATTTTTGCGCCGCCCGGCACATTCAATTCCGAGCGTGCCGAGCGTATTTCCGAGACCATGCGGATCACCCATTCGATTTCCGCTGCCGCATCCTTATCCACCAGGCCCTCTGGTAACTCCGGCCATACGCCGAGAATCAGGTCGCTCGATCGCTGCTCCGCCATGGCGTGCCAGAGTTCTTCGGTGATGAAGGGCATGAAGGGATGCAACAGCGCCAGAATCTGGTCCAGAACCCATGCCGTGGTGCGCCGGGTCTCGGTCTTTTCATCCGAATCCTCACCCTGCAATGCCGGCTTTGACAGTTCCAGATACCAGTCGCAGAAGGTACCCCAGGTGAAATGATAGATGGCGTCGGCGGCCTCGTTGAACTTGAAGGCTTCGAGCGCGGCGGTCACCCGCCCGGCGGCCAGCGCCGTCTCGCCGACAATCCATTTGTTCAGTGTGGCGTTGGCGGCTGCGGGGTTGAAATCCCCTGCCCCACCCGTGCAATTGTTCATCTCGCAAAAGCGCGCCGCATTCCACAGCTTGGTGGCAAAGTTCCGGTAGCCCTCGATGCGCGATTCCGCCAGCTTGATATCGCGGCCCTGGGCCTCCATGGACGCCAGTGTGAAGCGCAGCGCGTCGGCGCCGTATTTGTCGGAAAATTCCAACGGGTCGATGACATTGCCCTTGGATTTGGACATTTTCTGGCCATGCTCATCGCGGATCAGGGCGTGGATATAGACCGTGCGGAAGGGCACCTCCCCCATGAAATGCAGTCCGTCCATCATCATCCGCGCCACCCAGAAGAAGATAATATCGAACGACGTCACCAGCGTTGAGCCGGGGTAAAAGCGGGCGAGTTCCCCGGTATCTTCGGGCCAGCCCAGCGTGCCGAACGGCCATAATGCCGACGAGAACCAGGTATCCAGCACGTCCTCATCCTGCCTGAGCTTCACATCATCGCCCAGCTTGGCGCGGGCCAGTTCATAGGCCTGATCCTCGCTTTCGGCGACAAAAATACTGCCGTCTTCGGCGTACCATGCGGGAATGCGATGACCCCACCAGAGCTGGCGTGACACGCACCAGGGCTGGATATTGCGCATCCACTCGAAATAGGTTTTTTCCCAGGTTTTGGGGACCAGTTTCGTGCGTCCGTCTTCGACAGCGGCAATGGCCTCTTTGGCCAGCACTTCCGCCGCCACATACCATTGGTCGGTTAGCCAGGGCTCTATTGGCACACCGGAGCGATCACCGGTGGGCACCGTATGGGCGTGCGGCTCGATTTTCTCGACCAGTCCGGCGGCCTCCATGTCGGCGACAACACGCTGGCGCGCCTCGAACCTGTCCAGCCCCCGATAGGCCTCGGGCACCGCGTCATTCAGCACCGCATGCTGGTCAAAGATATTGACCATCTCCAGGTCATGGCGCTTGCCGACCTCGAAATCGTTGAAGTCATGGGCGGGGGTAATCTTGACCGCGCCGGAGCCCTGCTCGGGATCGACCCATTGGTCGGCGACAATGGGGATGCGGCGCCCGACCAGCGGCAGGATCACATGCTTGCCAACGATATCGGCGTAACGCTTGTCGTCGGGATGCACCGCAACCGCGGTATCGCCCAGCATGGTTTCGGGCCGGGTGGTCGCGACCACCACGTATCTACCCTCTTTGGCCTCTCCCTCTTCGCCCTCGATCGGATAGCGGAAATGCCAATAGTGGCCGTCGGTCTCCTTCTGCTCGACCTCCAGGTCGGACACGGCGGTCAGCAGCCCCGGGTCCCAATTGACCAGCCTCTTATCCCGGTAAATCAGGTCATCGTTGTACAGGTCGACGAATTTCTTCTGCACCGCCCGGATGAAGCCTTCATCCATGGTAAAGCGCTCGCGCGACCAGTCACAGGAGGCCCCAAGACGGCGCAACTGGCGGGCGATGGCGCCGCCCGATTCCTCTTTCCATTTCCACACGCGTTCGACGAACGCTTCGCGGCCCATATCGCGCCGGTTCAGGCCCTCGGCGTCGAGCTGGCGCTCGACCACCATCTGGGTGGCGATGCCGGCGTGGTCCATGCCCGGCTGCCATAAAACGTCCTTGCCGCGCAGGCGTTCAAAGCGGATCAGGATATCCTGGATCGTGCAATCCAGCGCATGGCCCACATGCAGCGAGCCGGTCACATTTGGCGGCGGCATGACAATGCAATAGGTCTCGGCGTCGGGCCGCTGGCCACAGCGAAAGGCTCCCGAGGCCTCCCAATGCGCGGACCATTTGGGCTCAATCCCGCCCGGTTCGTATCTTTTGTCCAGCGCCATTTTCAAGCCTTCTCCGGCAGGCATTTATTATCTCCGCATCCTTACAGAAAAGCAGACAAAAGAAAAACCCCAGAAGGGGCTAGCTACTGAAGAATTATAGGCAAAGCGCGGTGCTGTGCTCAGGCGTCGAGCACCTTACGCACCATAGCCGCCACCTGGACCCCGCGAACGGGGAAATCCATTCAACGGTTATCACTCAGATGAGTCTTGTTCGTCTTCGCTTTCGTCCTCGTCCTCGTCCTCATCATCGCGGCCATTGGTGGGGCGCATGGGCAGCGGTTTCCGCGGCAATTTATCGTCGCGCATGGCGGCGTGATACAGAAAAGACGCCATGATGATCGAGGCCTGCCTGAGGTCTTCGGCCTGGACATGGTCAAGGGTATCGATCTGGGTGTGATGCAGGCGGCTGCCGTAGTCCAGCGGATCCTGGATAAACTGGAACGCCGGCAGGCCGGCCCATTGGAAGGACAGGTGGTCCGTGCCGCCGGTGCGGCCCAGAATAACGGTTGCCGCGCCCATGTCGTTGAAGGGAGCGAACCAGCTCTCGAAGATGGGCTGCAGGGCCAGGTTTCCCTCACCAAAAATGCCCCTGATCTTGCCGCTGCCATTGTCCAGATTGAAGTAGGCGGAGAATTTTGCATGGCCTGGCTTGGTGGTGATCGGCCACTGGTCGGCCATGGTGAAAAATTTGCCCAGACGTTTTTTGTCTTCGTCATCGGTTTCCGGGCGGGTCGCCAGATGCCGGGTGACATAGTCGATTGAGCCAAACAGCGCCTGTTCCTCTCCGCTCCACAGCGCAAAGCGTATTGTGCGCCTGGGGCGGATATTCAGCGCCGTCAGTATGCGCGCGGCCTCCATCACCACCGCCGAGCCGGCACCGTTATCGACGGCGCCATCACCGACGATCCAGGAATCAAAATGCGCCCCGGCCATGACAATTTCGGGGTTGCGGCCACGCCCGGGAATCTCGGCGATGGTGTTATAGGCTTGCGGGTCGTCGTCGTAGTATGTGACCTCTGTTTCAAGCTCCAGTGTCACCTCATGGTCGTTCTTGAGCAACCTGACAACGCGCCCATAGTCCTCAGACGCCATGACTACGCCGGGAATGGTCGGCGTATCCCCTATCCTGTGCAGATAGTCACTGGCCTCTATAAGATGCGCGTCGCGCGGGCTGATGCGCACCACCGCCAGCGCGCCTTCTTCCGCCAGAAACGTGTACATTTTTTTGCGCAGCAGAACGATGTCGGCGAAACGCTCGTAATTTACAGGCTTACCGTCGGGAATTTGATAGTCCGTCTTCTTCGCCAGGTCGTCTTCCGTCAATCGGCGGAAAACCTTGTTTGATGGCTCCTTGACGCCCCGTGGTTTGCTGATCAGGACTATTTTTCCTTCCAGCTTTCCCTCGTATTTCTCAAAGTCTTCTTTTTTCTTGATGACCGCATGTATGGCCGGTCCGCTGATTACGCCACCGGTGCCGGGCATCCATGCCACCGGCAAGGCGTAAAGCTGGCGCAGGCGCGGCGTGGTCATACGCACCACGGATTTTTCGAAGGACCAGCCCCGCCCGAAGTCAAACCCCTCCAGATGCGGGTTGGTCAGCCCCCAGCCGCGGAACTTCTCCAGCGCCCAGTCGTTGGCCGCCCGCATTCCGGGGGAGCCGGTCAGGCGGGGGCCAATTTCGTCGGTCATCTGGCGCAGCGTTTCCATGACCTCGGAATGATTGCTTCCCTGATCCATGATCCGGTTGATCATATCCAGGTTAACCGGCTCTTCCGCTGCGCCCGCCGACAAAATTGTGCACGAAAACAACGCACCGGCGAAGGCGCCGACCAATGGCTTGCTGCTACCCATGAATGAATTTCCCTCTGGCTGCCGACAACATATCTTTTTTCGAGGCCGCGAACTATGTGCAAAATCTTATTGCCCACTGGAACCAGGGTCCAGACATAAAAAAGGCGCCCACGGGAGGCGCCTTTGATTTAGAATTTCTGAACGGGTCAGTTTTTTCTCGCTATGCGCGCCACTTCCCGTTCAACCGTTTCCTCGACGATGCGCGGCAAGTTTTTGTCCAGGTAGGCCTTTATCATGGGCTTCATCATTTCGCGCACCAGCGCCTCAAGCGTATTTCCCGCGCCGTCATAACCCGCGACCATCAGCGCCGACAGCTTATCGAAAGATTGCTGTGCCGAATCGGACGCTTCATCAGATGCGATCGGATCGGGATCGGCAACTTCGGTCAGTTCCAGAATTTCCTCTTTCGGCTCTGGCTCTGGTTCCGGCTCAGGCTCAGGCTCAGGTTCCGGCTCGGGCTCGGGTTCTGGCTCGGGTTCCGGCTCAGGCTCAGGTTCCGGCTCAGGCTCAGGTTCGGGCTCCGGCTCGGGCTCTGGTTCCGGCTCGGGCTCTGGTTCCGGCTCGGGTTCAGGCGCCGCCTCGGCAGCTTCACCCTCTTCACCATCCTCGGAAATAATCCGCCGAATGGAGGCAAGAATCTCCTCCATCGTCGGTTCCTGTTGGTCGTCCTGCGCACTCATGAACGGCTCTTCCCTAACCGGCTCTTAACCAAGAATCACTTCCGGAAACTATAGTCTCCCAATCCTTAATTCTTTGTTTTCAAAGATGCCAGCAGGAATTAACAACGGGCGCACCTAATCCCTTGTCCACCAGCCAACAAACTGCCAGCGAACGCCCTTGTAATTCTTCTCCGGGCGATAAAGTTCCACCGGCAAATCCAGCGTTTTGGCGTTCAGGCGGCCAACCGCCCCGAGCATGGCGAAACCGGCGACATATTCGTTGCGCTCCGCCCGCACCAGATTAACCCGGGAATCCAGCAGTTCCTGTTCGGCGTCCAGCACGTCCAGCGTGGTACGCGAACCCACCGCGGCTTCCTGGCGCGTACCATCCAGCGCAATCTCGTTTGCCTTCACCTGCGACGAGTTGGATATGATGGATGATTGGGCGGCGCGGTATTCCTCCCAGGTGATTCGCGTCTGCTCCACCACGAAGCGCTCGGCGGAAAGGATTTCCAGCCGCCGCTGGCTGCGCGTGTGTTTGGCACGGCGGATATCGGAATATACCGCCCCGCCCTGGTACAGCGGAATGCGAATTTGCACGCCGACGCTTTTAATGTCGCTGCGAAATTGCACGGTGTTGCCCACATTCGGACTGAAATTCTTGGACTCGTTCCTGGATATGGATGCCAATCCATCAACGGTGGGCAGCAAGGCGCCCTTGCTTTGAGAGACAGCGATGTTAGCGGCACGTTCGGTCTCGCGCGCGCCGGTTACCGTGGGATTTTCCTGCAGCGCGATTGCCGTGGCGTCGTCCAGATTTGGCGGCAGGGGCGGCAAAGGCGGTGGTTGATCCAGCGTGCCAGGGGACATGCCAACAACGCGACGATAACCGGCGCGGCTTCCCGCCAGATCGGCCTCGGCGCGAATGCGTGACGAAATGGCGCCGGCGAGCCGCGCTTCGGATTGCGCCACGTCTGTGCGGGTAATCTCGCCTACACGGAACCGGTCCTGGCTGGCTTCAAGCTGGCGCTGCAGCACCTGGACATTGTTGTTATTCAAATTCAGGACGGATACATCCCGGATCGCATTCATATATGCCGTCACGGTATTCAGCAGAACCGTCTGCTCGGTCACCAATAACTGAGAACGCCCGGCATACATCAGGCTTTTCGCCTGGCGGCGCGCATTCACATCCTGGAAACCGCGGAAAAGATTCTGATCAATCCGTGCCTGGTAAGACTTCGGCGACTGCGTGAAGTCGCTGGACAACGTCCCGCCGACGAAACTTTTTTGATCCCGGGAACTGAAATTCGCGGTCCCGGCGACCGTCGGCAGAAAACCCGCCTGCGCCCGCACCACGCCTTCGTCGGTGGCCCTCAAGCCGGCCCGCGCCGCGCGCAAATCGGGATTGTTGTTATAGGCCGCCGCCAGTGCGTCGATCAGCGTGTCGGCAGATGCGCTGCCGGCCAAACCGAACGTCAAAGCCACGGCCAGGCCCAGCTTTAAATAGCTCTTCATTTTTCAATCCTCACTGTCTGTCGATCCGTCTTCCTTGTGATCTGTTGTTGCTCAGGTGTGACTCACTGTCGAAATTTCCCGCTCTAGAAGCTGAAGGCGGGTTTTTTTCCAAATCCTGGCAGCAGGGGCGTGCCGGCATCAAAGAGATCCCGTCTGCCCACGAGACCGCCGGTCTTGGTTATGATATGGCCGTGGCCAACATTATTTTCCTGACGAACAAAGACCAGCCGGCCTCCTTCGTCCAGTTGATCAATCAGCTCTGCCGGCAGCTCGCTGGCGGCGCCACTCAGGAATATTACCTGATACGGGCCATGCTTGGGCGCCCCTCCGGTCAAAGAGCCCTCGATGACCGCGACATTGTCTATCTCGACCCGCGCCAGGTTTTCCGTTGCTGTTTTTGCCAGCTCGCCATCCTCTTCCAGCGCCACGACGGTAGCGGCCAGTTTTGCCAGAATAGCGCTGGAATAACCGGTGGCGCAGCCCACATCCAGCACCACATCGCTGTTCAGAATTCCGGCGGCCTGAACCAGCCGCGCCATGACCATGGGCTCCATCAGGTAGCGGCCGGGTTTGATCTGCAAATCCTCGTCAAGATAGGCAACGCCCTTCAGGGCCTTGGGCAGAAATGCCTCACGCGGAACCGTCGCAAAGGCGTCGATCACCCGCTCGTCGGTCACACGGTTAGGCCTGATCTGGCCCGATATCATATGCTGGCGGGCAGCGCTGGCTTCGGTCACTTTGAATTACCACCTTGCATCAAAAGGGTCGCTTCTGCGGGACAACACCCGGACTGGCGACCTTATACGCGTATTATCGGGTTCTGACAACGAACAGGCGGCCAAAGAAGACGGCGCCGGACGATGCTCTCGATATATATCGGTCGTATATATGTATAAAGAGCATAACCCGGCGCTTCGCAAGCTATTTTTGGCCCGAACGAAGGGAATTTGCGACAAGCCGAAGCCTGCGGCGGGCAAGAGTATTATAATTCACCGGATGAACCCCGAGACGCCCCGAAAGCTCGCTTTGCCGATTGCAGTGCGCCCAGCCCTTTGCTATATCCACGGCTCCCCTTTTGGGGTCGGGCAATCCCGGCAGGTCAGGGACCGGATATGGCCCGGTCTGGTCAAATGGGGCGCGGTGGCGGAGTGGCTACGCAGAGGATTGCAAATCCTTGCACACCGGTTCGATTCCGGTCCGCGCCTCCAGACCCTGCCCGGTTATCGAACCGGTGCTTTTCCGTTCCGGGAGTTCGATTCAGGTCCGCCCCTCCAGACCCTGCCCGGTTATCGAACCGGTGCTTTTCCGTTCCGGGAGTTCGATTCAGGTCCGCGCCTCCAGACCCTGCCCGAAATCGCCCCGGTGCTTTTCTGCCTTGGGAGTTTGATTCAGGTCCGCGCCTCCAGACCCTGCCACGGAACTGCCAGACCCGCTGCGTTCTTGATTTGAGGTTAATACTGAAATTATTGCCCGGACGGCCTATATTATTATTGGCAGTCTGAAAGCAGCTTTGCTATAAGATGCGCCGGTCGCCAAATAGGCGGCGGACACGAGTTTCTGGGAGCCGGCGGCGTTAGACCACCGGTTCCGTTGATCCCCAGTAGCTCAGTTGGTAGAGCAAGCGGCTGTTAACCGCTTTGTCGGTGGTTCGAGTCCGCCCTGGGGAGCCAACATAAAAAGTCCGGTCCGGTAAAACGGATCGGGCTTTTTTCCCTATAGGGTCCATACAGGGTCCATCGAGCCGGGATTTGGCAGGATATTCCGGGATGAAGTGGGTGCCCAATTTCGGAGCGTAAAGCAAGCCTACGTGACCAGACTTAATCTGTGGCAACTACTTGCAGGGATACGCCTCGCGAAGGGCTTTCAATACGCCTATGCGCTCACCGAAACGCTTTATGAAGCTCTTATTCATATCCACCGCAGGCATGGATTGCCTCAGTGGCGTATTTTATTTCCAAACTGAAACCTTCTCGAAGAGTAATGGAGGAGCCGTTCGGCTCAGGTACTGCAATTAAAATAAAACTAATGGAACCCATTGTTGTATCTGAAATAATTTCAGTGCGGTCTTCGAATTGACGCAAGAAATACTTTGTAGGATGGGTGCCCGTCTCTTCCTCCATGTAGAGGATAAAGCAACTTGAAAATTGCTCCACCGACATCGCGGTAACCGCAGAAAACACAGGATTCTGGGCCCTAATGTCGCCCATCGATTTATGGAAACTACACGCGCCAACACTCAGGGCCAAAACCCATACGACAAATACTCTCCACATAATTGAACCCCCCATTCGTCTACTACCACTAGAACACTTAGCGGTGTCCAGCCGTCGAGTCGAGGGTGGTTTGGCGCCGGCGGCGCGCCTGCCCATTGGCCATCTTGACGCGGTATCAACTTCGATCCACCGTACGAGACCCTGAGAACAAGCCCATCCTGGCCTCTGTCGCAATAATCGACCTGCCCTTTCTCGTTGCCGGGAACTCGCCTACCCGAACTTTATCGGCTCGATTTTCGCTTCTATGAGGAATGGCCCGCGTTTTTTCATCGCCGCCGCCAGCAGGTCGTGGAAGGCCTCGGCGGTGTCCGCCCGGGCGGCCTCAACCCCCATGCCTTCAGCCATGCGCACGAAATCGAGTTCGGGATTGCCGATGGACAGCATTTCCTGTGCGTTTCGCCCCGGTGCGCCGGCGCCGACCCGCACATGTTCGATATTCAGGATCGAATAGGTGCTGTTGGCGAAAATGATGGTCAGAACGTCAAGATTCTCGCGCGCCTGTGTCCACAGGCTTTGAATGGTATACATCGCGGAGCCATCGCCCTCGAGGCTGATGACCTTGCGCCCCGGGCAGGCAATGGCGGCGCCGGTGGCCACCGGCAGGCCCTGGCCAATGGACCCGCCGGTGACCTCCAGCCAGTCGTGCGGGGGGGCGCCCGCGGTCAGCGGCCCCAGCGCCATGCCGCTGGTGATCGCCTCGTCGGAGACAATCGCCCCTTCGGGCAACAGGAGGCCCATCGAGGCGCCGATGGTCGCCGGCGTCAATTCGCCCCTGGGCAGGCCCGGCTTGAAGGTCTTGGCGGAACAATCGGGCTCCGACGGGGCATCCACAGCGTCCGCAAGTGCCTCCAGCGCCCCGGTGATATCCTCATTAAACCGCGCCAGCAGATCGACAGCGCAATCCTCCGGTGTCAACCAGCTGTCTTCTCCGGGATAGCCGAAAAAGGAAACCGGCGCAGCGGCCCCGGCGAGAATCAAATGGCTGGCCCCCTGCATGCTGGCCTTCGCCATATCCGCAAAATAGGGAATTTTCTCGACCAATGGCCGCCCGGCGCCGCGCTCAATGCGCGCGTTGAAGGTGGGGCACATCAATTTGCAGCCGGTTGCCGCCTGAATACGCCCGGCGGCCTGCAGACCACGGCCATTCACGCCCGCGCCCGCCAGGCAAAGTATATTACCAGCGCCGCCGGAAGAAAGGATGCGGGCCATGGAGTCAATGGTATCCGCCCCGGGCATTTCCGGCGCCGGCGCCGCTATGGGCTTTGCCGCTGCCGCCCCCACTGTCCAGGCCAGATCGGCAGGCAGCATCAGGGTGGCAATCTGGCCGGGACAGGTGCAGGCAGCAGTAACCGCGTCGCGCGCGTCCCTGGCAACCTGGTCTATGGTTTCAGAGGTCCTGACCCAGGCCGAGACGGTCCCGGCGATGCCCTCGATATCAGAGGCAAGCGGCGCGTCATGCTGGCGGTGGAAAATAGCATGATCGCCGATGATATTGACGATCGGCGAATGGGCGCGCCGGGCGTTATGCAGGTTGGCCAGGCCGTTGCCGAGGCCTGGGCCGAGATGCAGCAGCGTAACTGCGGGTTTGCCGGTCATGCGGGCGTAGCCATCGGCGGCGCCGGTCACCACACCCTCGAACAGACCCAGCACCGGGCGCAATCCGGGAACCTTGTCCAGAGCGGCGACGAAATGCATTTCCGACGTTCCGGGATTGGTGAAACAGGTATCCACACCGGCCGCCACCAGGGTTGCGACCACCGCTTCCGCCCCGTTCATATCGGCACCTGTATCGGCCATACGTCCTGTCCCTTCTGTCGCCGCAATGCAGTTATCGAGCGATGTGGGCTATAGCCATATGCGCCGGGACCGCCAAGCACAAGGGGACAAAATCGCGCAGGAATAAAAAAGCCGGGCCCCGCGAGGGGTCCGGCTCATTACAACTTTTTACTATAGAGAGGAACTAGGGAGGTATGCCCGGCCCGGTGCGGAGCCGGTGAACGGCGGGGCGCATTCAGCGCCCCGCCCGCATTTTCTAATCGTCCTTGATACCGAGCTGAGACAGGAATTCCTTGATTTCACTGCTCAGGGTCTCGGACTGGACCGACAGCTCCGCGGTGGCCTCGTTGACCTCATTGACGCCCTGGGACGCTTGATCGGCGGCTTCGTTCACCGTCTGGATCGCCGTGGTCACCTCTTCGGTACCGGAGGCGGCCTGCTGGGTGTTGCGGGCGATCTCCTGGGTCGCGGCGCTCTGCTCTTCAACCGCTGCTGAAATACCCTGCGAGGTCTCGTTGACCTTTGCGATGGTCGAGGAGATGCCCTCGATCGCAGTCACCACCTGGCTGGTCGCAGACTGCATACCGTCGATCTGCTTGGTGATGTCCTCGGTGGCCTTGGCGGTCTGTTGCGCCAGCGCCTTGACCTCGGATGCGACAACCGCGAAGCCCTTGCCGGCCTCACCGGCGCGTGCTGCCTCGATCGTGGCGTTCAGGGCCAGGAGGTTGGTCTGCGATGCGATGTCGTTGATCAGATTGACGACTTCGCCAATCTTCTGGCCCGCTTCATCCAGCGACTTTACCAGCTCGCTGGTGGAAGCAGCTTCCTCCATGGCCTCGCTGGAGACCTCGGAGGCCTGCTGCACCTGACGGCTGATCTCGTCGGTCGAGGTCGCCAGCTCCTCGGCAGCGGAAGCAACCGCGCTGACATTGCCGGAAGTCTGCTCGGCCACCGCCGCAACGGCGGCTGACTGGGTCTTGACCTGCTCGACAGCGGTAGCCATCGTTTCAGACGTTGCTTTCAGCTCGGTAGCGGCGGCTGCGACCGCAGTCGCAACGCCATCCACCTTACCGGCGATGTTGACCTGATCGGTGATGACGCTCCAGGCCAACAGTGCCTGGACATAGTCGCCGGCCTGACTGTAGACAGCGGAGACCTTCAGCGACAGGGTATGCTCGCCAAGACTGATATTGGATTCCCACGGCAAATTCGTAGGATCAGCGAGAATCTTCCGCTGATGCGCCGGGTTCTTGTGGAAAATATCAATGCACTGGCCAACGATATCTTCGGCCCTGCAGGGCAGAAGACTCTCGATCGTCTTCAAGGTGTCGACGCTGGTCTTGTTGGCATATGTGATAACCAAAGTTGCGGGATCACAGGTCAGAACATTGATCGGAAGCTGATCGATCATCTGCAGCATCTGCTCGGTTTGTTCTTCCTTCTCAACCCGGTCTGTTACGACGCTCCACGCCAGAAGCGCCAGTTCATACTCGCCTTCATCGTTGAAGACCGCGGAAACCTTAAGTTCCAACTTGTGCTCGCCAAGCGTGATGATCGTCTCGAAAGGCAGATTCGCCGGATCACCAAGTATTTTCCGCTGCGCGGCGGGGTTTTTGTGGAACACGTCAACGCACTGGCCAACGACTTCGTCTGCCCTGCAAGGCAGAAGATCCTCAATACTCTTCAGGGTCTCGAGGCTGGTCTTGTTGGCGTAGTTGATGACGACTTCCTTGGGATCGCAGGTCAGAACATTGACCGGAAGCTGGTCGAGAATCTGAAGAAGCTGCTTGGTCTCGGCTTCCTGCTTCTTTTCCTTTGTAATCACGCTCCAGGCGACCATGGCGGCGACATACTCGCCATCGCTGTTACGCAGAGCCGAAACCTGAAGTCTCAGGGTCTCTTCACCAAGCTGAATCTCCGCTTCATGCGGCAGATTACTGGGGTCGGCTAGCATGCGGCGCTGGAATTCCGGATTCTTGTGGAACACATCGATGCAGCAGCCCAGTATCTCATCGGCCTTGATCGGCAGCAAATGTTCGATTGTTTTCAGGGTTTCAATGGTGCCAGCGTTCACATAGCGAACCTTGAATTCCTTGATATCGCAGACAATCACATTGACGGGCAGCTGGCCCACCATCTCGGCGTACAGATCATTCGAAAAAAGGGATTTCTTCGGTTCGGCTGAGCCGTTGGTTACAGCCTCACCTGATGGTTGTTCTTGAGCGGATGCTTCAAGCATATTGACCTCCTAGATCCTAGTCCCGGGCATACTCCTGTATGCGCCTGACCCCCAGCGAGCGGAATTTGGATGCGACAGTTAGACAATAACTTCGTAAATTCTTCGTTAAGGTTATTTAAGAAGTTCATTAATCGGACCAATTTACTCCTGAGTCGCTTCCAGACACACTTTCAGAGAGTGCATTCAATGATAAATTTTTCTCCGGACGCCAATACAGGCATTGCGGACGAAATTTCGCCGCCGGACGTTAACCTTACGGGCTGGCTCACGGCGGAGTCGTTACGGGCCCGGGCACCAATGATTCGTTTGGAAATTACCTAGATTTGCGCTACCGGCGAAGATGACAGGACGTCCCGGCCTCTATTCGGAATCGCTCTCGCCGATGGTATCGTTATTGCCCAGCAGTTCAGCGGCCTCGCGGCGTTCTTCCGGCGTCAGGGCTTCGAATGTCCGGTCGCGGGCTGTTTCGGCCAGATCGCGAAACTCGCCTTCGATCGTTCCCTCCGCCGCTCTGGAAAACCAGACATGTGCCTGCACCCAGTCACTGTTGGTAATCTCGCCGTCCAGGTAAAGAATGCCGGTTTGCAATTGCGCGCGCGGGTCGCCCTGTTCGGCGGCGGAAAAATACCATTCAAAGGCCTGATGGGCGTCTTCTTCAACGCCATTACCGGCGGCATACATTTCGCCCAGCATGTAGCTGGCGCGCGCGAGGCCTGCCCCGCCGGCCAATTGAAACCAGTGCGCCGCTTCAGCGCTGTCCGCCGCAACACCTCTGCCATTCAGATACATCAGCCCGGCCCGAAACTGAGCTTCGCTGTCACCGGCGTTAGCCAGCGGCAGCCAGATTGCCAGAGCCCCGGCGTAATCCTGCAAGCTGTAGGCGGCAACGCCATCACCAAAGCTTTGGCCGGACGCAGGCGCGGCCCACAGGTTGGCGGACCAGACGCTTGCGGGAAAGATCAGAGCCGCTAATATGGTCGCGGTTTTTCGCATATGTGCGATTTTCGGCCTTCAGGGTTAACGATTGGTTGCCAAGGCGGGAGATCTGCCATTTTCACAGGAGGGCAGCCCATGCTGCACGCGCCAGGTAAATCCACTGGAAAATCCACTGGCAACTTCTTAGGAACCGCGACCGTCCTGGCCGCCATCCTGGCCGTCGGTGGCTGTTCTGTGCTGTTGGCAAAGATTGTCCCCAGTCATAACCAGACCGTCGATATGTCAGCCCTTCCGTCTGGCCGCTATGTGATGGATCCGGCCCATGGTTCGCTGCATTTCAAGGTGGATCACATGGGCTATTCGATTTATGTGGCGCGCTTCAACGATATTGAAGCCACCTTCCAGTTTGACAATGCGAAACCCGAGGAAAGCGCGCTGGCCGTTGTCATCGCCGCCGACAGCGTCGATACCGGCAATGCGCGCATGGACGATTTGTTAAAAGGCACTGACTTCCTGCACGCCAGGCGCTTTCCGCGCATCACCATCGAAGCGAGCGGGATTACCATCCTCGACGAGAAATCCGGCGTCATCGACAGTACCCTCACCTTTCACGGCGTGACAAAGCAGATACCGCTATACATCACCTTCAACGGTGGCGCCAAAAACCTGCTGACCGGCAAATATACCCTGGGCTTTTCCGCAACAGCGACGCTGCAACGCTCGGATTTCAATATGAAAGCCTATATCCCACTGGTGGGCGACGAGGTAACGATAGAAATAGAAGCGGAATTCCAGAAGAAGAAATAGCGACCGGGAAAGGAGCCATGCCATGTCGTTTCGTAACCGAAATGACAACCGGGGAAACGGGAATGCGCGATACGGGATGGTCGCCATCCTTTTGCATTGGCTGATCGCGGGCATTATTTTCGGCCAGTTGTGGATCGGCTTCTGGATGGAAGACCTGGCAAAGGGATCCTTCGACCGGTTCCAGGCATTGCAGTGGCATAAATCCGTGGGGCTGACCATCCTGATCCTGTCGGTGGGGCGTCTGGTCTGGCGCCTGATGAACCCGGCGCCACCCGCGCCGCCGCAGATGAAACCCGCGGAACGGCGGCTGGCGGGCGCGGCGCATGCTGGCCTTTATTTCCTGATGATCGCCGTGCCCCTGGCCGGATGGGCAACGGTATCCGCCTCGCCATTGGGGCTGCCAACAACGTTGTACGGGGTCATCGACTGGCCACATATTCCGATGCTGGCCAACGCCGCCGACAAGAAAGCGGCGGAGCAACTGATGCATGAAATTCATGGGGTTCTGGTTTTTTCCCTGATCGGGCTTTTTCTGCTCCATATTCTGGCCGCACTTCGCCATCAGTATCTGCTGAAGGACAACGTGATCGCGCGCATGGTACCGTGGCTTGGCGCAGGGGGCGGGCAAGACGCGTCGCCGAACCAGGATTGAGGCACAGAAATTGCCCAGGATATTCATTGCCGCCCTGCTTTACGCGCTGCTCTCGCAATCGGCGGCAGCCGCGGAATGGCGCGTTGCGAATGCCGACAGTCATATCGCCTTTCATGGCAGCATGCTTGGCGTTCCTGTCACCGGCTATTTCACGAAGTTCGAAAGCCAGATCGACTTTGACCCCGATGATCTGGAAGGCGCGCATCTGTCCATCCTCATCGACATGACGGCGGTGAACACCGCCCATGAAGAGCGGGATACCGCCCTGAAGCTGCCGGAATGGTTTGCGGTGCAATCATACGCCCAGGCCAAATTTACCGCCACCCGGTTCCGGCGCACCGGCGACGGCGCCTTTGAAGCGATTGGGTCGCTGACCGTCAAGGGCATGGAAAAGGATATAACCCTGCCCTTCTCCCTGGCGATTGATGGTGACACCGCTGTTGTTTCGGGCTCGATTGACCTCAACCGGCGCGACTTTAATATCGGCGATGGTGATTGGGCGAACGACCGGCTGGTGGCGTTCGATGTGCGGGTTGAATTCAAAATTGTCGCGGCGCGGGTTTGCCCGCAATAGATTTTTCAGCGCGACAGCCGATAAAGTTTCTCTATAGTGGTTCCGGCAAGGGATTTAAGGACCGCGGGGCGCGAAATGGCGTTAAGAGATACTCTCACCAAATGGGGCCAGCGGGCCCCTGATCTGTTTTACGCCGTGCTGCATGTCATTACCTGGCTGATCGTGTTTGTCGTCGGGGTTGAGGTGGCGCGCCAACTGGACCAGCCGACGGGGTATGGGACCATCGCCGCCTGGTTCGCGGCCCTGTACCTGACAGCGCATTACGATGTTGGATGGGGAGCCTGGATGATACTGCTGATCGGCTATACGGGTTTCGGCCTCGTCTATAACAATTTTGCCGATACCGGATATAATCTGTTCTTCAACGAATATAGCTATGCGCGGGGCGTCTATGGAGCCATCACCTTGCATGCTCTGGTTTTCGCCGGCCCGGTTATGGTCAACAAGTTATTTGGCGGCGCTTTGGAAGGAAAGAAGCAATAATTTCGCCCGGGCCGCCAAGTCCCGCTGGAATTCACCGCAGCTCAAAATTCCATGACAGATCAAAAAAAAGCCGTGGTTCTGCTCTCCGGTGGGCTTGACAGCGCCACCGTGCTGGCTTTGGTCCGCGACGCGGGCTATACGGCCCATGCCCTGTCTTTCCGCTATGGCCAGCGCCATGTAGTGGAACTGGAGGCAGCGGCAAGGGTCGCCGAAGCCCTGGAAGCAGCAGAGCACAAAATTATCGACATTGACCTTGCCGCCTTTGGTGGCAGCGCGCTGACCAGCGACATTCCGGTGCCCAAGGGCCGCGACACGAAGGCCATGGAGGCGGAAATTCCCATCACCTATGTGCCGGCGCGGAATACGGTTTTTCTGTCGCTCGCGCTGGCCTATGCCGAAGTGCTGGAGGCGCGGGATATTTTCATCGGCGTCAATGCGCTGGACTATTCAGGCTATCCCGATTGCCGGCCAGACTTTATCGCGGCCTTCGAGGTAATGGCCAATCTGGCAACCAGGGCGGGGGTCGAGGGCCAGGCTGCCGGCGCCGCGCCGATCAGGATTCATGTGCCGCTGATCGACATGAACAAAGCCCAGATTATCGCCCGCGGCAGTGATCTCGGCGTCGACTATGGCATGACCATTTCCTGCTATGACCCCGGCCCGGCGGGCGCCGCCTGTGGCGCCTGCGATTCCTGCCTGTTGCGCAAGAAGGGCTTTACCGAGGCGGGACTTCCCGACCCCACGCGGTATCAATGACTTACGCCGTAAAAGAAATTTTTTTCACCCTGCAGGGCGAGGGCGCCAATACCGGCCGCGCCGCCGTTTTCATGCGTTTCGCGGGCTGTAACCTGTGGTCAGGGCTCGAGCGCGATCGGGCCGGCGCGGTGTGCAGTTTTTGCGATACCGAATTCGTCGGCACCAACGGCCCCGGCGGCGGCAAATTCGCTGACCCCCGGGAATTGACCAGAAAGGCGCTGGAGACCTGGCCGGCAGATATGGCGGTGCGACCCAGGCCGCTGATCGTGGCCACCGGCGGCGAGCCCCTTTTGCAACTTGATGAGGCGCTCATTGATGCCTTTCATGAAGCCGGATTTGAAGTGGCGGTGGAGACCAACGGCACCCTGCCCGCCCCGCCCGGGCTTGACTGGATCTGTGTCAGCCCCAAGGCGGACGCGGTGTTGCGCCAACGTTGCGGCAATGAGCTGAAGCTGGTTTATCCGCAGGAAAATGTCGATCCGGAAACTTTCCGGGCGCTGGAATTCGATCACTTTTTCCTGCAGCCCATGGATGGGCCAAAGCGGGCGGAAAACACCGACGCGGCAATCCGTTATATTCAGGCGCACCCGGAATGGCGTTTATCCATTCAAACCCATAAGCTTATCGGAATACCTTAAAGCGAGGCCTGATGCGATTCCTGCGTCAGCGCACGCGGCGGATATGCTGGCGCGTGATCTCGCCCACGTTGCGGCAACCGAGCAGGGCCATGGCGCGCTCGACCTCGGCTTTCAACAGGAAAAATGCGCGGGCAACCCCGGCCTCTCCACCGGCGCCAAGACCATACAGATAGGCGCGGCCCACGGAGCAGGCCGTGGCGCCCATGGCCAGCGCCTTCAGCACATGTTTGCCGCGGCGCACACCACCGTCGCAGATGATCTCGACGCGGTCGCCAACCGCGTCGGCGATTTCGGCAATCTGGTCAAAGGGCGCTGGCACGCCATCAAGCTGACGGCCGCCGTGGTTCGAGACCATGATCGCGCTGGCTCCTATGTCGGCGGCGCGGCGCGCGTCATCGACCGACATGATACCCTTGATGACAAAAGGCCCACCCCATTCCTGGATCATCCATTCGGCATCCTTCCAGGTAACCGAACGGTCAAACATTTTGGACACATATTTTGCCAGGGAGGCCAGACCGTCATCGTCCCTGGCCTTCAGGTGATCCAGATTCGCCAACCGGAATGGCGGTTTGAAAAGGTAATTCCAGCACCAGTGTGGATGCCGCAGCACATCAAGCATGCTCATCAGCGTCAGTTGCGGCGGTATGGTCATGCCGGTGTACAGATCGCGCTCGCGATTGCCGTGAACGGGCAAATCGACGGTCAGGCACAGCGCGTCGTAACCGGCCGCCTTGCAGCGGGAAATAAGCTCTCTGACCGGCGCGCGCTCCCGCTGGACGTAAATCTGAAACATCTTCGGCCCATCGCTGGCGGCAGCCACTTCTTCAATGGAATAGGTCGACAGCGTCGATAATGAAAAGAGCGTGCCGGCATCGGCCGCCGCCCGCGCCACCGCCAGCTCACCGTCGTGGTGGAAAAGCCGGCCCATTCCCGTGGGCGCGGCAAAAACAGGCCAGTCGATATCCACGCCCAGCACCCGGGTTTTCATGTCGATATGTTCGACATCCACCAGGATGCGCGGAATCAGCTCATAATCGCTGAAAGCCCCAATATTGCGCTGCAGGGTTTCCTCGTCGTCAGAGCCACCGTCCATGTAGGAGAATATGGGCAACGGCAACCGCCGCCTGGCCAGCTCGCGCAGGTCGTAGATGTTAAAACAGCGCTGCAGTCCCCGTGCGGCCATGCCCATCTTCCTATCCCCTGCCCCGGTAAGGCGCAATGCCAGTATCGGGGAGGTAAATGTCCGCGGGCGCCGGACCGGTTTGATAGAAGACATCGATGGGAATTCCGCCACGGGGATACCAGTAGCCCGATATCCTCAGCCAAACCGGCGAAACCGCATCGACGATGCGACCGGCTATGGCCAGCGTGCAATCCTCGTGAAAGGCCGCGTGGTTACGAAAGGACTGCAGAAACAGCTTCAGCGATTTGGATTCCAGAATCGTGCCATCCGGCACATAATCGATAACGAAATGGGCGAAATCCGGCTGGCCGGTGACCGGACACAGGGAAGTAAATTCGGGGCAGGTGAAGCGCACCAGATAAATCTTGTCCGGGTGAGGATTTGCCACAGCCTCAAGATGCGCCTGATCGGGATTGGCGGGTATTTCCACCTTCTTTCCCAACTGCGAGAGCTCTTCGGTATTGCGATTTTCGGCCACGGGCTGCCCCTCTGGAGAACAGCTGGTATGGCGGCTTGAGGGCGCATTGTCAAAGCCAAACGGCGCTGAACCCGGCGCGCAGGGTGCCTGTGGCGGGGAGTCGGATTCGGGGATTAAAGAGACTCGCCAGCTTGCCTGTCAGGCCCAACCTTTGTCAGGCTGACTTGTCAGGCTGCTGGGCGATGGCGCTGCGCAACGCGCTTCCGCTGCTTGGCGGCGGCGGCTGCGTGGCGCTCGACCTTACGGGCTTTTTCCACATCCGAGAGTGCATCCTCGTATTTGCGGATCGGCCGTTTCAAATAGGAACTGGTGGTCATCGCAGTGCGTCCTTTCAAACACCAGATACAGGCCCTGTTTCCTCACCAACCACAAGATGTGCCAGAATTCTTAATGAATCGTAAAAATTGATGGTTAATATCCACAGGCTTTTCCCAACTTATCCACAGGCTGACCGCAAACTGGCATTGGAGATTGCCGCGACAATATGTCGTCTGGCGAAAACCGCCACTTCGTGATCCATTCAGAGCGTTAAGTTTTCTCTCTGGCAACTGGTGCCATCGGCATCAAGACAGGGGGTCCGTGGACCGGCAGGCAATCGCCCCCAGCAGGCCGACCCGAGTTGAAGGGATAACGAAGCACGCCTCCCGTTCTTCCCCTTCGCGGGCCCCCCGTTTTTGCCGCCCCGACACAGCAGACGCGACACTTTGCCACGTTTCATGGACCGCACCCCCGTGCTATTGCTGCAAATGCAACACACCATCCTGGCAGAACCTGGCGGGGTCTCGCTAAGGTGCCAGAGGGAGCCTCCCGGATCGGCAATTCGATGCCCCGGACACCCCGGCCCCCGAAAGCGCCAACCTAACCAAGCGGGCCCCGCCTTTCTTTGCCAACAGCTTCCCTTATCCGCAGCGCCGGCCGGCAGCGCCGGATTCGCATTTTTTGCGATAACGCAATTGTGACGGGCGCTTGAATTCCCACGGGACTACAACTAGTGTGACAACGCGCGGATGATTCTCCGCGCAAAGCATGTCGCCTCCTTATGCGAGGCCTTGTCTGCTGTGCTAGCCCGCGCCAACACAGCAGTGCAACAGGAAGCGACAGATGAAGTCCGATCCTTTCGGGGGCACCGTAAAAGGGCGGAATTCAGGTAAAGGTACCAGGCGCCTAAGGAGGAAAACGAGAATGATGAAGAAAACGCTTAAGACACTTAGCCTTGCGGCTATTGCCAGCACGGCTGCTCTTGTAGCCCTGCCGGCTGCCCAGGCAGCAATCGACGCACCCACATCTATTGCGGGCTGCAGCGGTGCAAAGGCTGCAAAGGCTGCAAAGGCTGCAAAGGTTGTCATGGCTGTAAAGGCTGTGGCGGCTGTGGCGGTTGTGGCGGCTGCAAAGGTTGTGGCGGCTGCGGTGGCTGCGGTGGCTGCAAAGGTTGTGGAGGCGCGTAAAACGCCTTCCTGAGGCATACCTTCGGGATTGTCTCAATTGAAATTCCAGCCCGTGACGTGTTAAGCGTTGCGGGCTGGTTTTTTTGTGCTTGGCGGTATAGCGCCGCAGGATCAGGGCTATGGAAATTTCACTGCAATCACTGAGTGACGATCGCATCCGATCCATGCTGGAAGCGGGCCAGATGGTGTTGAACTGCCATCGCGTGCTGGCGAAAACCGGCGACACCATCGTCGGCGAATTGCTCAAGGATTATGAAGGTTTTTACGAGTGGAAGCATTATCCGCGCGGCGACATCTACGATCCGGAAAGCCACTGCCAGTACTATTATCACACCCATTCCATCGGCGATCGCGAAGCTGAACACGGTCATTTCCACTGTTTTCTTGACTATGACGCCCGCCCCGACGGTTTAATGCCGATCCTGATGCCGCCGCCCGATTGTGATGGCGACACCGAAACGCTGACCCACCTTGCGGGAATTTCAATGGACGAAATGTCGATTCCCATACGTCTTTTCACGGTCAACCGCTGGGTTACCGACGAAGTGCTATACAACGCCCCGGACATGATCGGAATGGTCGACAGTTTCGAGATTGATACCGCCAAACCCTCCTGGCCGGTGAATATATGGGTCAGCGGAATGCTGCAATTGTACTACCCGCATGTTTGCGAATTACTGACCCGGCGCGACCAGACTTTCGACAAGTGGCTGGCCGATCACCCGGAGCAAAAACCGGAAGAAATGTGGGAAAACCACGACCTGGAAGTGACCAGTGTGATCGATATATCTGTGGACGACCATATCCAGGCGTTGGTGGCTGAAGCGGAGCGCCGCGGTATTCCGGTCTGACTGGGCCGGTCTGACCGGGTCGCTCTGATTGAGCCGGTCTGATTGAGGCGCCGCCAAATATGAGAGAGACAGAGACAAGGACTTCATGACGTGGGCAGCAAGAACAGCGGATCTGAGCGTGGCTTCGAGACCAGAATTGTTCAGGCCGGTCGCCGAAAGGCGCTGACCGGGCGATACGTCAACCCGCCGGTTCACCGCGCTTCAACCATTCTGTTCGACAGCTACGCCGAACTGCGCGAGGGCGTGGCGAATATCTTTGATACGCTTTTTTATGGCCGGTTGGGCACACCCACCCAATGGTCCCTTGGCGAAGCGATGGCGGAGCTGGAGGGAGGCGCGGGCGCCTGGCTTTATCCTTCGGGAATGGGCGCCATTACCTCCTCTCTCTTGTCGCTGCTGAAGACCGGCGATCATCTGTTGATGGTTGATACGGTTTATGAGCCGACGCGAAAATTCTGCCAGGGCCTGCTTCAGCGCATGGGGATTGAGACGACCTTTTACGATCCGGCGCTGGGCGGCGATATTGATGAACTGTTTGGTGAAAATACCCGCCTGGTGTTCGTTGAATCGCCGGGTTCACTGACCATGGAAATTCAGGACATGCCTGCCATAGCCGAGGTTGCCCATGCTAGGGGTGCCTATGTTATTGCCGATAATACCTGGGCAACTCCCTTGTTTTTCAATCCCTTGGCACATGGCGCTGATATTTCGGTTCATGCGGCAACCAAGTATATTGTCGGTCATTCCGATGCCATGCTGGGCGTCGCAATTGCCAACGAGCGCTGCTGGAACAAGCTGCGGGCGGCCTCCTTGTCCCTCGGCCAGATCGCCGGGCCGGACGACGCCTATCTGGGACAGCGGGGCCTTCGCACCCTGGCGCCACGCCTGAAAACCCACCAGAAAAGCGGCCTTAAAGTGGCGCGTTGGCTGGTCGGGCATCCACTGGTTCACCGGGTTTTACACCCGGCTCTTGAAGACGCACCGGGACACAAAATATGGCGGCGCGATTTTTCCGGCGCCAGCGGGCTGTTCTCCGTTGTGCTGTCGGGCGGTAAACTTGAGAATATAGGCTCCATGGTCGATCACATGGAGCATTTCGCCATGGGGTTTTCCTGGGGCGGCTATGAAAGCCTGATCTTGCCCGTCGATCCGGCGGAGACCCGGACGGCGGTGCCGTGGGTCGCCCCGGGGCCGCTGCTGCGCCTGCAGATCGGACTGGAAGACACCGATGACCTGATTGCCGATCTCGACGCCGGGCTGGCACGCTTTCAGAAAACAACTGGGCGATGACGGCGCCGTTCCTGCAGCCGCCGGAAATAGACGCTCTGCTGTTGTCGCTCCGGGTCGCGGGCGTAGCCATGTTGGCCAGCCTGCCGGTTGCGATCCTCACCGCCCAACTCATGGCGCGGCATGATTTTCGCGGCAAATCCTTCCTCGACGGGCTGATCCACGCGCCCCTGGTGTTGCCCCCCGTGGTGGTCGGCTACCTGCTGCTGGTGACCTTCGCACCCACCGGGGTGGTGGGCGGCTGGCTGCTGGAAACTTTCGGCATATCGCTGGCCTTTAACTGGAAAGGCGCGGCGCTGGCCGCGGCGGTCATGGCCTTTCCGCTGGTGGTGCGCGCCATACGGCTGTCCATAGAGGCCATCGACCCCCGCCTTGAGCGCGCGGCGCGCACATTGGGCGCCGGGCCGGGCCGGGTTTTCCTGACCATCACCCTGCCCCTGGCGCTGCCCGGATTGCTGACCGGCGCGCTGTTGGGTTTCGCCCGGGCGCTGGGCGAATTTGGCGCCACCGTGACCTTTGTCTCCAACATTCCCGGCTATACGCAAACCTTGCCGCTGGCTCTTTACAGCGCCGCCGAGCGCCCCGGGGGCGAGGCCTCTGCCCTCAGGCTGATGCTGCTGTCGCTGGCCATCGCCATACTGGCGCTGATCCTCTCGGAATGGTCGGCACGCCGGCTGAAACGCCGCATGGAGCACGGCTCATGAGCGGCTCGCTGTCCCTGCAAGTGAGAAAGAGCTATCCCGGCTTCACCCTGGATGCCACGCTGGAAGCGGCGCCCGGCATAACCGGACTGTTCGGCCCTTCAGGCGGCGGCAAGACCACGCTGATCGACCTGGTGGCGGGCATTCGCACACCCGACAGCGGCCGCATCCTGCTGGACGGCGAGCCTTTGTTTGATTCCCGGGCGGGTGTGGACCTACCCCCTGAGAAGCGCCGCATCGGCTATGTTTTTCAGGATGGATTGCTGTTTCCCCATATGACCGTGCGCCAGAACTTGCTCTATGGCGTGCGCGGCTCATCAGGCACAGCGTTCGGTGATATCTGCGCCTTGCTGGGTCTGGAAGACCTGGTGACGCGCTACCCGGCGACCCTCTCCGGCGGCGAAAAACAGCGCACCGCCATTGGCCGCGCCCTTTTGTCCAATCCCCGGATACTGCTGATGGACGAGCCGCTCTCCAATATCGATCCGGCGCGGCGCGAGGCATTCTTTCCCTATCTGGAGCGGGTGCGCGATGAAATGCGCCTGCCGATACTTTATGTCTCACACCAACTGGACGAGATTGTGCGGCTGGCCGACCGGGCTGCCCTGATAAGCGACGGCAGAATCCGCGCTTCTGGGCCCATCGAACAACTCTTCCGGGCGGCGGAAATGAAGCCTTATCTGGGCTATTTTGACGCCGGCGTGGTGCTGAACGGGACCGCGGGTGCGCCCGAACATGGCCTGGTCCCGCTTGAAGTTGCGGGCGGACGCTTTCTGGCCAATGACCCCGCACTCGCCACCGGTGCAAATGTGCGGCTGCGCATATTGGCGCGGGACGTAGCCATCGCGCGAAAGAAGCCCGAGGATATCAGCGTCCTGAATGTGCTGGAATGCCGCATTGCCGGCATGGAGACCCTGGAGAACGGCGAGGTCGATATCGACCTGGTCCTGAAGGCAGCCGCCGCCGAGACCCCCGATCATATTACCGCCAGAATTACTGCCTGGTCGGCCGAGCGGCTTGGGCTCAAGGATGGCGACAGGGTGTTTGCGCTGATCAAGGCGGTGGCCATCACCCGGGGCCATGGGCCGGGGGTCTAGGCGCAAAGAAAAAAGACTCTGTCACTCCGGACCTGATCCGGAGTCTATTGCCATCCCCTGCACCACCAGCGTTTCCAATGGACCCCGGGTCAAGCCCGGGGTGACGAATGAAAGCGCCGGCGAGTGACGAAAGAATATTTGACCCCTCACCTTCCCGCTTTGCGGGCCCCTTCCTCTCCCGCAAGGGGAGAGGTAAAAAAAGGAAGCCCTCTCCCTGAGGGAGAGGGTCAGGGTGAGGGTGACCAAAGAAAAGATTCCGTCGCTCCGGCCATAGCGCATTACGCAGGAAGTATCCGGAGAACGTTTCGGTTCCCACTTCACATCGTCATTCGCCGACTTGATCGGCGAATCCAGTTTTATCTTTCAGCAGGTAGTTCGCACCGAGATGGACTCGCCGATCAAGTCGGCGAGTGACGAAGAAAAGGAGGGTCGGCGAGTGACCAAAATTGGGCCCGGGGTGACGAAGGAAGAAAGCCCTCTCCCTGAGGGAGAGTGCCAAGGCTGGAAAGGGTGAGGATGGCCAAAGAATAACTGGCGCGGCAGGAAGGACTCGTCCGGCTTTTCATCTTTTCACCTTGCTTGTGAACAACTATATCGCCGACTATGCCAGCATTCGGCAGAAGGACGCATCTTGGCCATTCTGGATTTTATCGCTGTATTTTTGTTCGCGCTGGCGCTTCCGCTGGCCGGCTATATCACGCAGAAGCGTAATTTCCTGCGTCTCGCGGAAGGCGGCGGGAAGCTCAGGATCAGGGCCTACCTGAGCAACGTCGCCATCCTCTGGGCATTGCTGGCGTTGCTGGCATTTGCCTGGCTGAGCGCCGAGCGCGACTTTGCACTGATGGGCTTCGCGCTACCGGAAACGCTCAGGTTCTGGGGCGGCAGCGCCTTGGCGGGAATAGCTATTCTGCCGCTGATGTACCAGGTGCGGTTGGCGCGCAAGAGCGCCGATTACCGGCACCAGCTGATCGAGGAAATGGGACGCCTTGAGCATCTCCTGCCGCGCGCGCCGCGGGAGCTGGGTTATTTCTCGGGTCTGGCGGTAACCGCCGGTATCGTGGAAGAGATTTTGTACCGTGGCGCGCTGATCTGGTATTTGAGCCTGTGGATGGATACCCTCTGGGCGGCGGCAATCGCGCTCTTGGTCTTCACCCTGGCGCATGCTTACCAGGGGCCAAAAAACACGCTGCGGGCCGGGCTGGCCGGGCTGGCGCTGACCGTCGTCTATCTGTTATCGGGTTCCATTCTGCCGGCGATAATGCTGCATGCGGCAATCGACCTTTTGGGCGGCGCCATGGGCTATTACGCACTGTCGATGGACAACGATGAACATGGCGCTGGCGCTGCCACGGAAGCCGAAGCCGAAACCGAATCCTGAGTGCTACTCGGCCCCACCCTCGCCAGAAGCCGCGGCGACCATGTCCTTCACGTCGGCCAGCAATTGCCTGGCGTCAAAGACAACACCGTCCTTGATGGTCCAGACGATGCCGCCGGCGAATTCCGCCTCGCCCCGTTCCTCGTTCAGCCGGAAGGCGCCGGTGCCATAAAGCGTCTTGAAATTATGCAGCGGATTCTCGCCCACGATCACCAGGTCGGCCAGCTTACCCTTGGCCACCGTGCCCAGGTCTTGCTGGCGGCCAATCAGCTCGGCGCCATGGAGCGTCGCCGCCCGCACCACCTCCAGCGGATGGAAGCCCGCCTCCTGCAGCATTTCGAACTCGCGGATATAGCCGAAGCCGTAAAGCTTGTAGATGAAACCCGCGTCGTCGCCCAAAGTCACCCTGCCGCCACGGTTCTTGAACTCGTTCAGGAAAACCATCCACAGGCGGAAATTCTCTTTCCAGATAATTTCGTCGGCTGTGGTCCAGTCGTACCAGAAGGAGGCGTGCGACTCGCGGTTCGGCTTGAAAAACTGCCACAACGCCGGCCAAGTATAATCCGGTAGCCATTCGGTGGTCCGCGCTGCCGCCAGGTCGCGGGTCGCATCATAAATGGTCAGGGTGGGGTCAATGGTGAAATCCAGCGCGATCAGCTCGTCCATCACCGCGTTCCACTTGTCGCTCCAGGGCGCGGCCGCCTGTTTCCACAGGCGCCCTGCCTCGCGAAAGCGGTCGCCTTCGTCGAGGTAATTATAATCCGCCGGATAATCCTGAACCGCGCGGTCCTCGAACAACGCCTCGGGCAGGCCATACCAATGTTCCATGCTGTCCAGCCCGGCGCGCGCCGAATCCAGTGCGTTCCACTGTGTAACGGCCAGTTGCGCATGATGCATGGCGGTTCTCAGGCCGCGCTTGCCCGCTTCGTCCAGCGCCGCCCGCATAACGTCAGGCGGGGCGCCGAAAAACTTGATGCCGTCGCCGCCGTCGCGGGCCAGCTCACGCACCCATTTACGCGCCTCGCCGGCATTCATGTCCCCGGGAAAGGCAAGATAGACAAGGATGCGCGGCGCCGTAATCTCGTTACGGCGGCTGCGCTCGCGCTCATTCAGGGTCCATTCCAGCCCGTTACCGGCGCTTACGTCGCGGATGGTGGTAATGCCGTGCGCCAGCCACAGCTTGTAGACATATTCCGCCGGTGCCGCGTCGCCGAAGTGATACTGGTAGGGGTTGGAGATATGCGCGTGGGCGTTAATGAACCCCGGCATGATGTACATGCCGCTGGCATCAATCTCGCGGGTGCCGGGTTCCGGCCGGCCTTCCGGGTCGATCTTGACCTTGGGCGCCCCCACCACACGCACCTCGGTGATGCGGTTGCCTTCGATGACAATATCCACCGGGCCAAAGGGCGGCGCGCCGGTGCCGTCGATCAGGGTTCCGCCCCGAATGACCAGCCGCTCGTGGGGGCCGTCACCGCGCTGCCGGTCAGGCGCCGCGCGCACCGATTCCGGATATTCCTCCTGCGCTGTTGATTTCGGTCCAAAGCCGAAGGCGGTCAGCGCCAAGCCAAGCGTAACCAAGAAAGATACAGGCAGCAGTCTGATCAGAGAATTCACGGACGGGCCTCCCTTTGTGAACCGAGACCAGACCCTAGGCAGAAAGCCGGCGACGCGCAAAGATATTTGCCCGCATTAGGGTCCGGACCCTAGCCTTTCCAGCGCGAACGCGTCGGTTTCGGCCGGGCATTTTCCTCGATATATTTTATGATCTTGCCCGCCACATCCACACCGGTTGCTTTCTCCACGCCTTGCAGACCGGGGGAGGAATTGACTTCCAGCACCAGCGGTCCACGATTCGAGCGCAGCAAATCGACACCGCAGACCTTCAGGCCCATGGCCCGAGCCGCCTTGACCGCCGTTTTCCGCTCTTGCGGCGTAATTTTCACAGCCAACGCGGTGCCACCGCGATGCAGGTTGGAACGGAAATCTCCCTTCGCGCCCTTGCGCATCATGGCCGCCACAACCCTGTCGCCCACCACCAAGCAGCGGATATCGCTGTTGCCTGCTTCCTTGATGAACTCCTGCACCAGGAAATTGGCCTTGAGCTGGCCGAAGGCGTTCATGACGCTGGACACCGCCTTGCGCGTTTCGCCCAGCACCACCCCCATGCCCTGGGTGCCCTCGATCAGTTTGATCACCAGCGGCGCGCCACCCAGCATGTCCAGCATATCGTCGGTCTGGCGGGTGCCATGGGCAAAACCGGTATCGGGGATGCCAATGCCCCGGCGCGCCAGGACCTGAATACTCCTGAGCTTGTCGCGTGAGCGCGCGATGGCCTGGCTGTCATTCACCGAATAGACCCCCATGACCTCGAATTGACGCACCACCGCCGCGCCAAAAAAAGTAATCGAGGCTCCAATGCGCGGGATAATCGCGTCAAAGCCCTCCAGAAGCGCACCCTTGTATCTTATCTGCGGCGCCGAGGCAGAGACATTGAAATAGATTTTCAACGTATCGATGGCATGGATTTCATGCCCCCGTTCCTCGGCGGCCTCGATCAGACGCCGGTGCGAATAGAGTTTGGCGTTGCGGGTGAGAAGCGCAATTTTCGTTTGTTTCGGGTCCGTATCTTTTTCCCGGGCTGGCTTTCTGACGTCATGCCGTCACTGCTGCCGGGCTGGCTTAGCTGATAAGATGAGCCGGGGTCGACCACGAAGCGCCGGCGCAGGGCCTGGCGCCCCAGCAACATGCGAAATCCCATATCGTCGCGGTTGGTCAGGCTCAACTCGATGGGCCATGTCGCACCGGCCAGGGTAAGGCGCGTTTTCACAATAATGCGCTTTTCGCTCTTGCCGTTGGAACTGGTGATCCAGCGCTCTTCCAATACCTGGGCTTCGCAGGCGACCTCCGGCTGGCGGCGATGCTGCACGGGATGCAGATAAAACTCCACGAACGCGCGGCCGTCGCGCTGGAAGGGCTTGATGCGATAGGCGTGGATGGCGGAGGTGCGCGCGCCGGTATCGATTTTCGCCTTCATCCGGATGATGCCGAAATCCGGCAGCCCAACCCATTCGCGCCAACCGATTATCGGCCTGCTTCTCGTTGATTTTATTGCCTTTGACGACACCGGATGCCTCAATATTTGCGCGGCGGAAGCTGCCGCGGGATTCTCGCCTCCTTATCAGGCAGAGCCCTGCTTTTTGCAAGTCCGCCAAATCGCGCAGGAAAAAATTGCGGCCCTGCCCTGCTGTGATAATAAGGCGGCTCTGGCAACGCGCGGAACAACAGGAGACCCAATTGCCCATTATCGGCGTGATCCTGGCCGGAGGCCGCAGCCGGCGCATGGCCGGCCCCGGGAAAAGTGGCGACAAGGCGCTGGCGAAACTCGCCGGCAAGAGCCTGTTCGATCACGTTCTCAACCGCCTGGCGCCACAGGTCGATCGCGTCATGGTCAGTGGAAGGTCGGATTACGGGTCCGGGTTGGCGGTGATGGCGGATATTCCCGGCGGTGCGGAAGGCCCGGTGGCCGGTATCCGCGCCGCTTATGACAGGTTGGCGGGGGATGGTGAAACCGCCACAGCCATCGTCACCACCCCGGTGGATTGCCCTTTCTTGCCCGGTGACCTGGTGGCGCGCCTGTCGGGCCTGGGCGCTGCCGCCATAGCCGAGGGCGACGATCACCTCCAGCCGGCCTTCGGCTACTGGCCAATGGCCGTGGTCGCCGCCCATATCGAGGCACTTGAGCGGCCCGGCTGGTTGTCATTGCAACGCTGGGCAAAAATATGCGACGCCGAGACAGTGGTCTTTGACCAGCCTGGCGCTTTCTTCAATATCAACAGTCCGGATGATCTGGCGGCGGCGGAACTGCTGGTCGCCGGGCAGCGGAAAAACGCCTCGGGTTAGACAGAGGCGGCGGCAACCCTCAATCACCGTCACGCTGCCGGGCCACCATCGACCCAACTGACCGCGCCGACGATATGGTCGATGTCCTGGTCGTTTTCGCTGACCGGAGCGAGAATTCCACGGTAGCGCCGCATGACGCCGTCCTGGGTGGTGTATTCGCCTTCGACGCCTATGGGCGTGCGGTTGGAAATCACCTCCAGGTGATGGTCGGCGATATGAAAGAAAATGGTATGCCCGGCATGGCTGGTGGATATTGTCCCCTCCATGCGGCCACCACAAGCCAGGTCGATGAGCTGACCGGAATAGCTGATCAACGGCGCATTCAGGCTTTCCCCCACGTCCAGAACAAAGCTGCAGTCGCGCATGAAGTCGATTGTCCGGGGGTGAAAGTCCACCAGCCTGGGAAACTGCCGGCCCCGGCAACCACCGCGCCAGCGCGCCAGCGTGCGTAAAGGCAGGCGCCTGTCCGCGCCACCCTTTCCTTCGTCCGGCTGTTCTTCGGCCAATTCCGGTTGCAAGATCGTTCCCCTTAATTCCACAGGCGCCGCCAGACGCAATATTGCCCAGCATCCCGCCGTGGAGTCCTTTCAGCAGTCTGTAAAAATAACCGGCGATATCTCACCAATTCCTTAATTTCGGCCCTGAATGATATCAGTGCTGGCTCTCGTTACAGGCAGGCAGGGTTAAATTTCTGTTTATAATACAATGGGTTGCACCAAAATAGGACAGCCGGCCCCATTGTTCTGGCCTGAATATTCTGGTATAATAAGCCCCTCAGGGGGGCGTGGAGACCGATATGGGTATTCTGCGCTTTATATTTCAGGCAACCGGGTTTTTGACCTTTTTTGCTGCGCTTTTGGTTCTGATTTCCCACTCCGTCCCGGGGATGGATTTCCTGCACGCGGGCGGCGGGCAGCTAAACCAGCCTCTCTCGACCGGCTTCCTCGAGCATCTGGGCGCCGCCATTCTGCTGGGCGGTGTCGGGTATCTGTTTTTCTCCTGGGGCAGGAACGGCTGAGAGATTTCCCCCTCGCGAATAAGGTCATCGCAAGAGCGCGTCGCACCCTTTAGGGTGACCCTTCAGGATGGCGGAAGAACGACGCCTTCAGGAAAGGGGAAATCGATGACATTGGAGGGTAAGGCGAGGGCACTGGCCGGGATAAGCCTTCTGGGCATCGTCGTGACCTTTGCTTTTTTCGCACCAATCGAACAACCAGCCGCTTACCACGATTTTGCCGACGGAAACCGCCATTTCGGCATCCCGAATTTCGCCAATGTCGCTTCCAACCTGGCCTACCTGATCCCGGGCCTGATGGGGCTTTATCTGGTGCATGGCGCGTTCATGGAAAAACAGAAATTCCTCGACCCCCGAGAGGCGCTGCCATTTTATCTGGTGTTTCTGGGCAGTGTAGCGCTCGCCTTTGGCTCGGGCTATTATCACCTGATCCCGAACAACGAGACCCTGGTCGCCGACCGCCTGACCATGACAGTGGGCTTCATGGGCGTGCTCAGCTTCGTGATCGCCGAGCGCATAAGCGTCAAATGGGGATTAAGGCTGCTTCCCGCCCTCCTGACCGTTGGGCTTTTCAGCGTTATCTACTGGATTTACACGGAGCTGCAATCCGCCGGCGACTTGAGACTCTACGGCCTGGTGCAGTTTTTGCCGCTGATTGCGGTTCCGGCCATGTTGCTGGCCTTCCCGGCCCGCTATAGCGGGGTCAAATACATCTGGCTGGCCTTGGGCTCTTATGCCGCCGCCAAGCTGTTCGAACAGCTGGATGGGGCGATCTGGGAGCTAACGCAGCATTTGCTGAGCGGCCACACCCTGAAGCATCTGGTCTCTGGCCTGGGGATCTATTTCCTGCTGCTCTATGTCAGGAAGCGTCAGGTGCTGCCCGGCTAGCCTTGTAAAGATTGGCCCGCCCTTACTGCATTCCAACCCGGCGGCTAACCTCAAAATCGTCATAACTGTATCTCAGTTAGCACCCTCGAGTTCGGACTGTGTTCGCGCAAAAATCTCCTGTATCCCCTCGTTTTTCTTGAGCGCTTGGCATATTGCCACTATTTCACCCAAGAGCGGGTCAATGTGATCTTCGCTAATCACGAAATCTTTGCACCAATTATCCCCTGCCCATTCTCCACTTAGCTTCTTGACCCTAAGTATGTAGGTCAAGTTAATTACCCCTTCCTTATTCTCTAACCGAAGCGCCAACTGATCTCTCATCACATCCAAGGCCTCATAGCCGCGTCGATTCAGGTCCAAATGCACTCCTCCAATTTTATTTGCCAGGTACTTCAGGATCTGCAAGCGGCTGATTGGCGTGCCAAAGTAGATAATTTTTTGACGCAAATAGGCGTCCACATTTACACGGCCTGTGGGCTGCTCCCAAGGCATGTTGGGTGGATTATCAGTCTTGAAGATCATCATATTCTTTGAGTGGAGTCCAGAAATGGTCAGATGACTTGAGCTTGCAAAATAGCATTTGTTCTGGCGCAGGAACGAGGCAGGTGGCAGGTCATCCGAAGGCTCAAGGCGGATGCGTATCCTGTATCTCGAAGCTATCCGAACGAGCAATTGCTCTGCTAGCAGGCGCCGCAGATCAATTACGACCTGCCGCACCTGGCTTTTGGAAGCAAAAGGATTGTCAGCTAATACGAAGAGGCGCGCCAAATCCCTATTTGCGGTGCTTACTTGATCGAATTCAGAAATGCTTTTCATTCTTAGCTTTTTTTGTTGATCAGAAGTATCTGCGGGATTGCAACAAATATTCAACCCGCCGGTCGCTCTTCTCTTGGCGCTACGGTGGCGTTTAAGAGACCTGCCATGGCAGCGGCAGAAATTGGTCCGCCCGACAGGATTTGAACCTGTGACCTCCGGATTAGAAATCCGATGCTCTATCCAACTGAGCTACGGGCGGGCAATGCCGGCCAGATCGTATGCCAGACTATATAAGCTAATCACATAAAATCAGGTCGGGAATTTTGCCGCTATCTGAAATTCGCGGCGTAGGATCTGGGTCTTGATCGGCGCGGCTGGTCCTTGACGACCCGATAGTCCAGGCTCTGGCGGTCGGCATAGGCGGTCGCCTCTTCGAGGCTGGCAAAGCTGAGCCGCAACTGGTCGCGCGTACTGCCCTGGCCTGCCCAGCCCATCAGCGCGTCGGGCCTGAGCGCCGCCTCCGGCGCGTATTCCAGAACCCAGTGGCTGGTGTTCGCCCTGCCCGACTGCATGGCATTCCTCGCCGGGCGGTATATGCGCGCTTCGCTCATCGGGGGAATTCTCCGCAATGCTGCCTGATGCTGCTTCGGCGGCCTTCAGGGTCTGCCGCGGCGCTAAAATGCGGCGCTTTCCGCCCCCGGTCAAGCTCTTCTCAAGTTCCGCCCGCCGCCCGGATTGCGCCAGGGCAAAATTCAGGCGACCGGAAGGCCAACAAACCGGAAGCCCAAGAAAAATGGCGACCCTTGCGAGCCGCCAAATGGCTATTCCGATTATTATTATTGAGCTCGTTGGCCCGGTCGGACAAGCTGTGACGCGCGCCGACCGGGAAGCTTTCGGCAATGCTGATTTACTGGCATCGCCACGCTTCTGAGACTCTGATACCACGGATCAGCATCATTCCGCAAGTCTCGGATATAAAAAGGAAAACGACCATGGCAGTGAGAGCAATTCTCGTGGCGCGCCGGTCCTTTGCCCTGGCCCTGACAACCAATTCGTATTTGATATCCGCAGACCACCGGGTCATCGGGCCGATTGCCGCGGGCTGATTCCTATTAATCGTCAGCCGCCGGAGCCCCGGCACCGATGGCGCCAGCGTTGCCCCTGCGCGGATCGGTGGCGCCAAAGAAATAGCCATCCAGCATTATCGCCGACTGGACGCTGCCAGAGAGACCGATGGGTTTAATCTGGTGGCCCATGCCAGCAAGGATGGCCAGCGTGTCCGGGCTGAAGCCGCTCTCCATATACAATATGTCCGGATACCATTGGTGATGCTGGCGCGGCGCGTGAGTGGCGTCGGCAATATTCATATCGAAGTCGATAACGTTGATTATGGTCTGTAATACTGCGGTGATGATGCGCGAGCCGCCGCGCCCGCCGGTCGCCAAAAAGGGTTTGCCATCCCGGAAAACTATGGTCGGGCTCATGGAACTCAACGGACGCTTGCCCGGCGCGACAGCGTTGGCCTCTTTCCCCAGCAGGCCGTAGGCATTCGGCGCACCCGGCTTTGCCGAAAAATCATCCATCTCGTCGTTGAGCAGGAACCCCGCCCCGCTGACAGTGATGCCGGAGCCGAAGGACAGATTTATGGAGTAATTGTTGACGACCACATTTCCCGCCGCATCCATCACGACAAAGTTGGTCGTATCCGGGCTTTCCGGGGCGGGTACAACGCCCGGGCGCACTTCATCCGAGGGACGCGCCGCATCCAGCGGTATGGTGGCGGCCAACGCACGGCCATATTCCTTGCTGGTCAACCACTCCACAGGAACGTCATGGAAATCAGGGTCGCCAAGATGCTCGCTGCGGTCGGCAAAGGCCAGGCGCATGGCCTCGGCGATGAGATGGACGGACCGGGCGCTGCCCGCGCCCGCCGCCTTCAGGTCAAAATTCTCCAGGATATTGAGCATCTGGATAATATGAAGTCCGCCAGAACTGGGAGGGGGCATGGAGATGATGCGGTAGCCGCGATAGGTACCCTCCACCGGCTGTCGCTCGATCACGCGGTAATTTGCCAGGTCTTCCAACGAAATCAGGCCGCCGCCCCTATCCATCTCGGCGACGATCTTGCGCGCGACGGCGCCCTGGTAAAACCCATCCCGCCCATGCGCCGCGATCTCGCCCAGCGTCCAGGCCAGGTCGGGCTGGCGAAAGATTTCGCCGACCTCGTAGGCGGTGCCGCCGGGCTTGTAAAACGCCTGACGCGAAGCGGGGTTTTTCAACAGGCGGTCACTGTAACGTTTGAAATTTTCCGACATGCGGCGATAAACCGGAAAACCCTCCGCGGCCAGTTTGATTGCGGGGGCGATGACCTCTGCCCAACTCATTGTGCCGTAGTTGGTCAACGCATGATGAAAGCCGGCAACGGTTCCGGGAACGCCCGACGCCAGATGGCTAAAACGGATTACATCCTTCTGCACCTCGCCGTCAGCGTCCAGATACATGTCGCGGCTGGCCGCCGCAGGCGCCGTCTCGCGGTAATCAATGGCGATGACACGGTCCTCTTCCGCCAAATAAACCAGCATGAAGCCGCCGCCGCCGATATTGCCCGCCACAGGAAGAGTTACGGCGAGCGCAAACCCCACGGCAACAGCGGCATCGACCGCGTTGCCGCCGCGCGCCAGAATATCAGCGCCAATCCGGTTGGCAATTTCCACCCGGCTGACCACCATGCCGTGACGGCTGATTACCGGGTTGTGCACAGCGCCGCGCTGCAGCATCCGCGGTTCCTGGG
This sequence comes from Pseudomonadota bacterium, assembly GCA_022574255.1. Lineage (GTDB taxonomy): Bacteria > Pseudomonadota > Alphaproteobacteria > Sphingomonadales > SMXR01 > JACZSK01. The sequence goes on from JACZSK010000011.1 coordinate 37,701, forward strand.
CGGCGACAGGTGAAACCCCAGGGTTTGAGAGCAGCATCGCGGCAACGGCGCTTGCGGAGAGCGCGCAGCGGGCAAAGCGCGCCAGCACCGCTGTTGCGGAGCGCAAGTTTGCCGTTATCGCCCTGAAACCTTCCACATTTACGCAATGGCGCATGTCTTGATGGGGCATGTTTTGATGGGGCATGTTTTGCGAACTCCTCACATGCGCTTCCGCGCCCGATACAATTTTCTGTTTTGGTGCATTTGAATTAGTGCATTTGAAAGTTAGTTTCCCCCATCCTGGTAACTGCGTCCAGAGCCACAATACAAACTCACGCTAAATTTATTGATGCTCCCGAGGCCAGATAATTCAGGCTCGGCGCACAGCCCGAAACGCCACCAATGCACCGCAAGCGACGGCGCAGCGAATTGATTCTGTCGCATAAAAACATGCGGGAAATTTCGCGCAGCCAAGTATTTGGATTCGCTGTTGTATACATTTTTGACCAAATGGTAAATTTTTAGGACCAACGTCCCATGCGCTTAGCGCTGCCCTACACAAAAAAAGGTGGCGGCAACGATAACCCCGAGCACCGATGCACCTCCCTGCGAAACTCTGTATGCCCGGATGGGGCCGGGCAGAAAAATCGCCAGGACTTTTGGCACAATCCCTACGGACCGGGCCTAAGCCGGTGTTACCAAGTCGTCGTTGCCGCCGTTTGGGCACGTGTCACCAAACCAGACTGCTTCAATTTCGCGCGGGTTTCCCCGGCACAGCCCCTTTTGGCAACATAATTTTTGTATACAATTCAGCCCTGGCGCACAAGGAAAAAGGCCGCAGGATGGTAAATTCTTTAAACTTCAAATAATGAGCGCCCCGCCGGCGCCGGCTGTGACCTGCCACATTGAGCCCCGCGAGGGAGCAGGTGGTACAGCATGGCGGTGAAGAGGGTGCTTGAGAGGGCCGCCCGGGTAGGCTTCCGGCTAGCTTGTTTTACGCGGATCCGTCCCGGCCATACATCGGATTGACCTCTGTGGAATCCGGGGATGGTCGGGGAGACAGGATTCGAACCTGCGACCCCCTGCTCCCAAAGCAGGTGCGCTACCAGGCTGCGCCACTCCCCGACGGGTCTCGATGTTGTCCGGCCTTCTACGCCTTTGCGGCAGCGCAGGCAACATGTAAACCGGGCCGCTAATTGGCTCGCGAATTACACTGCTATTTACACCGGCGGGCCAAGCCCCCATAAACCCGGTTCCGTCTATATGATTGCCGGGCCGGGGCCCGGTTATGGCCCGGTGGAGGGGTGAGCAGCGCAATGCCCGGAAAGACAAATGCTTTCGATCGCGTGGCGATCCTTGGACTTGGCCTGATCGGCGGGTCCATCGCCCTTGGCCTGCGCCGCAAGGGGCATGCCGGACTGGTCGTTGTGGGGTATGACTCCGACGACGCCGCACGCGCCACAGCGGGCGAGATCGGCCTGGTCGACGAGATGGCGGCCAGCGCGTCGGCCGCGGTCGCAGGCGCTGATCTGGTTATCCTCTGCGCACCGGTGCGGGCCATGGGCGGCCTGGCCGAGGAAATATCGGCCGCGCTTTCGCCCGGTCAGGTGGTAACCGATGTCGGTTCGGTCAAGGGGTCCGTGCTGGCCCAGGTGGCGCCGCATATTCCCGGCGGCGTGCATTTCATTCCCGGCCACCCGGTGGCGGGTACCGAGCAGTCGGGCCCCAGGGCGGGTTTTGCAGAGTTGTTCGAAGACCGCTGGACAATTTTAACGCCGCCCGGGGACACCGACGACGAGGCGCTGGCGCGGCTTACTGATTTCTGGCAGGGGCTGGGAAGCCGGGTCACCTGCATGGACGCGGATCACCATGACATGGTGCTGTCCATCACCAGCCACATCCCGCATCTGATCGCCTATAACCTGGTGGCCACCGCCCACGACCTTGAGCAGGTAAGCGAAAAAGAGGTTATCAAATTCTCCGCCGGCGGCTTCCGCGATTTCACCCGCATCGCTTCGTCCGACCCCACCATGTGGCGCGACGTGTTTCTCGCCAACCGCGATGCCGTGCTGGAAACTCTTGGCGCCTTTATCGAGGAAATGACCATCCTGCGCCGCGCCATCCGCCAAGGCGACGGCGATTTGCTGTTCGACCTGTTCAACCGCGCGCGCGACATTCGCAGAGGCATCATAGAGGCCGGCCAGGAAAGCGCCGCACCTGATTTTGGCCGCCACCCGGAACTCGGCGAAGACGGCGAGAACAAGAAGGAATCCTCATGACGACCGCAAGACCAATATTCGTAACTGCATTCATTCTCCTTGCCGCCGCCGCCCTGCCCGGCAGCGCCTGGGCCGAGGATATTTCTGCCAACGAAGAGGCAATAATCCGCAATGTTGACGAGACAACAGAGGCGCAGATTGCCTTCATCGAGCGCGTCGTCAATATTAATTCAGGCACCATGAATCTTGCCGGCGTGCGCGCCGTGGGCGACGCCTTTGCCGCCGGGTTCCGGGCACTGGGCATGACCACCGAATGGCTGGACATGCCGCAAGAAATGAACCGCGCCGGCCATCTGGTGGCCCGAACGCGCGGCACCAGGGGCGAAGAAGGTGGGCAGGGCGGCGGCAGCGGCAAGCGCCTGCTGTTGCTAGGGCATCTGGATACGGTTTTTCCCAAGGACAGCCCGTTCCAGAAATTCGAGCGCGCAGCCGGCGGCGATGGCAACACGGCCACCGGGCCGGGCGTCGAGGACATGAAAGCGGGCAATGCAACGATCCTCTACGCGCTGCGGGCGCTGCACGCCGTTGGCGCCCTGGAGAGCAGCCGTATTACGGTCATGCTGACCGGCGACGAGGAGCTCGCCGGAGCGCCATTGTCGCTTAGCCGCCAGGCCATGATCGCGCTGGGCAAGGAAGCCGATGCTGCCCTCTCTTTCGAGTCCGGTACCATCGACACGGCCGTAGTGGCGCGGCGCGGTTCCTCGAACTGGCAGCTTTATGTCAAAGGCAAACGCGCCCATTCGAGCGGCATATTCAATGAAGACAACGGCGCCGGTGCGGTATTCGAGGCGGCGCGCATCCTCAACGCCTTTTACGAGGAGCTGCGGGGCGAAGAATATCTGACCTTCAATCCAGGGGTTATTGCCGGCGGCACTGAGGTTACCCTGGATATTGAAGCCTCATCCGGAACCGCCTTCGGCAAAACCAATGTCATCGCGCAGGATGTGATGATTTCGGGCGGCCTGAGGTTCCTGACACAAGAGCAACTGGAACGGGCGCGCGGCAAAATGCGCGAGATTGTGGCCCGCAGCCTGCCCCACACTTCGGCGCGGATTGATTTTCAGGACCGTTATCCCGGCATGGCGCCGACGGCGGGTAACCTGGCGCTGTTTGAAGTGCTGAAGGGCGTCAATGCCGACCTGGACATGCCCGTACCGACCGCATGGGATCCGGGAAAGCGCGGCGCCGGTGACATCTCTTTCGTGGCGCCGTTTGTCGCCTCTATCGACGGCCTCGGCCCCACCGGCGAGGGTGGCCACACTCCCGGGGAATCCCTCGATCTTACCTCTGTCGCACCGATGACCAAGCGTGCCGCGCTGCTGATCTATCGCCTGACGCGGGAATAGGGTTCAGACCCTAACCCTTTCTCGGTCTCAAAAGCTTGAACTGGCCGGTGACGTTCATCACCGTCTTGTCGCGGCTGGTAATCTGTCCTTCCAGGAATATGATCTCGCGGCCGCGCTTGGTGACTTGCGCCCTGCCCTCAATCCAGCAGCCGTTGAACGCCGGGCTGACGAAATCACAGCCCATGCGCAGGGTCACAAAAGGCGGGTCGGCCACTTCCATCACAGCGCGGCTGAGAAATATATCGGCGAATGTCATGAGCATGCCCCCGTGAACAATGCCCGCGGCATTACAATGTTTGTCTTCCGCCAGGAACCCGCGCACCCAGCCATCGTCTTCACCGGCCAGGGTTTTTTCATAGACAGGCCCGTTGCGCCCGCCAAACTGGCTGGACGATTTGATCGGCTTAAAACCTTCGGGGATCGACTTGAAGTCATTCACCGTGAAAAGACCTCAGTCGATTTTGGGCGCGCTGCCAAAGATAGCGTGCAAAACCTGGTCTCCGGGCTTTATGCCCAGGCGTTCACTGGTGCCCGCATTGAGTTCCAGCACGCCTAGCACACGGCCTTTCGAGGCGATCTGCGACAGTGATCCGGGCTCTGTATCGCGCGCGATATTGACGATAACGCCGTCCTGCTGGATGAACAGGATATCCAGCGAAATATAAGTGTTCTTCATCCACATCGACGAGCGCTGGGGCCGGTCGTGGCGAAACAGCATGCCGTGGTCCGCTTCCATTGAACGGCGGAACATCAGGCCCCGGCGCCTCTCCTCGGGTTCGTCCGCCAGTTCAACGGTGAAGTTGAGGGCATCCGCGCCGCTTAGAATCACCAGGGATGACACCTCCAGTAATTCCTGCGCCGCAGCGGACCCGCCGTTACTGGGAATGCTCTCCTGGGCTGATACCGCTCCAGCCTGCAGGGCCAGGGCAGCCAGAAAACTCACCAGAAATATTCTCGGCAGACGACAAACGGGTGGGCGCATTGGAGATCCAGCCTCAATGGCGCGCGCCAAGGAATGGCGCTCAAACAGGCTGCAATAAGCGCCGATCGCGATGCGGAAAGCAAGGATTTTCAGGCAGTGATTCGCCCGCGCCGCGCCAGACCAGAGACAGATCAGCACCAGATCAGGTAAGCGCTTCTTCCAGCGAGATTTGCGAGACAAGCGGGCCGCGTTCCCCTTCGCCCACTTTTACCCTGACCTTCTGGCCGGGAAAAATTTCCTCGATACCGGCGCGGCGCAAGGTCTCCATATGGACGAAAATGTCCTGGCTCTCTTCGCTCTTGGAAACAAAACCATAACCGCGCATGCGATTAAACCATTTGACGGTCACATCAACATAGTCACCGGTCGGCTCGGGCAGATCAAACGCCTTATGGGCTCCGGCTTCGGCGCCTTCCTCAACGCTTTCCGCCACCGCGGTCGATATATCCAGTTCAATGATGCGTATAGCCTGCCTGCCCTTGGGACCGTCCACTACCTGGCACGTCAGGGTTGTTCCTTCGGGGACCGAGCGACGGCCCATTTCCCTGAGAACCGAGAAATGGATCAGAATGTCGCCTTTGTCGTCTTCGGGAATAACAAATCCGTACCCTTTGAGCGAATCAAACCATTTGACGGTACCGGCGACCTCGGTCGCCCCAGCCCTTAGCTTGGCTTCTTCACTGATTTCACCACGCTGACTCATTGCCTGACTCCTACCAGGCGCCGCGAACGGGTCTAAGGCGATGGCTACTGCAACAATTGACCGATACGTCGCTGCTTGCCGTTATCCAGACGTCTCATGTCAACCATACCACTCGCCCATACGGGCGCAATATAACCCCCCAACACGGCAGAATTGTATCACAGGAAATTAGCAAAAGCAAAAGAAGACTTTATTGGTCTTATTTTTCTGCCGCCAGATCAGTGGCCAGCCCTCTCCTCGCCCCCGCCTTCGCCTTTGCCTTCGCCTTCCGTGGCCTGCGCCGACACCGTGTGGTGGGTGATCAGACCGGCCTCGTACATCTTATCCGTGAGCGGCGCCAGCCAGAAATAGACAGCGACCAGACCGGTCAGGGTCATGGTCACTGTGTAAGGAAAAGCCATGATCACCATGCGCCCGTAGGACAGGCGAATCAGCGGCGCCAGCGCCGATGTCAGCAGAAACAGGAAAGCCGCCTGACCGTTCGGCGTCGCCACGCTGGGTATATTGGTACCGGTGTTGATGGCGACCGCCAGCAGATCATAGGTATCGCGGTCGATGGTGCCATCTGCCAGCGCTTTCACTATCTCGTTTATATATATGGTCGCCACGAATACGTTATCGCTCATCGCCGATAACAGGCCGTTCGCCAGATAGAGCGCCGTGACCTGATTGGTTCCATCCATCGCCAGCACATAATCGGTTACGGGCTGGAAAAGAGCCTGGTCATGGATCACCGCAACAATGGCGAAAAAGACCGCCAGCAGGGCGGTAAAGGGCAGAGCTTCCTGGAAGGCCTTGCCAATGGAATGTTCGTCGATAATGCCCGAGAAAGATGTCGCCAGCACAATCACCGTCAGGCCAATCAGGCCCACTGCCGCCAGGTGCATACTCAGGGCGACGATCAGCCAGATACCCACCAGGGCCTGAACAACCAGCGCGGCGTTTTCGTCGGGGGTCCGCTTCTCATCCTCATAGGCGTCGTAATCGACCAGAATGTGGAATACTTTTTCCGGCAGCTTGGTCCCGTAACCGAACGTTCTGGTGGTCTCGACGGCAATCACGGTCAGCAGGCCAACCACGAAAACAGGCGCCGTCACCGGCAACATGCGCATGAAAAACTCAATGAAATCCCAGCCCGACTTGGTGGCGATAATGATATTTTGCGGCTCGCCGACCAGCGTCATTACACCGCCCAGCGCGGTGCCCACTGCCGCATGCATCATCAGGCTGCGGAAAAACGCGCGAAACTGATCCAGGTCTTCGCGGTTCAGGTTGTCAACCTGATCGTCGTCCAGATGGTCGTGCTCATGGTGAAAATCCTTGCCGGACGCTACCTTGTGGTAGATTGAGTAGAAGCCGACGCCAATGGCGATCACCACGGCGATTACCGTCAACGCATCGAGAAAAGCCGAGAGAAACGCGGCAATCACGGAAAAAAGCAAAGACAGCGCCAGTTTTGAGCGTACCTTGACCAGTATCTTGGTGAAGATAAACAGCAGCAGATCTTTCATGAAGAAAATACCCGCCACCATGAAAATCAACAGCAGGATCACTTCGATGGCGCCCTGTATTTCGTGAAATACCGACTCCGCCGAGGTCATGCCGATAAATACAGCCTCGATTGCCAACAGGCCACCCGGCTGTAGCGGATAGCATTTCAGCGCCATCACCAGCGTGAAAATGAATTCCGCAATCAGGACCCAGCCCGCCAGATAGGGGTCGGCGTAAAAGATGAACGGGTTTATCAGCAAAAAAGCGAAGATCGATAATTTATACCATTCGGGCGCATGGCCCAGGAAGTTCCGGCCATAGGGATTGGAGAAGAAGAGCATTTGTTGACTCTCGTACGATTACCGGGAATAGCCCCAAACAAGTGAACAGACATTAGGTCGGCACCGAAAAAAAACAAGCGAAACCGGACTGCGCCTTGCTCGATCACCGGCGCGCTGTGATGCTTGCCCGAAGCGCCGCGCCCGGCTAGGGTTTGAGCAGGGTCTGGACTCAATTACCGGTGAGGGCTGTGCCCCCATTTCTTACGGGCTAAGGCCCGGGGCAAAAATTGACCGGAACAAGGAAAAACGGTGAAATGTAGTGATCTACATGAAGTGGTTTTGACGCTGTCCCGGTCAATTTGGGCGCGGTCCAATTGGATTGGCCCGAAAGGCCCGGCAAATGCGTCGAATATCCTCGTCGATACGCTGTATCGCCTGCGGTGTTCTCCTTTTTTCCGGGCCTTTCGGAGCCAACACAGCGCCACCCGGTAATTGGGTTCAGACCCTAGTGCATCACTTGCCTTCTTGACGGCGCAGCATATTTGCCGGAGAAGGATGAAGGGCTGTGCGAGCAGTTCCCCGGGGTTGTGGCGTACTGCTGTAGTTGGAGGCTATATGGCGAAGTTTGATTTTGATCGTTTGGCGATTTTGCTGGTCGAGGACAGCCCCTTCATCCGCTCACTGCTGATTAATTCACTGAAAATTCTGGGCGTTGGTACGGTGATCACAAAAGATCATGGCGGGCAGGCTATTTCTTTTCTCAAGCAGGTCAAGGAAGACCCGATGAAGGCGGGAGTCATGTCTGTCGATCTGATTATTTCCAACTGGATGATGTCGCCGGTCGATGGCATGATGCTGCTGCGGTGGGTGCGCCGTCACAAGGACAGCCCCGATCGTTTCATCCCCTTTATCATGATTTCCGGATATTCGTCGAAGCGCCGGGTGAACGAGGCGCGTGAGATGGGCCTGACCGAGTTTCTGACCAAGCCTTTCACAATCCAGGCCATCTGCGACAAGTTGACCCTGCTGATCCAGCATCCACGCCAGTTTGTCCATACCAAGGACTATTTTGGCCCCGACCGGCGGCGTCAGAAGGTGGACTTCCCGGGTGAAGAACGGCGTCTGCTGAACGACAAGAGCGATTGCGTGGAGATTATCCGTGGCTGACAAGAAAAAAATTTCCGTCCGTTTTTATCGCTTCAAGAACAAGCTGAAGGAAAAGACAGCCGGGCTGGGCGGCGACGAGAATGTGGAAATTTCGCCGGAGGCTCTGGCTGAGGCGGAGGCAGCTTTGGCGGACATGTCGGAGGATTATCCAGACTGGGTTTCCGGGACCATTGATAAACTGTCGGAGCAGCACAGGAATTGCGTCGAGAATGCGGATAAGCGGAAGGAATATTTCCAGGAAATCCGGGAAATTGCCCACGACATGAAGGGGCAGGGGGGCACTTTTGGTTACCCGCTGATTTCCGCCTTTTCCGACGGGTTGTATGGTTTTGCCGATTCCCGGGGCAAATTGACAGACGATCATGTGGAAATCATCAAGGCCCATGTTGATGCCATGCGTGCGGTAATCTCCAACCGGGTGAAGGGCGACGGCGGCGAAATTGGCGCCGAGCTGACCAAGGGCCTGGAGATGGCGATCGCTAAATACAAGGTTTAGAATCTATAACCTAGAACACGCGGGCCAACGTCGACAAATGACAATAAAAGAACCCGTCACTCCGGGCCAATGTGCGTCAACGCAAGAGGGGCCCGGAGTCTATTACCCTGTCCTGCAGCACCGAGTTTTCAATGGACCCCGGATCAAGTCCGGGGTGACGAAAGGATAATTAAGTCAGGCGAATATCGTCGGAACAGCGCTTGACTTCACTGCGTTCCGACGCTAGAACAAAACAAGAACGTATAGGGTTTATAACAGGAAAGCGCGGAAAACACCGTGTCCCGGCAAGCAAATATACCCTCCGGCGATGTCGTCGCTTCCCTGAAGCGGCGCATTGCTCATATCGAAGGCCGTGAAGTCCATTTCAGGACTTCCCCGGTCGTTTCGGAAGGATGGCCGGACGGCTTTTCCGGGGCTTCCGCCAAGGTTCCCGCCAAGGAACTCTCCGGGGCCCTGCCACGCTGGCATCTGGGCCTCGGGGCGGTGGACCGCATGTTGCCCAACGGGGCGCTGGTTCATGCCGGCCTGCATGAGGTGGTGGCTGCCAGCCATGGCGATGGCCCGGCGGCGGGCGGTTTCGCGGTGGCGCTGATGGCGCGCCTTTTGCTGAGCTTGAAACGCAGTAACCGAAGCCTGGTTCTGTGGTGCGCCCGGGGGCTGGAGACCCGCGAATTTGGCCGCCTCTATGGGCCCGGACTGATGGCCATGGGGCTTGATCCCACGCATCTGGTTGTGGCCGCGGCAGAGCGCAAGGAGGATTTGCTATGGGCCATGGAGGAAGGGGTGAAAACCCCGGCACTGGCCGGTGTTGTGGGCGAGGTGGGCGCCGCCGGGCTGGTGGCCATGCGGCGGCTGCAACTGGCGGCCCGGGCCAGCGGCGTGCCCGCCGTGGTGCTGCGCTCGGCCCGTGATGCCCGGCCCAGTGTTGCCAGAACCCAGTGGCGGGTCAGCGCCCTGCCGCCGGTATTTGCCGATGACGGCGGGCAAGCCTTTCCGGCACGCTCTCGTTGGCGGGTGACGCTGGAGCGCTGCCGGGGGCCTGTGACAGGGGCATGGCCCCGCAGCTGGGATATGGAATGGGATCATGAGACACATTGTTTCCATATGGCTGCCCCGCTGGCCGGTCGATCGGCTGCGCAAGCGCCCGGAGATGCCGGCCGGACCGGGCACCTCCGTCAAACCGGCTGATGGCGTCCTGCCTTTTGCTCTCACCGAGGCGGGAGGGGGTGCGGGGGCGGGCACGCGTCTTTATGCCATCAATTGCCGGGCTGCGGAGGAGGGGCTTGCCGCCGGCATGACGCTGGCCGACGCCCGGGCGCTGTTGCCCGGTCTGAAAACGCGCAGGGCCGCTCCCGCCGCCGATCACAAGGCACTCTTGCGGCTGGCGCGCTGGTGCGGGCGCTATACGCCTTGGGTGTCATGCGGGGGGGTATCCTGCGGCGAAGCCGGAAATGGCGAAGACAGCACACTTACCCTTGATATCAGCGGCTGCGGCCATCTTTTTGGCGGTGAAGAGAACCTGCTCCGCGACCTTTCAATGCGGCTTTCCGCCTTCGGCATCACCCATCGCCTGGGTTGCGCCGGCACCCTGGGCGCCGCCTGGGCGATCGCCCGCTTTGGCGCCTGCCATGACCTCGCCAAAAATACATTTGACGTCGTGACGCCAGGGGAAGTCTTTGAGAAGATTAAAGAACTTCCCGTGGCGGCGTTGCGGCTGGAGGAAGACACCGTGGCGCTCCTGAGCCGGCTGGGCCTCAAAACCATTGCCAGTCTGAACGCGCTCCCACGCCTGTCGCTGATGCGCCGCTTTCCTTCCAATGGCTCTGGCCGTGCGGCCAGCTTATCCGTTCTGTTGCGGCTGGACCAGGCCCTGGGCGAATCCATGGCCCCGTGGAAAGTCGTGTACGGCCACAATCCCATCTACAGCAACGTCATGTTCCGCGACGGCCGCTCAGGGTACGTCAACGGAGAATCTGTGGAAGCACTGCTGCCTCTGTTGTGCGAGCAGGCAGATCTCTATCTGGCCGGCAGCTCCCACCACGGCGAAGTGCTGCTCACCGATTGCGGCCTGCACCTGGTGGTTCAGGGCGGTGGCGGAGCGGGGCTGCTCGACATAGATGCCGAGGGCGAACGCAGCCTGTTTGGAGCAAAGACCTTCGGATTTACGGTGCTGGCGTTCAGCGAGGATGAGATGGAAATCCGGATGCACAACGACAACAACGAGATACTCTACACGATGTCGCTAACCGCAAGGAGCACTCGGTGAGGCAGGACCCTCCAATGGAACGCCGGTCGATTCTGAGGGCCTCGACTGCTACAGGCATGCTCTGCAT
>JACZSK010000169.1 GCA_022574255.1 Pseudomonadota bacterium
GGGGTCGGTCCCGCGGTCTCTGGTGAGGCGGAGGATGGCCGCCACAAGGCGCATGACGCGGCCGGCGGCGAGGAGCATATCGTCAGGATGTTGTTCGACGAGGAGACCGGAGACCTTCTTTTCGAGCCGGCGCGGCTCGAGATCAAATCCGGCGACACGGTAACCTGGATTCAGGTGGACGAGTTCAACGAGCATAACGCCGTCTCCTATCCCGACGGAATTCCCAGGGGCGCGGAGCTTTTCGAAGGGCCGCTGCTCAACGAGGTTGGGCAAAAGTACTCGGTGACCTTCACCACATCCGGAACCTACCGCTACCATTGCCACCCCCATGAGGCAGCGGGCATGAGAGGCGTGATTATCGTTGACCGCGAGTCCCTGGCGGGCGAATTCCGCGAAGCCGATCCCTCCGAGGTTCACGATCATGGCGGTGGCATGGAAATGGACCATACTGGCGGCATGGACATGGACATGGATATGGACATGGATATGGGTGGCGAACATGGTGACGATGGCCATGAAAACGGTCACGACGATGCCGCCAAGCCGGACCATGCCGCCAAGCCGAAAGAGGGCCACGGCCACGACGACGGTGAGGGCGATGACCAGGGCGATGCGATGGAGTAGACCATTCCGACGGAGCGATTTCGCATCAGGAGCAGGTGAAGGACCGCGGCGCGTATCGGCGATACGGGCCAGGGCCTTGACGCTGGCAATGGTGCGAAAGCGCTCGTCCCCGGCGGGTTGCGGATTAGCCGATCACTCTTTCACCGCCAGAATAATCTCGCTGGGAAACAGCATCTGTTGCACATAGTCCCGCGACAATACCGAGAAACCACTCTCCTCAAGCGGCCCGGTCATGTGTATGCCGCGGCAGCCGCCCATCAGGCGGGGCGAGAGAGTGTAGAGCCGGTCGTAAATACCGCTGCCAGACCCCTCCCCCGGGGTCATGCCGGACATGACCAGCCGCCCGCCCGGCTTGAGAACCCGGTGATACTCGCCCAGCACCCGCGGCCAGTGGTCGCGGGCCATGAGGTCGAACATATAATTGTTCAGCAGCACATCGAACGAGGCGTCGGCTTCCCCTATATTCAAGGCGTTGCCAACCGACAATTCGAAATTGCCGAGACCGTGGCGGCGCATCCGCCCTTCGGCCTTGCCCAGCATGCCGGGGGAGAGATCAATGCCGACATTGCGGCCAGAGGGGTTGCGCCGCACCACTTCGGCGAAGGCCAGCCCGGTTCCCACAGCGACCTCAAGAACCTGATCGCCATCCCCGATGTCGGCCAGCGCCAGGGCCCGCGCGCGGGCTTTCGATTCGGTCAGCGCCGCCCATATGTCGTATATCCAGGCCAGCCGGTTATATAATCCGGCCACCTGATCCTGCGGTATCTGCGCCGCTCTCCCGGGGGTCTCTGCCACGCCGTTATCCATATCACTGCCTCCGTATTTCCTAGATGGCCGCGATCACTTTCCGCAGCTTGGCCTGTACCTCGCTGGCCATTTCACCCAGCGCCGGGTTGTCGATGGACGCCATCGACGCAATGGGATCAACCGCCGAGACCTCTATTTCGCCGCCGTCGCGCTCTTGCACCACCACGTTGCAGGGCAGCATGGTGCCAACCTTGTCCTCGACAAGAAGCGCCTGGTGGGCATAGCCGGGATTGCAGGCGCCGAGAATCAGGTATGGGCGGAAATCTACGTCCAGCTTCTTTTTCAGCGTCGCCCTGACGTCAATCTGGGTGAGTACGCCGAAGCCTTCGGCGGCCAGTGCCTCGGTGGCGCGGTCGACAATATCGTCAAAGTCGCCGGCCAGCGTTTTCGAGATGTGATAGTCCATAAAGGTTCTCCAGGTGTGCCCGTCAGCGTCTGCTGCTGACAAGATATGACCCGTCAGCGTCTGCTGCTGACAAGATATGAGAAGTCAGGGTCCGACCCTGACCCTGTCCGCGTAAAAGGCGACATGGCCCTTCAGCGGGGTCATTTCATCATAGGGCGCGGGGTAGCTCCAGGCGGCATTTTCGCCTGATTTGCCGTCGCCACCCGCAATCGACCAGTAGCTGGCATCACCCTTGAAGGGACAATGACTGCTGTGACTGGTGGGCTGCAAAAGCGCCATATTCACATCGCCGCGGGGGAAATATATCACCGGCGGATAGTCTGCCTCGCGGACAATCAGGGCGCGCTTGCTGTCGGCGATGACATCGTCGCCGAAAAGCGCGCGCTGGCGCCCCGGGCATGGCGCAATATCGATGTTGTGAGCGGGATGGTCGGCAAAGCCCGGCGCCGGGCCGGGCGCTGTTTTGGTCTCGCTGGCGCTGTCGGCATCGCTCATGGCTGGCATCCTTCTCTCTTTGCTCGCCCGTCAAAGATGGGAAGGCAGGCGCGTCAATGCAACCCCGGGGCAACCTCGGGGCAAGCCCGGGGCAAACTAGCGGCGGCGGAAACAGTCGGTGGTGTGGTCGTCCACCAGGCCCGCCGCCTGCACATAGGCGTATACGATGGTTCCGCCGACAAAGGTGAAGCCGCGCTTCTTCAGGTCTTTTGCCAGGGCGTCGCTCGCCGGCGTTGTGGCGGGCAGGTCGGCTTGTATTCCGAACTGGCTGACAACAGGCGCGCCGTCCACGAAGCCCCAGACATAGTCGTCAAAGCTGCCGAACTCCGCCTGCACGGCGAGGAAGGCAACGGCGTTCTTGCGCACGCCGTACACCTTCAGCCGGTTGCGCACGATGCCCGGGTCGCGCAGAAACTCTTCAAGCCGCGCATCGCTCAGCCGGGCGCAGCGGACCGGGTCAAAGCCCTCGAAAAGCCGCAGGTAATGCGCCCGTTTATTCAGGATGGTCGACCAGGAAAGCCCGGCCTGGGCCCCTTCCAGGTTGATCATCTCGAAATGCCTGACGTCGTCATGAACGGGCCGGCCCCATTCCTCGTCGTGATAGGCGACCATCAGGGGGTCTTCGCCCGCCCATTTGCAACGGATGCGCGGGGGATATCGGGTCTTTGTTTGCGCCATTTGCCTGCCTCTTTTTCTGGCCTCGCGTTCATGATTTGTTCTATATAGGGCGTCATGCGACGGTCGTCAATTCTCCTGGCGAACGGCGATCATTGGCCATCAAATCGATTCTGTTTATGAGTTCGTGATCTAGCCCTCGGGCGGCAGACCAAAACCCAGATCCAGATATT
>JACZSK010000071.1 GCA_022574255.1 Pseudomonadota bacterium
AGTGACGGAATTTCTACGATCCCAGCTCGAGGAATCGGACGCCACCTATCTGATCGGGCAATTCGCCTTCGGGGATCTGTCGCTCGCCGAATCCGTGCGTTCGGTCGAGCTGTTCACCCGGCATGTGATGCCGGCGTTGCGGGGCTGAAGCCCGTCCTCATCATGAACGCGCTCCCGGCTCCCTCGGCCTCTCTGCGTGGCGCGCTGTGGATGCTGTTCTCCGCCGTCTGCTACGTGGTCTCGGCCACCCTCGCGCGGCATCTCGGTGACGGCTATTCCGTCTTCGAAATCACCTTCATACGCGCGGTGATCGCCGTCGCCCTCATCGCGCCGATTCTCATGCGTTCCGGCAGCCCGGTGCTTTACACCCGGCATATCGGTTTGCACATGCTGGCCGCGCTGTTCACCTATCTGGCCATCCTGTTCTGGTTCTATGCCGCGACCCGTATGCCGGTGGCGGAATTCTTCGCGCTGCAGTTGGCGACGCCGTTCTTCACCCTTGCGCTCGCGATGTTGGTGCTGCGCGAGAGAGTGGGCGGGGCGAACTGGATCGCGACCCTGGTCGGCTTCGCGGGGGTGCTCGTCATCCTGCGCCCGGGCGCCATCGAGGTATCGCTGGCCGCGCTCGCGGCCCTCGCGAGCACCGTCGGCTATGCCAGCGTGAACACCATCATCAAGGTCCTGTCGCGCACGGATTCCACGGTGGTCATCGTGTTCTACGTGAATCTGTTGATGGTGCCCCTGTCCTTGCCCATGGCGGTGGTCCAGTGGCGGACGCCGGGCTTGGGCGACGCATTGCTGCTCGGCGGCATGGCGGTGTTCAGCACGGTCGCATTCCTCGGCAAAACCCTCGCGCTTGATGACGAAGGCAATGTTGCTGCCGGTCGCACCAGGCGGCGTATAAATGCAGGCAACGGGGTCGCAGCGCACCGGCATATGGGGGTCGATGCGCGCCTTTTTACCGCCGCCGCCAACGCCGGGCCAGGCTTGGTAGTCGCTCTGCCCGTATGTCTCAAGCCAGCTGCGCCGCGTGAAGCGTCCGGCGCGCCTGGTGGAAAAAACGTAATTGCCGCCGGCGTCCAGCACCGCGAAAATCTTGCCTTCGCGCCCGATCAGCACATCCGGTTTGCTGGCCATTGCCGCCGGTAACACCGCCAGCAGCAGGGGCACAATCGCCGCGCGGCGCCAGCCGGGCGCGCGCACCAGCACCAGCCACAGGCCACCGGCGACGATGAGCAGGAAACTGGCGAAAGGCATGGCCGGAACGGGGCGCACCGCGCCGGGCAGGCTGGCCACCTCCCCCGCCACCCGGATCAGCGCCTCGAGACCCCAGCCCATGGGCACCAGCGCCAGGCTCTCGAGGCCCAGCGGCATCAGCAGCATGGCCAGCACCCCCAGCGGCATGATCCAGAAGCTCATCAGCGGCATGGCGACGATATTGGCGGGGATGCCGTAAAGGGTCACGCGGTGGAAGTGAAAGGCCGCCACCGGGCCGATCGTCACCTCGGCGATCAGTGTCGCCAGCACGATCCCCCAGAGATACCAGGCCGCACGGTAGAGCGTGCCGTGGTGCGCCGCCATGGCCGCGCCGAACTTCTGCTGGTGCCATTCAAAGCCCGCCACCAGCCCGACCACCGCCGCGAAGGACATCTGGAAGCTGGCGCTGAGGATTGCCTCGGGCGAGAACACCAGAACCACCAGGGCGGCCAGCGCCACCAGCCGCAAGGATATGGCCTGACGGTCCAGCAATACCGCCAGCAGCACGATGCTGACCATGATGAAAGCGCGCTGGGTTGAAATGCCGGCGCCGGAAAGCTGCAAATAGAATATTGCCCCCGCCCAGGCGGCAACGGCGGCGATTTTTTTGATCGGGTATTTGAGAGCCAGCCGCGGCGAGAGCGCCAGCAGCGCCCTGAGACCAAAAAAGAGCACCCCGGTGACCAGCGCCATATGCAGCCCGGAGATAGCCAGCAGATGCGCCAGCCCGGCGGCGCGCATGTTGTCGCGCACCTCGTCGTTCAGCCCGCCTCGAAGACCGGTAATCAGCGCCACTGCCAGCCCCCCGGCCTCTCCCGGTATCACGGCGGTCACCCGCCCGGCAACGGTGGCGCGAAGAGCCTCGACGCGCATTTCGAATGATCCTTGCTGATCCGGCGCAGTTTCCTCCAGCCGCGTGACCGCGCTGATGGAAAAACCGAGGGCGCCGATGCTCTGGAACCAGGCGCTGCGGGCGAAGTCGTATCCCCCCGGCAATACCGGCAGGGGCGGTGGCGTCAATATGGCGCGCATCGAGACCCGGTCGCCGGCGAACAAGGCGGGCGCTGAAGTACGCACACTCACCCGCACCCGGCGGGGCCAGTGCGCTGCGCCGCGGCCCCAGTCCTCGCCCGCCCAGGTGAAAAGCCCTTCCACATGCAGCAGCAGTCGCAGGCTGTTATCGGTGCGCTGTTCAACGCGGATAATCTGGCCGGTCAGGGTCAGGGGGCGCGTTTCCCTGGCGATCACCGGCCCGGCGACGCTCATCGTTCTTATCTCGGCCAGCACGACGCCCGTGGTCGCCAAAATCATGCCAAAAAGCAGGGTCTTGGCAATTGCAGCGTTATTGGCGATGGTCACGCGCAGCAAAAGCAGCAGCAACAGAGCGGCCACGGTGAGGCCCAGCGGCGGTTCCACCGGAGCTGCGAAATAGAGGCCAATGCCCAGTCCCAGAGCCACCGGCGCCCACAGCAGCAATCCCGCCGCATGCTCACCGCCAGGCGCCCTTGCCGGCCTTCGTTTCGCCGCCGGATTATCTCTACCTGACCCGCTCACAACTACCCCCCCCTACACCTGCCCCGGGCCCGCTTCCTGGCCCCGCTCATGCCCGCGGCCTCTATTTTCCAACAGTTTCCGCCCGCGCGCAATTTGAGTCTCGAATCAGGATATGCTACAACCGCGCTGGAACCAGTGAAAACGCCCGGTTGAAGGGTGCATCAGGCCCCCGCCCCTTCGGCGGAAAGTCAAAAATTGGATCTTCATGAACTCGGACAAGCAACCGGTTGTCACGCGCTTTGCACCCTCGCCCACGGGGTTCCTGCATATCGGCGGGGCGCGCACGGCGCTGTTTAACTGGCTGTATGCCCGCTCGCAGGGCGGCAAATACCTGCTTCGCATCGAAGACACCGACCGCAAACGCTCCAGCGACGCCGCCATCCAGGCGATACTCGACGGGCTCAAATGGCTGGGGCTGGACTGGGACGGCGAGGTTGTCTTTCAGTCCGGGCGCCAGGCGCGACATGCGGAAATGGTGGAAAAGCTGCTTGAGGAAGGCAACGCCTATCGCTGCTACGCGACGCCCGAAGAATTGAAGGAAATGCGCGAGAGCGCCCGGGCGCAGGGCCGCCGACAGGGTTATGACGGGCGCTGGCGCGACCGCGACCCCGCCGAGGCCCCCGAAGGCGTGGCTCCGGCCATTCGCCTGAGATCGCCCAACGACGGCGAAACGGTGATTACCGACCAGGTGCAGGGCACGGTGCGGGTGGCCAACGACGAACTCGACGACATGATTTTGCTGCGCGGTGACGGCACGCCCACCTATATGCTGTCGGTGGTGGTGGACGACCATGACATGGGCATAACCCATGTGATACGGGGCGACGATCACCTGACCAACGCCTTTCGCCAGACGCAGCTGTACCAGGCACTGGGCTGGCAACCGCCGGTCTTTGCCCATATTCCGCTGATCCACGGCCCCGACGGCGCCAAGCTTTCGAAGCGCCACGGTGCGCTGGGCGTGGAGGCCTACCGGGATATGGGATACCTGCCCGCGGCGCTGCGCAATTACCTTTGCCGCCTGGGCTGGGGCCACGGCGACGACGAAGTTTTCAGCACCGCACAGGCGCTTGAGTGGTTCACCCTGGAAGCCGTTGGCAAGGCGCCGGCGCGCTTCGACTTCAAGAAGCTCGAGAATCTCAACGGCATCTATATTCGCGAAAGCGACGACGCGGCGCTTGTGGAAAACGCGTTGCCTTTCATTGAGGAAAAGCTTGGCCGCGCGCTGGAGACCGACGAGAGGACGCGCCTGAATACCGCCATGCCGGGACTGAAGGAACGTG
The DNA here is from genome assembly GCA_022574255.1 of Pseudomonadota bacterium. Classification (GTDB taxonomy): domain Bacteria; phylum Pseudomonadota; class Alphaproteobacteria; order Sphingomonadales; family SMXR01; genus JACZSK01. The sequence continues at coordinate 4,095 of JACZSK010000071.1, forward strand.
CCAAAACGCTGGTCGAACTGGCGGAAAGTGCGTTGTTCTATTTCAGGGAACGGCCGCTGGAACTGAACGAAAAGGCAGCGAATTTGCTGACCGGCGACGCACGGGCTATGATAGGCCAGTTGCGGGATGTTCTGGCGGACGCCACTTGGGACGTAGACGGCCTCGAGGCCGTTGTCCGTGCATTTGCCGACGAGAAAGAGATGAAGCTGGGCAAGGTGGCGCAGCCACTGCGCGCAGCTGTGACAGCGCGTGCCACGTCGCCAGGAATTTTCGAGGTTCTGGAGATTCTCGGCCGCGATGAGGCATTGGCACGGCTTCAGGATGTGGCACCCTGACCAGGGATGCCATCAAGTGATTCTTGAGCCTGTTAAAGGGACGAAAACGACATAGTTCGGGTAGATGAAATTCCCAACCGGCCAGGCAAAGCACAGGCAGGGCACAGTTGGGCTGGAGGGTCAGGAAAGGAACGGCATGTCAGACAAAAAGGCAAAGCTCACCGTTGGTGACCGCGAAATTGAGCTGAAAGTGTTCAGCGGTTCGGTTGGCCCCGAGGTAATTGACGTGCGCGCGCTTTACCGGGACACCGGCATGTTCACCTATGATCCGGGGTTCACCTCCACGGCCAGTTGTGAGTCCAAGATCACCTACATTGACGGCGAGGCAGGAATCCTCTTGTACCGCGGCTATCCGATCGAGCAGTTGGCCGAAAAAAGCGACTTCATGGAAGTCTGCTACCTGTTGATTTACGGCGACTTGCCGAACAAGACCGAGAAGAAAAAGTTCGTCCGCGAAATCACCTATCACACCATGGTGCATGAGCAGTTGAACCATTTCTTTAACGGTTTCCGCCGCGATGCGCATCCCATGGCAATCATGGTCGGCGTGGTCGGCGCATTGGCCGCCTTCTATCACGACAGCACCGACATTACCGACCCGCGCCAGCGCATGATCGCCAGCTATCGCCTGATCGCGAAAATGCCGACGCTGGCGGCAATGGCCTACAAATACTCGACCGGGCAGCCTTTTATCTATCCGCGCAATGACCTGAGCTATGCCGCCAATTTTCTGTATATGACCTTTGGCGTGCCTTGCGAAACATACGAGGTCAGCCCGACGCTGGAGCGGGCGATGGACCTGATATTCACCCTGCATGCCGACCATGAGCAGAATGCATCGACTTCAACGGTGCGCCTGGCCGGCTCGTCCGGCGCCAACCCCTTCGCCTGCATCGCCGCCGGCATTGCCTCGCTGTGGGGCCCCGCCCATGGCGGCGCCAATGAAGCCTGCCTCAAGATGTTGGGAGAAATAGGCACTGTCGATCGCATTCCGGAATTTATCAAACGCGCCAAGGACAAGGACGATCCCTTCCGCCTGATGGGCTTTGGCCATCGCGTTTACAAGAACTTCGACCCCCGCGCCAATGTCATGCGCGAGACCTCGAAAAAGGTTCTCGCCGAACTGGGCATAGAAGACCCGCTGTTTGAAGTGGCCCGCGAACTGGAGCGCATCGCGCTGGAAGACGAATATTTCATCGAAAAGCGTCTTTACCCGAATGTGGATTTTTATTCGGGCATCATCCTGAAGGCGATGGGTTTCCCCACCGAGATGTTCACGGTTCTCTTTGCGCTGGCCCGCACCGTGGGTTGGGTATCACAGTGGAACGAGATGATCAGCGACCCGGTGCAAAAAATCGGCCGCCCGCGCCAGCTCTATACGGGTGAGCCGCAGCGCGACTTCGTGGCACTGGATAAGCGCGGCTAGCAGCCCGGGAGTATCGTCACTCGCCCCGTGCGACCATGGCCGAAAAGGTCGCCTCCGCCGCCAGTTCTCCATCAACCGTTGCCCGGCCGGCGAAGCGCCACACCGTCTTGCGGGCGCGCTCAACCGTAATCTCCAGCCTCAGCACATCGCCCGGCGTTACCGGCCGGCGAAACTTGGCGCCGGATATGGTCATGAAATAGACGATCTTGCCTTCGGCCTCGGCGCCCAGGCTATGGATAGCCAGCACCGCCGCTGATTGGGCCATGGCCTCGATTATCATCACGCCGGGCATTACCGGATGGCCGGGAAAGTGACCCTGGAGAAACATATCGTCGGGCCTGACCGTTTTTATTCCGGTGGCGCTTTCGCCGGCAATAATGTCTTCGACGCGCTCAATCAACAGCATTGGCGGCCTGTGGGGGATCATCTCCATGATCCGCTCGCTGTCAAAAGCTTCCATTACAAAATCCTCCTGCTGGCCGACCCCCGATCATGCTGGTCAAACAAAAGCAACAGGGACGAAACCAGCTTCTGGCTCCGTCCCTCTCTTGTTGCTCAACGCGGTGCCACAAGCACCCTCTACTCTGCCGGAACTTCCGGAATATCCATAAAGGCCAGCTTGTAAGACGCCAGGTCTGTGTTCAGGCCGTCGACAACTTCGGTGGTGAAATCGAAGCCCGCGGCAGAGCGCCAGACAACGCGCGTATCCAGAACCATGGTTGCACCCCTGGCGGTCATTACATTATTGACGATCGGGCGCAGGACTCTGTCGATTTCCATCTGGGCCTGCTGACCCACCTGCTGCAGGTTTTTCCTCAGCGCATCACTCTGGCGCTGGCCATTCACCTTTTTCTGGTTCCACAGGCGAACCCGCTCTTCCCAGGCGTCGGGCGCGATGACCGTCTGCAAACGCTTCAGTTCGTCTTCCTCGGTATCAAATTTCGCGACCAGGTTGGTCTCGAAAGTCTGAATGCGTGAAGCCTGCTGCTGAATCTGGGCGTTTACGTCTTGTCCCACCAGCGAATCTCCGGTCACGCGGTTGAAATCAACCAGGATGATCTTTGCCGAAGCCACTTCCTGGGCCAAGGCGGGGGACTGTCCTGAAAGAAACGCACCGGCCACAATGAGCGCCAGGGCGAAAGTCGTTGAAAATATTTTCATCATCAGAATTGTGTACCAATATTAAATTGAAGGAACTCGGTTCGGTCGAATCTCTCTTTCTTGATTGCTTTGGCCAAGTCGATCCGGAATGGCCCAAAAGGCGAATCCCAGATAATACCCACACCCGCCGAAATACGCGGTGCTCCGGTGTCGGAAACCGTCGAGTTATCGGTTGGAAAGCCGAAAATGTCAAACTTCGAAAGGTCCGGCTTGGTTAATGAGCCCACGTCGAGGAAGGTTACGATCTGGATTCCCATCTCCTGGGCGGCGGCGCCCAACGGAAGGCGGAAGCCGACACTGGTCACATACATAAGGTTGCCGCCAAGGAAATCGCCGGTCTGAATATCCCGCGGCCCAATGCCGGCGGTGGCAAATCCACGAATCGTTGGCCCGCCCAGGAAAAAACGGTCGTTGATCCGGACATCCTGACCCAATCCGTGGATATAGCCTATTTGCGACCCAAGATGGAAAATGAAGCCACCAAAAATGCGCCTGTAAAAGTCGTATTGCATGTTGCTTCTGACATAACGGATATTACCGCCCAGCCCCGCCAGATCCTGGCTCAGCACCAGCCGCGTGCCGTTGGAGGGCCGCAGGAAATTGTCAACCGTATCATAGGCCACTGAATAGCCGATCGAAGAAGTTGTGTTGGTGCCGGCGGCAGCCAGCACGAAAGGCGACACAACCAGCCCGCCGACCTTGATTTCGTCAACCCGCAAGGTGTAGCGCAGCGTCGCCCTGATATATTCCGAGACCGGAAGACCCAGTCTTAACTGACCACCTGTCGATGTGGTGTCGAAGGAACTTTCGTTGCGGCTGTCAAATTCCCGCCGGAACAGGTCTATTCCCGCCGCCAGGTTGCGCCCCATGAAATACGGTTCGGTAAAGCCCAGATCGATCTGTTTCCGACGGCTCGAGAGCGTTGCCCCCAGGCGCAGCGTCTGTCCCTTGCCCAGCAGGTTGCGTTCGCTGATCGAGAAATCGATCAGAAAGCTTTCCAGACTGGAGAAGCCCGCGCCAATCGATAATTCGCCGGTGCTCTGCTCTTCGACGGTGACTTCAAGTATAACGCGGTCATCCTCGTTGCCTTGCGACTGCTCGATCTCGACTTCGCCAAAAAACCCCAGCGCGTTCAGACGAACCTCGGACCGATTGACCAGCGCTGAATTGAAGGCGTCGCCTTCAGCCAGCCTGAACTCGCGCCGGATAACCCGGTCGAGTGTTCGAACATTTCCGTTAATATCGATGCGTTCGATATAGGTGCGCGACGTCTCAAGAATACGAAAAGTGACGTTCAGGATGCGCTCGTCACGCTCGCGATCAATTTGCGGCCGCACATCAAGAAAGGCGAAGCCCAGCAGGCCCGCGGCGTTGGTCATGCTCTCGATGGAATCCTCGATCTTTTTGGCATTGTATGTATCGCCTTCGCGCATGCGCAAAAAGAGCCCCATCAAAGCCGAACTCAGGTCCTTGATGTCGCTTTCAACCTTGATCTCGCCAAAATCATAGATTTCCCCCTCGTCGAGCACGAAGGTGATGAAGAAGTCTTCCTGATCGGGCGTCAGCTCGGCGACGGCGGAGATGATACGAAAATCGGCATATCCGTTCTGCAGGTAATATTGGCGTATCAGTTCCCGGTCGAAAGCCAGGCGGTCGGGGTCATAAGTATCGTTGGAACCCAGCAGCTTCCACCAGCGCGACTCCTTGGTCGCCATCTCGTCGCGCAGGTCGCCGTCACTGAACCTCTTGTTGCCGATAAAGTTGATCCGGCTGACCCGGGACTTCGGCCCCTCGGCGATTTCAAAAATCACATCAACGCGGTTTTGCTCGCGCTGGATAATCATGGGTTCAACGGTGGCGGCAAAGCGTCCCGAACGGCGATAAAGCTCGATAATGCGATCCACGTCGGAGCGAACCTTGGCCCGCGTATAAACCATGCGCGGCCGCAACTGCACTTCTTCCAGCAGGTCCTCGCGGTCGAGCCGCCTGTTCCCTTCAAAAACCACGCGGTTAATGATCGGGTTTTCAACAACCCGGATCAACAGCGTGCCATCCTGGCGCTCAATAATCACATCAGCGAAAAGCCCGGTCGCGAACAATGCCTTCAGGCTGGCGTCGATTCGCTTGGGGTCGAAAGGATCCCCTGGCCTGACCACCAGGTAAGAGGCGACCGTGGCGGCCTCGACGCGTTCGTTGCCGATGACCGCGATGCGATCGATAGTCCGCTCTGCGACAGGTGCCGGCTGTGCCGCAGCGCCGCGCGCGCCGCCCGGGCTCTGCGCCAGCGCCTGATCAGATATCTGGCCGGAAAACAGGAACGCAGCCGCGATGAAGACGGCAGCAAGCCCCCTCCGAAAACAAACGCAAACCATTCTCCCCGATGAACGCAACCCTTTACCCTCGCTATTTATCCGGCTTATGAAAGCAGCCGGTTTATTGATTCCATAACATTAAATGAATTCAGATCATTCCAGGTCAGGAAGATCATCAATCCGATCACCAGGGACATGCCAACGATCATGCTGAACTCCTGCACCCTGAGGCTGATCGGCTTACCACGGATTGCCTCCATCCCGTAGAACATAAGGTGGCCACCATCCAGCATCGGAATGGGAAACAGATTCACCAGTCCCAGATTGATGGAGATCAGCGCCATGAAGGCAATAAACGAGACCACGCCCATCGACGCCTGCTGACCCGAGAATTGCGCTATTTTCAGCGGTCCGCCCATCTCGTCGACCGACCTGATGCCGAGAATTATCTGGCCAATGCCGCTCAGCATCATCTGGGTCATATCGGCGGTATGCAGCGCCGCATAATAGAGTGCCGAGAAAGGGTTGTTCCGCTGGGCAACCTCTATTTTTCCGGTAATGCCGACCCGCCAGGCGACATACTGGTTGCCAAAACGGTCCTCTTCCGTGCTCTTGCGCGGTGTCACAGCCAGTTGCAGTTCCTGCTGGTCTCTCAGAACCGTGAAAATCAGCGTTTGATCGGGGCGCATGTTGATGGCCGCCGAAACCTGCTCGAAACGATCAATGGTTTCCTCATCGATTGCGATGATCAGATCGTCCTGCTCCAGCCCGGCTTCGAAAGCCGCGGAGTCTTCGATGACTGATGAGATAACCGGCGTGGAATATTGCTGTCCGTAAGCCATGAACAGGCCGGCGAAAACAAGAATTGCGAAGGCGAAATTGATCAGCGGCCCGGCGGCTATAATCGCCGCTTTCGTGGATAGCGACTGGTGGTGAAAAGAGACCGCGCGGTCTTCGGCATTCATGGTCTGAACCGCCGAATCCGGATTGCTGGCCACCCCGGCATCCCCAAAGAACATGACGTAGCCGCCCAAGGGAATCCAGCTGATCTTCCAGCGCGTGCCCTTTTTATCATACCAGCCGAAAATCTCCGGGCCAAAGCCTATGGAGAAGGTGCGCACCCGCACGCCCAGCAGGCGCGCCACGGAGAAATGGCCCCACTCATGGATGAACACAAGCACGGTGAGCAGAAGAAGAAACGACGCCACGTAGCTGACAAAACCGATTTCGGCAATTTCCATTAATTCAACCTCTGAATCACGCTATCGGCCACATCCCTCGCTTCGCGGTCAACGTCATATACGTCGTCCAGGGAAGCAAGAGCGCGGCCGGGTATGCGCGCCAGTGTTTCGGCTACAACGTCGCAAATGTCAAGGAAACCAATGCGCTTTTCGAGGAAAGCATGGACCGCAATTTCGTTGGCTGCGTTCAACACCGTGGGGGCCGACCCGCCCGCCGCCAAAGCATCCTGGGCCATGGGTATTGCGGGAAATCGATCCGGGTCCGGCTCCTCGAAGGTCAGGGTGCCAACCTTGGCCAGATCGAGCCTCTCGACCGGCGCATCCATGCGCTTGGGCCAGTTCAGCGAATAGGCTATGGGCGTGCGCATGTCGGGGCTGCCCATCTGGGCCAGCACCGAGCCATCCTGATATTCGACCATCGAATGAACCACCGACTGGGGGTGCACCAGAATATCGATCTGTTCGGGCTCTATGGGGAACAGGTGAAAGGCCTCGATATATTCCAGCCCCTTGTTCATCATGGTCGCTGAATCGACGGAAATTTTTGCCCCCATTTTCCAGTTCGGATGGGCCACCGCCTGATCGGGGGTAACCGCCGCCATGTCGCTCTTGCTCATGGTGCGGAACGGGCCGCCCGAGGCGGTCAGAATAATCCGCCTGATGCTGTCAACCGCGGCGCGGTCGAAAACCTGGAAAATGGCGTTATGCTCGCTGTCCACGGGCAACAGCGTCGCGCCATGGGTTCTCACCTCTTCCATCACCAGTTCACCTGCACAGACCAGACATTCCTTGTTCGCCAGGGCGACAATGGCGCCGCGCCTTATTGCCGCCAGCGTTGGCCTGAGGCCCGCGGCGCCCACAATTCCACCCATCAGCCAGTCCGACGGCAGGGTCGCGGCGTCAACCAGGGCCTGCTCGCCGCTGGCTGCTTCGATACCGGTTCCCTGAAGGCCGTCTACCAATTCCTGGTAGTGAGATTCGTCGCCTATTACGGCGATTTCAGGGCGGAAAGCGCGCGCCTGCTCAATCAACTTGTCGACATTGCGGTTCGCGGTCAGCGCCATCACCGAAAATCTGTCGGGATGGCGGCGCACCAGATCAAGCGTGTTGGTGCCGATCGAGCCGGTGGAACCGAGAATTGTCACCGATCTTGTTGTCATAATCCTGTTGTTCCTTTTGAGAGTGCCAGAAACAACGCCACCGCAGGCACGGCAAAGACCAGGCCATCGACCCGGTCCAGCAGCCCGCCGTGGCCGGGAATCAGGCTGCCCGAATCTTTCGCCTCGAAATATCTTTTCACCGCGCTCTCCGCAATATCGCCGACCTGCGACCAGGCCGCCAACAGCACCGCCCCGGGCGCCAGCCAAAACAGCGACCCCAGCGATGCAAAGTTTGCAAAGCCCGTCGCCGCAACAAGCGCCAGCACCATGCCGCCAAACAATCCGGCCCAGGTCTTATTCGGGCTCAAACGGGGCACCAGGCGCGGGCCGCCAATGCCTTTGCCGGCAAAATAAGCCCCAACGTCGGTGGCCCAGACCACAAGCAATGTCCACATCACCCATGCCGCACCTTGCGGCTGTTCGCGCAGCCACCACAGGCAAAGGATTGGCACCCCTACATAAGCGGCGCCAACGCCTGCCCAAACCAGATTGACGCGGCGCAACAGGGCGCCGGCCAGTGAAATAGTACCGCCCATAAAGACAGTGAAACCAAGCCCGACAAGAATCTCATCGGCGTTTTTCGCCACCAGTAAATTCAGTGCGGCCAATACGCCGGCCAGCCACAAACCCTGCATGGCCCGGTCACCCACCCGCACCAGCCGCAACCATTCGTAAAACATGATCAACGCCGCCACGGAAATAAGCGCCCGATAGGCATAGCCGCCGTACCAGACCGCGGCCAGCACAATGGGCAGCAGAGTCAGGGCCGAGACCACCCGCGTGATCAGGCCCTTGCCGCCAAATGATTCCAACAGCGTCATAATTTTTCCACAGCAGGCGTCAGCTTCGGGCGCCAAAGCGGCGTTCGCGGGCGCCAAATTCCGCCACCGCAAGCGCCAGCGTCTCTTCCGTAAAATCCGGCCAATATTCGTCTATGAACAAAAGCTCGGAATAGGCCGATTGCCATAGCAGGAAATTGGACAAGCGCATTTCGCCACTGGTGCGGATAACCAGATCAGGATCGGGCAACCCGTTGGTATCAAGCTGCGCAGCCAATGTTTCGGCGGTAATCTCCTCCGGCTGCATCTCTCCCGCCGCCACTTTTTCCGCCAGCCGCCGCGCCGCCGCGGCTATTTCCCCATGGCTGCCGTAATTCAGGGCGATGGTCAGCAGCAATTCCCGGTTCCCCGCCGTAAAGTCTTCCGCCTCTTTCAGCTGGGCGCAAATGTCGTCGTCCAGAGCCGACCGGTCGCCGATAAAACGAATACAGACGCCTCTCCTGTTCAGCTCCTTCATCTCCCGGCGCAGGTACAGCCGCAGCAGGCTCATCAGGGCGCTGACCTCCTCGGCGGGCCGCTTCCAGTTCTCCGAGGAAAACGCGTACAGCGTCAGGCAACGCACGCCCTGCTCAATACAGCCCTTGACGCAGCGGCGCACAGCCTCGGCCCCCTGCTGGTGGCCCGCCGCGCGCGGCAACTTCCTGTCGGCCGCCCAGCGCCCGTTACCGTCCATAATTATGGCGATATGCCGGGGTATTGAGGCTGTCTCCGGTTTTTTGTCCGCTGCCGGCATCACTAAACCTGCATTATTTCTTGTTCTTTGCTGAGCAGCAGATCATCAATATCCTTGATATTGCGATCGGTCATTTCCTGCACTTCCTGGGCCCATATTTTGTGTTCGTCCTGGCTCATGCCCTCTTTTTCGGCCTTCTTGAGATCGTCCATGCCGTGGTGACGCACGTTGCGCACCGCCACCCGCGCCTGTTCGGCATATTTATGCCCCAGCTTGCTCAGCTCCAGGCGGCGCTCCTCATTCAGCTCCGGTACGGGAATACGAATCAACTGGCCGTCCTGCATGGGGTTCAGTCCCAGGCCGGCAGAGCGTATCGCCTTGTCGACCGCTTCCACGTTGGCCTTGTCCCAGACCTGCACGGTCAACATGCGTGGTTCCGGAACCGAAACGGTTCCAACCTGATTGAGCGGCATTTCGGCGCCGTACACTTCCACCACAACAGGGTCGAGCAGCGCCCCCGAGGCCCGGCCCGTGCGCAACCCGCCGAACTCGCGGCGCAAAGCCTCCATGGCGCCGTGCATGCGTCGCTCCAGGTCGTCGGTGTCAAAATCTTCCGCCATAACTATGCCTCCCCGATTACCGTGAATTTGCCTTTTCCGGCGGCCACATCCGGCAATGTGCCGGTCTCCTGGATGGAGAAAACAACAATCGGTATTTTGTTTTCGCGGCACAGGGATATGGCCGCCGCGTCCATCACTTTCAAATCCCGCTGCAATACCTCCAGATAGCCAAGCTGGTCATAACGTTCGGCGTTCGAATCCTGCTTCGGGTCAGCCGAGTATACACCATCAACCTGGGTTCCCTTTAAGAGGACATCGCAGGACATTTCGGCGGCCCGCAGCGCCGCGGCGGTGTCAGTCGTAAAGAAGGGATTGCCGGTTCCGGCGCCGAAGATGACGACCCGCCCCTTTTCCATATGCCGAATGGCGCGCCGGCGCAAATAAGGCTCGCATACCGAGGACATGGTGATCGCCGATTGAACCCTGGTGTGCACATCCTGGGATTCCAGCGCGCTTTGCACCGCCAGGGCATTCATCACCGTGGCCAACATTCCCATATGGTCGGCCGAGGCGCGGTCCATGCCGGTTGCCTCCGCCGACATGCCGCGAAAAATATTGCCGCCGCCCACCACCACACAAATTTGGCGACCCTGATCGCGCACTGTCTTGATTTCGCTGGCGATGCGCATCACCGGTTCATGGTCGATGCCAA
>JACZSK010000072.1:0-13654 GCA_022574255.1 Pseudomonadota bacterium
GCCGAATAGCTCATGGCGGCAACAAAAGGCCCGAGCTGCCGGCCGCCAAGGAAGAAATCCTCGTTGCTGCTGGTGCGGCGCTGCGCCCAAAAACCGATGGCGATCAGAATGGCCTTGTAGGCGACAAGCGTCACCAGGATAACGCTGCTATTACTCATGGATGACGGTCCCCTCCGGGGCGGAACGTATCACAGATTCAGCCGCCGGAAAGGGCGTCGGTTAAAGCGCCAAGCCGCGCCGCGCTGCTTTCGTCCGCATAGCAAAAGTCATCGCCATTCCCGGCGGTCCAGGGCTTTTCCATTCCCTCCATGCCCGAGGCCCAGGCGGCATGAACCCAGCAAAGCGGAAAATCGCGCATTTGATCTTTTGCCAGGACAGATAAGAGACTGGCGAAAAAGAGCGGCGAGGGTTCCCTCTCCCTGGCCCGACATTCCCAGAGAGCGACAAAACGCCGGTGGAGCTTGCCGGGTTCAATGTCGCCGTCGATTGGCCGAATACCGGGAATGTCTTCGCGGAACCAGGGCCAGAAAAGCGCCCCGGAGCGCGCGAACCGCCAGCCCGCAAGGAGATGCCCGCCATGCTCGTTCGGCGTCAGGTCGGGCAGAGTGCGGGCGCGGAATTCGTCGCCGTAAGCTTCTGTGGGCAATCCGGAATCAGCCAGCACCAACCGACGCACCCTGTCGCCCAATCTCTCGGCCAGCGCCAGCGCCACCGCCGCCGACAGGCCAAAGGCGATGATCTTCACCGGCCCCGCGCCAAGCTCTTCCACGGCCTCGGCCAGCCAATCCCCATAGGCGGCGGGCGTCGGCTTCTCGCCTGTCGGCAAATCATCCGACTGGCCGTGACCGGGCAAATCCAGCGCGATGACATTGTGATCGGGTGCAAGCCAACTGATTTCGTCCTCCAGAACCCGCGACCCGGAATAAAGATCATGGAGCAGGAAAACCTTCTCGCTCCCGGCCTCTCCGGCGCGGCGGTAATGAATTTGCGCGCCGCCGCCCGCAACGCCCACATAGCCGCGCGATATTTCCGCGCCGGATGCAGAGGATTCCGCCAGTGGCGGCGCATCGGCAAGCTCAGCCTCCATAAGGACTTCCAGCGCCCTTCCAATAACGGCCTCGCGGCTCTCCGGCCGATCTATGGTCACCGCCGCCAGCAAATCACCCAGGCGGTCGAGATGGCCGGCCAGCGGGTCGGTGGGCGCCGCCATTACGGTCAGCGGGCCCCGTACCCGCGCCAGCGCCGACCGGTCGAACGTAAAGGCCGCGCGGTAGGCCGCCGCGTAATGATCGCCGGCCCACAGCATATCCAGTATCTGGGCGTCAATTTCACCGGGCTCGCGCATGGCATATGACAGGCGGGTCTCGTTGCGCCGGTCGTACCAGGGAAAGAAAATGACCTGTTCGCGCATACGCGCCCAGAGCCACGTCAGGTGACCGCCGTCCCATGCCGCCTCAAAGTCGGGCAGATAATGCTGCAGAATGTCGTCGCGCTCTTGGGGCTCAAGCAACGCAAGGCCGTTGGCAACGGCCACCGCGACCTTTGCCGGCGCGCGCGCCGCCAGAGCGACGACCAGCGAAGCGCCCGTATGGAAGCCGTATATTGCCGCGCGCTCAACGCCAATATTATCGAGAAAATCTTCCATCGCGGCGGCGAAGTCGGGCATTTCCGGCACTTCCGGCCCGGCCAGCGGGTCGGACGCCCCGTATCCCGGCGTGTCCGGCGCAATTACCGTGAAAAACTCGGCCCACTGCTCGATCAGGGGGACATATTCGGCTGATGAGCGCGGCGACTGGTGAAACAAAATCAGCGGCGGACCGCTGCCCGCGATGCGGTAATGGATTTGCCGGCCCGCTGCGCCGGCGTAGCCCCGCCTGATGACCGCCGCTTTCGCCATGATAAAGACTTCCGCCGATGCCGCCCTGAGCCGTCAACAGATTATAGCCCCGCATCCAGTTAAATCTACGCCTGGAGATACGCCCAAGGCCGGTTTCGCCGGTCTTTCTTTTGGAATTCAAGAATTTGCGCGCGCAATTCAAGGGTAAGAGCGATCTGGTCCTGGCCGGTCAGCAGCATTTTCTTATGTGTTGCCGACAGGGAAAATCCAAATTCCTCGCCGCCCGCCATCACCGTCTGCTTTGACAGCGAGAGTGCGAGAAGGTTTTTATCCGGGTTTTGCGCGCTCAATTCCGCCAGATGAGCCACTGCCACGCGGTCGAGCACCACAGGCAGCAGCCCGTTCTGGATGCAATTGGCATAGAAGATGGCGCCAAATGACGGCGCGATCACCGCGCGGAACCCCCATTCCTGCAGCGCCCAGACCGCATGCTCGCGGCTTGACCCACAGCCGAAATTCTCGCCCGCAAGCAAAACCTGCGCGTCGGCGTATTCCGCCCGATTGAGGATAAAATCGGCTCTGGGCTTGCGGCTGCCCGGCTCGCCGTAGCGCCAGCCCGCGAAGAGGGCCTCGCCAAGACCTGCCTTTGATATTCCGCTGATCTCACGGGACGGAATGATGGCATCGGTGTCGATGTTATTGCGCATCAGCGGCGCGGCCACGGCGGTAATATCCTCGAACCGTTTCATTATTTGGCCCCAGACAGATATTTCCGCACATCCGCGATGCGCCCCTCGATTGCCGAGGCGGCGACGGTTTCGGGGCTGGCCAGATGCGAGCGCGTCTCGGGACCCTGGCGGCTTTCAAAATTGCGATTGGTGCTGGTGACCACCCGGTCACGGTAGCCGAAGCTCTCGCCACCGGCGAAAAAGCACATGGAGCAGCCTGATTCGCGCCATTCAAACCCGGCGTCCAAAAATATTCTATCCAGCCCCTCCGCTTCCGCTTGGCTCTTCACCCTTGTCGAGCCCGGCACGCAGATTGCCCGCACGCCCGCCGCCACCTTCCTGCCCTGCAGAATCCGGGCGGCCCGTCGCAGGTCACTGATCCGGCTGTTGGTGCAGGAGCCTATGAAAGCGCCATCGATGGACAAGTCGGTGAGCGCAGTGCCGGGCCCAAGCGCCATATAGTCTTGCGCCCGAATCATGGAAGACTTCTGGTCCTCATTGTTTTCGGCGCCGGGGTCGGGCACGCGCCCATCAACCGGCATGGCCTGCTGCGGGCTGGTGCCCCAGGTGACCATCGGCGCAAACGAGGTCGCATCCAGACTTATCTCCAGGTCGAATTTCGCGCCCGGGTCCGATGCCAGCTGCCCCCAGGCCCTGACCGCCCGGTCATAGTCGCCTTCCCCCGGCGCGTAGGGTCGCCCTTTCACATAATCCAGGGTTTTCTGGTCCGGCGCGATCAACCCGGTGAAGGCGCCGAATTCAACCGCCATATTGCACAGCGTCATGCGCGCTTCCATGTCCAGTCCCATGACCGCCTCGCCGGCGAACTCAAGCGCATGGCCCCGCGCCCCGGCGGCGGAAAATTTCGCTATCAGCGCCAGGATCATGTCCTTCGCCGTTACGCCGGACTGCAGCGCGCCGCCGAACGTGACGCGCATTGTCTTTGGCTTATCGACGCGCAGGGTGCCCGTGGCCAGGGCATGTTCCGCTTCCGATGAGCCGATGCCCCAGGCCAGTGCGCCCAGCGCGCCCTGGGTGCAGGTGTGGCTGTCGGGGCATACAATTGTCAGGCCCGGCAGCGCGATGCCCTGCTCGGTGGACACCACATGGGTTATCCCCTGGCGCGGGTCGCCGATGTCAAAGAGGGTGAGGCCGGCTTGGCCAGCGGCCTCGCGCAACGCCGTGATGAATTTCGTGCCACCGGGAACCCGGGTGGCGTCGCCGCGCCCGGGCAGGGTATCGACGATGTGATCGAGAATACAGAAGACATGCCCGGGGTTCGCCACGGGCCGTCCGGCGGTTTTCAGGTTTTCGAGGGCAATGGGCCCGGTACGCTCATGCAGCAGAACCCGGTCGACAAGGATCAGCGATACCCCGTCTCCCAGATCAGCCACCTCATGGGCCTGCCATATTTTCTCGAATAGGCACCGCGCCACGGTTCTTTGCTCCTTCGCGCAGCCCGCGCTCGAACTCGATTTAATTACCCTATTGTTATAACATTATACTCATTAAAATTCCATCACAGCGCGAAATGCCCGCAAAACACCGGCCCGGGTTCGCGGATTGTTCTTGACTTTGCCGCGTAAATGCCTAAATCAGGCGCGTTGCTACGTTACACTTCGTCTTGTACGCCCTGATTGATCCCCGCGAACGCGCGGTCAGCCAAGTCGCTTTCCTGACATTGTGAGCGTTTAAACCGTGAGCCGACATAAGGTCGGCCCGCGCAATTTCCATATGTTAAAAGGAAACGACACTATGACTAACGGTACCGTGAAATGGTTCAACGCCACCAAAGGCTTCGGCTTCATTGAGCCCGAAGAAGGCGGCAACGACGCATTCGTTCACATCTCAGCGCTGGAGCGCGCCGGCATTCCCACGCTGGCTGATGGCCAGAAGGTCAGCTACGAGCTGGTCGCCGGCCGCGACGGCAAGGAAGCCGCCGAAGACATACAGCTTCGCGACTAATCGATCAGGATGTGGGCCGGAGAGACCATGTGTCGTCCGGCCCCGTCCCATTCGCCGTTCAAACGGCGTGAAAAACAATAATGAGAATAACAACAAGAGATATTGATATATGACTGATTTTTCCGGGCTCGAGTTAATCGAGCCCTTGCGGCGGGCACTTACCGCCGAGGGCTACACGGCACCAACGCCGATCCAGGCCCAATCCATACCGCATTTGCTGGCGGGCCGAGATCTTCTAGGCGTAGCGCAGACAGGCACCGGAAAAACCGCCGCTTTCGTTCTGCCCATGTTGCAGAACCTCGCCAAGAGATCCAGGGGCCGCCCCGCAGCGGGGCGCCCGCGTGCGCTGATACTGGCACCGACCCGCGAACTGGCGGTACAAATCGGTGACAGTGTGCGCAGCTATGGCAGATTCCTCCACCTGCGCGGCACCACCATTTTTGGTGGCTCGCCCATGGGCAAACAAATCAGGGCACTGGCCGGCGGCGTTGACATCGTCATCGCCACCCCGGGCCGCCTGATGGACCTTCTCAATCGCAACAAGCTTCGCCTCGACGATGTCAGCATATTCGTGCTCGACGAGGGCGATCGCATGCTTGATATGGGGTTCGTCAAGGATGTGCGCAAGATCGCCGATCTGGTCGGCAGCAACCGCCAGACCCTGCTGTTTTCCGCCACCATGCCGACCGCCGTCGCCAAGTTGGCTGAAGGGCTGCTGTCAGACCCCGTGCGGGTTGAAGTGGCCCCCCAATCGACCACGGCGGAACGCATTGAGCAGCGGGTTCTGTTCGTGGAAAAGGCAAAAAAGCGCGCGCTCCTGAGCAACCTTCTCAAGGACGCCGACATTTCCCGCGCCCTGATTTTCACCCGCACCAAGCACGGCGCCGACCGCGTTGCCAAACATCTGGCGAAGGGCAATGTCATTGTCGGCGTCATCCATGGCAACAAAACCCAGGGCGCCCGCCAAAGGGCCCTGAACGGTTTCAAGAAAGGGCAGTTACGGGTGCTGGTGGCCACCGACATCGCCGCGCGCGGCATTGACGTTGACGGCGTGACCCACGTTATCAACTTCGACCTGCCCCAGGACCCCGACACCTATGTGCATCGCATTGGCCGCACGGCCCGCGCCGGCGCAGAGGGCAAGGCCATTTCTTTCTGCGACGCGGAAGAGCGCGGCTACCTGGTCGATATCGAGAAAGTCACCGGCAAGGCGGTTCCGGTGCATACGGACCACCCCTTTCACGCGCAGGAAATAGCCGACGCCGAACCTGCTGGCGGAAAATCGGGACGGAAGAACCGACGCCGCAACCGGGGACGCAATGGCGGGAACAATGGCGGCGCCTGGAAACAGGCCAACGGTGGCGGCAGCGTCAGGAAATTCAGGCCGCGGCGCGGCAAGGGCCGGCGTCCGGGCCAGGAGGGTGGCAGCGCCAGGGCCGCCTGACCCGAACCCGCCAACCCGGCACAGCCAAATTTGCAGACAGGCCCTTCCTCTCGGATCGGGCCTGTCTCGCTTTCGGCCTCATTTGCCGATTACGTTCCGGTAAATTCTAGCCGGCCTCGCCCTCGCCGCCAATACTGGGCCGGACCTTGCCGTATTCGCCGCCCCATTCGTTGGTCATCTCCACGCGAACATCCCATAATGCGGGATAAAAACGTTGCTTGGCGCCCTTCTGCAGAAGGTCCACGGACCGTCCCTTCAGCGAGGCCGAGCCCATACCGATGCTGCGATGAATGAGAAAAATATGATGCCAGCGAAAGAGCTGCATCTGCTCATCAAACTCGATCATGGCCTCGGCCACCACATAAGCGTCGTCATGGGCATAGTCCGTGTCATAGACCGAACGAACCGTCCGTTTCTCCGGCTTCAGGAAGGCATCCTCGAATGCCGGCCACAGCCGGGGGCCAAGGCTCACAAGCGTTTTGAAGCCCGGTGATTCCTGGCCGCTGCCATTGCCCAGTTGCAACCTGATCTGCTGGTATTCCCGCGGCGACATGGTCTCCAGCAGATCGAGCTGCTGGATCATCAGCCGTACCAGTTGATTGCACCGCCCGAGCAACGTGGTCGTTCTGTGCGCATTGCCGGCGATCATGTAATCATGGACATTGAGCAGGGTATAGTTGAGCAGCTTCATCCATAGCTCTTCCACCTGATGCACAATCTGGAACTGAAGCTCATCCTCATTGCACAGCTCGTCAAAATCCTTTTGGCAGGCCAGCAGTTTTTCGCAGTTCAGATATATCTCGTAATCCTTGGAATTCCGCCCGCGAAGCGCCTCGTAAACAGGTTTGCGATCTATTTTCATTGTTGGGATGTCCTTCTTAAATCGACCAATCCTTTTCGCTCACTGGTCGTTTTCCCGGCGCTCTGTCGATTCCCGATCGAAAGAAGCCAACTCTTATCCACTGTCAAATATTGTACTCTCTTGTATCAAGAAAAACTCGAACTGAAATTTATTTCATGATTAAAACATAAAGGCGTCTTCCCGAGGCCCACCAGCAGCCCCATTGGCACAGCCCTTGCTTATCCTGCTGTATGAATATTGCCCAGCGGGGCGCGTGCCCGGGGAAGAAATATGAGTAATTCCAATATATCCTTGAAATATCAAGGAGTTAGACCGCCTCTATTGGCATGCGGCCAGGGTTCCATAATAGTCGGACTTTGTGCAGCAATTGCCGGTTCGGGCGTAAATCATTTGCTGCAGAGGCACATATTGCCTCGCCAGCGGCGCACAGCCAGGCAGGAGTAAGAGCATATGTCGATCTCAGGTGTTTTGAGCACAGCGGTCACCGGCCTGTTCGCCACCCAGGCCGCATTGCGCACGACCGCCAACAATATCGTCAATGTGAACACGAAAGATTATTCGCGGGAAGTCGTGCACCTGGAAAATATCGTAGTTGGGGGCAGGTCTGCGGGCGTCAAGATATCCGATATCCAGCGCATCGTAGATCGGTTCTTGCAGGCCGCCGGGCTCGACGCCCGCGCCCGCGCATCCACGGCAAATACCGAGGACCAGTTTAACCAGCGCTTTCAGAGCATACTCGGCCGCCCCGATTCCCAGAGCACAATCTCGGCCCGGATCAACCGGCTTTTTGGCGTAATCGCGGACCTGGCGATAGACCCGGCAGGGCAAATACTGCGTCAGGCAACTTTGGCCTCGATGCAGGACATGGCCGACGAAATCACCCGCGTTTCAGGCGCCATTCAGAATTTGCGAAACGAGGCAAATCAGCAAATCCAGGAACAGGTTGTTGCGGCGAACGAGGCGTTGGCGCGCATTCACGAGATTAATCCGCTGATCGTTCGCCAGCGCGCCATCGGCGGCGGTTCCGCCGGCCTGGATAACCGCCGCGACCAGGCTCTGAATGCACTGTCGGAAATAGTCGATATCCGCATTTCGCGCAACGGCGACGGCTCCATAGGCGTAACCACCGGCTCGGGCACCGTATTGCTGGATTCCTCTCTTCGGGAGCTGGAATATAACGCTCCCGGCCTTGTAACCTCGGGAACGCAGTTCGACCCGATACAGATTTGGCGAATTGACAACCTGTCCGGCCAACGCGTTGGTGTGCCACGCGATTTTGACCACAAAATAACGAACGGAAAACTGCGCGGACTTTTGAATTTGCGCGACAATGACCTCAGGGATATGTCGCTGACGCTCGGCGAATTATCGGCGACCCTGATCGATCAGATAAATGCAATCCATAACGCCCACACTTCTGTTCCGGCGCCCAACCAACTGGTGGGCCGTGAAATGGCTCTCCCCGGTGGTCAGTTTCCGTTTTTTGACGGAATCGTGAATTTCGCCATCGTCGACAGCAACAATCAGGTTGTGCAAAAAATCTCCATTGATTTTGATCAACCGGTGCCCCCCGCACCCGTCAGCCTGAATGATATAGCTGTAGATGTAACTGCGGGGCTTGCCGGCGCCGGCACTCTTTCCTACGCCGGCAATGTCATGACTTTCACCGCCACCGATCCCACCCACGGCGTGGTTATATTGGACGACCCCGTAACGCCTAGCGAACGCGGCTCCAGGGGGTTTTCCCATTTTTTTGGAATGAATGACCTTCTTGCGGCTGCCGTGCCAGCCTCCTTTGACACAGGACTTACAGCAGCGGCGTCACATCTAATAGCCACAGGAACGACAACCTTTGAAGTTCGCGACGCGGCGGGAAAGGTGCTCACCGAATACACGCTGGATCCGGGCGCCACCGGCATCCTGTTTTCTGATCTGTGGAACGATCTGAATGGACCAACGGCATTAGGCAATTTCTTCAATTTTGCTTTCAATGCGAACGGCGCTCTCGAAATCACGCCACAGCCGGGCAATGCCGGCGTAAGACTTTCAGTCGTAAACGACACCACCAACGTTGGTAACACCGGAAAAAACCTTTCGTTTCTTTTTGGCATCGGTGACCGCTTTACCGCGGATGCGGCAAATAATATGAAAGTGGTCGATCGTATCGCCGCAGCGCCAATCCAGCTGGCACTGGCTACCTTCGATTTGACGGCGGCAATCGGTACCCTGGCTTTTTCGGCCGGAGACCAGTCTGGAGCGGCCATGCCCATAGTCTATGTGGGCCCCGGCGGTGACGGATCGGCCATAGTCGCGCGGCATGAAGCAGGAATTGTGGTGCCGCCGGCTGACCCGGAGGCCTTTGCGGCAGCGGTTCGCAGGCTATTTGATGACCGGGAAGCAGCCTCCCGTTTTGCCGCCAACAGCCTGGCCGCCGCGCCTGAATATTCCCGCGAAATCCAGGCGCGAAAAACCCTGGCAACACTGGAGAAGGCGGTAGCGGATTAGAGTTGCCAGCGGCGCAAGCCGTCCGGCATAACGGTATTCCGCCACATGCCCTTGATATCGGCCAAGAGGCCGCCGGCCTTGAGCAGAAGGCGGAAATCCTCGGGGCCCATATCGGCGTAAACGCTGTGGGTAACGGCGCCCACCACGCATTCATATTGCCCGGCTTTTTGGGCGGCGTAGGGAATGCCGTCCAGAAGATCAACATCATAGGCAGACTTGGCTTCGCCGCTGTCGGCAAGCGGGTCATGCACGTCGACCTGCAGCCCGGCGTCTTCCAGACCGCGGATCACGTCGATCACCTTTGAGTTGCGCAAATCAGAAACATTTTCCTTGAAAGTAAAGCCCAGGACCAGAACCCTGTCGCCTTTTTCAAGCTGAGCGGAAATGGCGCCGGCAATATAGCTTCCCATTTCGTCGTTGGTGCGTCGCCCGGCCAGAATAACCTGGGGATCATGGCCAAGCGCCTTGGCCTTATGCGCCAGATAGTAAGGGTCGACGCTGATACAATGCCCGCCGACCAGGCCGGGCGTGAAGTTCAGGAAATTCCATTTTGTGCCGGCGGCATCCAGAACGTCGTGGATAGACAGCCCCATGCGCCCGAAGATCATGGTGATCTCGTTGATGAAGGCGATATTGATGTCGCGCTGCGAATTCTCGATAACCTTCGCGGCCTCGGCGGCCATGATACTTTTGGCGCGAAATACGCCGCCGGAGGTGATGGCCCCATACAGCGCCGCCAGCCGCTCGGTCACCTCCGCCGTCTGGCCCGCCACGATCTTTATGATCCGGTCCACGGTATGCTGGCGGTCGCCCGGGTTTATCCGCTCCGGCGAGTAACCAAGAAAGAAATCCTCGCCCGCCTTCATGCCTGAGCTTTTCTCCAGCGCCGGCCCACAAATCTCCTCCGTGGCGCCGGGGAAGACGGTGCTCTCGAAAATAATCGTGGCGCCCCTGGTAATCAACGGCCCAACGGTGGCGCAGGCAGCCAGCAAAGGCCCCAGATCAGGATCATTGTTGGCATCGACCGGCGTCGGTACGGTGACGATGAAAAAGTCTGCGCCGGCTATTCCAGCGGCATCGTCGGTATATCCCAGCGGGCAGGCCGCCAGCCGTTCGGCCGACACTTCGCCGGTGCGATCAAAGGTATCGCCGAGCTCGCCAATTCGCGCCGAGCTGATGTCAAAGCCCGTTGTCTGGAACTTATGCGACAGCACCACGGCCAGCGGCAGGCCAACATAGCCCAGGCCAACCACCGCGACCCTGGTGTCGCCGGGCAAAGTTATCCCGGCCTTGCTTGCCGGATCGGGTACGGACATGTCTTTCCTTTAAAGCTCTGGCCCTTAAAATTCCGGCCTGAAACCGGGGGTGGCAAATATGCCCTCTACATAATTTGGATTGCTTACTATCTGGTCAACCGGATAAACCGGGAAGCATATTGTTAAGCTTGCTCATCGGCAGCGTTATTCCGCCGGCGCCGCCCTGTAGCAGGCTTCATCGAATTCGCCTTCGCTCTTCGCCACGGCGGTGGCAACGGCAAGATCGCCGGTGACATTGGTCGCTGTTCGCATCATGTCGAGCACGCGATCGAACGGCAATACAAAGCCAATCACGATGGCTGTCTGGGCGGCGCTAATACCAATGACCTCCAGAACCGCGGCCAGCAGAAAGAGCGATGCGGAAGGCACGGCGGCCGTCCCTATGGAGACCAGCGTTGTGGTCAGGCCGATCATGAAATAATCGGTCATATCGAGATCAATACCAAAGGCGTGTGCCGCGAACAGGGTGACGATGCCTATATAGAGCGCGGTCCCGTCCATGTTGATGGTCGCGCCCAATGGCAACACCGACGAGGCCACACTTTGACGAATACCCAGGTTGTTTTCCGCCACCGATATGGTGACCGGCAATGTTGCCGCACTGGAGGCAGTTGAATAGGCAACCAGTTGGGCATCCAGCACGCCGCGAAAGAAAGGCAACACCGGAAGCCGCACAAGAAAGCGAATAAGGCCACCGTGGACCAGGATCATATGTGTAAGGCAGGCGCCGTATACCGCGGCGGCCAGGGCAACGACACTGAGCAGGGTCTCTAAACCGCCGCTGCCGGCCACCGATGCGATCAGCGCGAAAACGCCGAACGGTGCGATTTCCATGACCATATGGGTAACTTTCAGCATCGCTTCCGCGCCGGCGTTGAATACGTCTGCCAGGGCGCGGGCCTTGTCGCCGGCCAGCAATATGCCAATGCCCAAGAGGATGGAGAACAGGATAATTGCCAGCACGTTACCCTCAGCCAAGGCCGCCACGGGATTGATAGGGACAATTCCGTACAGCCGCTCGGCCAGGCCCACCGGCTCGGCCAGCTGGAATGCCTCGGCGCCGGTAAGGTCCACTCCCCTGCCCACATCCAGAAGTTCGCCAAAGGTCAGACCAATGGTAATCGCCAGCGCCGTCGTCGCCATATAAAGCACCATGGATTTGACGCCGATCGAGCCCAGCTTCTTGGGATCGCCCATGGCGATGACCCCCGAGACCAGCGTTGTGAAGATCAATGGCACCACAAGCATGCGGATAAGGCGGATGAA
Organism: Pseudomonadota bacterium; assembly: GCA_022574255.1. GTDB lineage: Bacteria > Pseudomonadota > Alphaproteobacteria > Sphingomonadales > SMXR01 > JACZSK01. The sequence goes on from JACZSK010000072.1 coordinate 11,924, forward strand.
AACATCACCGATCCAGCGGATGGACTCCGCGCCCTCGCCCCAGACCAGACCGACCAGGGCGCCCGCGACGAGCGCGCCGAGAATACGCTTCCACAGCTTTATTTCGAACCAGGCTTTCAGCATCGGTCTTTAACTCCCCCATATGGCTTGTGGCCGGACCCCACCGGCGCCGCGCCCGAATTGATCCGGTTCATTTATCGGCATTTTTCGCCGCTTCGCAACGAGATAACAAAAAATGAGATAACAAAAAACAGGCGAATATCTGCCGCGCGCGGCCGCTGACAGGGCGTAAACACCCCATATATCTCAAACGGGTATTGGCGGAGGGACAGTCTGGAGCGAACGCGTCTCTGCTGCAATCCGTGCGCTGGACTTCTGTGGTCTTTCAGAACCAATCAGATGGATATGGTTCGGGCTTTCTCGAAAAACTCCAGCCTGTGTGACTCCAAAAAAGATTGGCCTGGAAGGAAGCGGGTCGGCAGTTCAAGACGCCCGGAATCCACCCGCTCCAGTTCTCGGCGCGCCACCTGCGGGACATGGTCGGCGATTTTCATTCGGTAATCTTCGTCAAAGGTTATCAGGTGCCTATCAAAGGCCCGATCATGCAGGGCGTTCAAACAAATGCCGTTCGAGGGATTCAGACGATTTTGGGGATCATCTTTCCATGCGACTATATGGCTTGCGTTCAACAGACGTCTGTCTTCAATCCCTGTCAAAGCGCAGCGACTGCGATATGAAGTCAAAATCATTTTCCTGAAAAAATCTTGCCCGATTCTCTGCGTTGACTCCACACGCCGTTCGCGACCCTCCTGATGCAAATATTTCACGGCATCCTCAGCTAACATTGGCGACTGAGTTTGCGTTTCCATTGCTGCGGCAGCGATCTCAATTTCCGGTAATCTTTCAAATTTAGGTTGCTGCCTATAGACGTCAAGGACACTCGCCGGATCGGTCAGGAACTCTGCCCAAACACGCCTGTCTGTCGCACTGGCATTAACCATACCTCTTTGCGGAATGCTTGTGTCTATAGCAGCGAGGTTGCCGAGCTTCAGCGCGACCGCGCTGGGAGTCCTGCCAATTCGCGCAGCCAACTCAATAATGTCTGAATTGCGCTTATCAATTTTGCCGAAATCGGTGACCAGATAAAGCGCGATCGCGTGGCACACCTCACTTTCAGACCAATTTCTACGTTCCGGCACCTAAACTCCCCATACAGACAGATGATTCCATTGTCTTCGACAGCTAACACCACAGGCGATTTTACTAATACGGACCATGCGATTTTACTAATATGGATCATGCGATTTTGCAAATGAACAAGGTTCTTTTAGATGTGTCGGCGAGAGCCTTACCAGGTGCCCATGGACACTGGTGGACAAGTGAGTGGCGGGGGACAGTCACGGGCGAAAATGTTGCTAATCCGCAGTCACTTTCCCTTTCGAAGATTCGGTGGCAACGCAATACCCGGGTTCTTACCACGGGTTCGCTGGGATGGTGAGATCGATTGCCGTCGCTTGGCTAAAATCAGGGATAATTGGTTGGGAGAGGGGCTGGCTGCCCGTCAAATATCACAGTAGGGTCGTTACCCGGTCTTTGAACAATAAAGCGATGTGATCCCCACATCCCCATCCAGCTCCGGCGGCGCACCATCAAGCCCCATTTCAAGATGCCCTGTTTCCAGTGCAATGAATTGGATGTCCAGTGAAAGCGCTTGAGCAACCTTGGAAAGGC
>JACZSK010000072.1:13664-14229 GCA_022574255.1 Pseudomonadota bacterium
AGCTTTTATTTTCCAGACCTTACGAGCCACAAAAAGGATCAAAACCGTCTGCAAGCGGTCGGTTCAGCTATTCTGAACCATTAAATCGGGCAACCATCTGGATACGTCCTGAATGACCACTTTGTCTTTGTGATCAGAAAAGAAGTCACACACTGTGGCGTATGTCTCGCCATACAAATCCCTAAAGTGCGATCTCGTCGCTTCGTTCTTGCTGAGCACGCTCTTCAGCGAGCGGCCCCCGTTGAAAAACTTAAGCGCGTGATCCGTTCCAAGAAGATAAAGGTACTTTCGCTTCGACGTTTCCGCCTCAGCTAGCTCGAAAAAGTCCTTAAAAATAGAATTTTGACGGATGGATTCCGCTCCGCCCCGCCAATTTATAAATTTGAACTCAGCTATGCGGTAATTGGTTTCCAGATCGAAGCGGCGCCCTGTGTTCCCGGCACCCAGGGAGACATATTCAACTTCTTCGCCGTCTCCGAGGATATGCGGCAGGGCAAAGCAAGATACCCAGCGCATGGATTGTCAAATTGATCTGACCGGCGATACGTTTCACCTCTGTAGCGGC
>JACZSK010000073.1 GCA_022574255.1 Pseudomonadota bacterium
GCGAATGCCGCCCCTTTCGCCTCATTTTCGCCAGACCTATTTTGCATGTATGTTTCCGGCTGCGATGGCATACTGAAGCCGAGTCCTTTTATCTGTTTGAAGAGATCATGACCAAGTCAGCAAGCCCTGCCCATCATGATCGAGCGCGGCTATCACCTGCCGCTGGCGACGGGCACCATCGCGTCGTCTGGCACCCTGGGCATTCTCATCCCGCCCAGCATCATGCTGGTGGTCATGGGCGATCTGCTGTCCGTATCAATCGGCACGCTGTTTTTTGCCGCCCTCATACCGGGGTTGATGCTGTCGGCGCTGTATTTCGGTTATATCGTGTGGCGCGCCGCCACCCGGCCCGATTACGCGCCGCCATTGGTCATCGACAAAAAGCATCTGACACGCGCGGCGATTGCCCGCATGGTGGTGCGAAGCTTTCTGCCCCCCTTTGCCCTGATCCTGGTGGTGCTGGGCTCCATTCTCGGCGGCTTCGCAACCCCCACCGAGGCATCCGGCATTGGCGCCGTCGGCGCGACAATACTGGCCGCCATCAAGGGCAAGCTCACTTTTGCCGTGCTGAAAGACGTGACCGAGCGCACGGCGTTGATTGGATCAATGCTGTTCGGCATTTTCGTGGGCGCGACCGCCTTTTCCTTTGTCTTTACGCTACTCGGCGGCAACGACCTGATCGTGGGCGCGGTGAGTGGCATGGCAACCGGCCCCTGGGGCATCCTGATTGCCCTGATGGTCGTGGTCTTTTTGCTCGGCTTCTTTTTCGATTGGGTTCAGGTATCGCTGATCATTCTGCCGGTGTTCGCGCCTATAATCCGGGCGCTGGATTTTGGCGACCATATCCCCTATCCGGATATGGCGGTCATCTGGTTTGCCATCCTGGTGGCCATCAACCTGCAGACCAGCTTCCTGACGCCGCCTTTCGGCTTCGCGCTGTTTTACATGAAGGGCGCAGCACCCCCGGAAGTAAAAATTCAGCATATCTATCGCGGCATCGTGCCCTTTGTGCTGCTGCAGCTGGTGGGCCTGGTGGCGGTGATGATATGGCCGGAAATAGCGCTGTGGCTGCCGGCAAAGTATGGTCTTTGATTGCCGGGGATTGCCGGGATCTCCGGGAATTGCCGGGATCGCCGGGCAAAAAAAGAGACCGGAGGTCGTCGTCCGGTCCCTGAATATGATTGGTAGGCTGGCTGTCCGAAATATCAGGAGGCTTTGGCCTGTTCTTTTGTATTGCTGCTCGCAAGCTTCCCGATAAAATAATCCAGATTATCGCTATCGAAATCGTCCTCGCAGGTGGTCAGCACGCGCTCGATCATCACCTGCTTGAAATGCTCGCGGTCGTCACCGCTGGTCACCGTCATCTCGGCGGCAACCTGCAGGGCGGTGCGCGTCATGAAAAGCATTGAGTTCGGTATATCCGCCTTCTCGAACAACTGCTCCAGGCCCAGATCGCCCTGGTCGTAAACAAGCTTATAGGCGTTGGCCACGGGCACGTTGGCGCGCATCGCCAGCGCCGCCTCGAAAAAGGTGGTATCGCCAACACAGAGCGCGCGCATAATGATCGTGGAAGTCAGACGCCCGTTTTTGTGCAGCTGTTCAACCAGCGCCAGAACGTCGGGGGAACCGGCTCCCGGCTCCAGCAGGCTGATGGTCGCGCGCTCGCGGCAGTCGAGCAGCAGGTCGGCGGCCATATCCGGTGAAAACTCGTGATGCGAGACCATATGGTCTTTCAGGCTCTCGGAAACCAGCGCCACAAGGCGCTCGGCCACGCCAATGGGCAGCGTTTTACGGCGCGCCATCGGGGCATTGACTTTTTCGCTGTCGCCGAAATCGTCCAGCACTTTTCCCATGGTATTTTCGGACAGCACCGCGCCATCGTTGGCGACCAGAACGGCGACCACATCCTCGACATTGGTGTCGACCAGGGCATCGGCAACAATTTCGCCGACATGGATGCGATTGGCCACCGCCAACTGCTCGTCCACACCCCTGGTCCGGACAATTTCAACCAGATCCGCGTCGGTCAGGACAATGGAATTTTCGATGATCGGCAGCGCCACTTCGGCCACGTCGCCGGCCAGCGTCAGCGCCACATCGTGGGGCACGTCCGGATTGCTGGCCAAGGACTCGGCCAGCGCCTTGCGCACCCTGACTTCCACATCCTTGACCATGGCGCGGAAAATATCTTCGGCTATGGTGCGTTCGGAATCGGAGAGTGCGCCAGAGGAAAATTCGGCGCTGACTTTCGCCGCCGCCTCCGCCCGGTGATCCGCTGAGGGGTCCTCAAGAAGTTTGGCGACATCGCCGATAGACAGTTTCTTTTTCTCGGACAAGATTTTGCCTCAATAATCGCATCATTACACCAAGTAACCTGAAGCTTAAGTGCGTCAAGTTAACGGCACGTTAACGCTTACGGCCTGACCACGCCGAACGCGCCTGATGACCGTCGTTTTCCGCCGGATCGGCGTCTTTCAGGCCAAAGGTGACAGATGCGCGAAAAAATGCTCTAACCACCGCGTGGCTGGCAAGGGCGGATGCCCGCCGCAGACAGCGGCCGGTTTCCGGCGCAATCGCGGCAAAGAGAGACCGGTCCCGGTATGAATTTCAGGCACATCGCAGCACGCGCTCTTGGCGTGATTACATTTCCCGGAGCGATGCTGACAGCGGTGGCGCCTGCCCTGGCGCAAGACGGCGCGAGCATTGACGACCGCATCAACCAGATCATCACGCCCTTCACCCAGCCCATAGCCGACGGCGTTTTCTGGGGACCCACCGTGAATGGCGCCATATTGCCGCTGCTCGTCGTCTGGCTCATGGCGGGCGCCGTTTTCTTCACCGTCTATATGCGGTTCATCAATATTCGCGGCTTTCGCCAGTCCCTGAAAATCGTCTCCGGGCGCTACGACAACCCCAATGACCCCGGCGAAGTGACCCATTTCCAGGCACTGACGGCGGCCCTTTCGGGCACCGTGGGCCTGGGCAATATCGCCGGCGTGGCCATCGCCATTTCCATCGGCGGCCCCGGCGCCACCTTCTGGATGATTCTGGCCGGCCTGTTCGGGATGACCACGAAATTCGTCGAATGCACGCTCGGCCTGAAATACCGTGAAATCGATGAAAACGGCGTGGTCTCCGGCGGCCCCATGTACTACCTGAGCCGCGGCCTTGCCGCGCACGGGTTTCCGAGACTAGGGCGAGTATTGGCGATTATGGCGGCGATACTCTGCATCGGCGGCTCGCTGGGCTCGGGCAGCCTTTTCCAGACCAACCAGGCCACCCAGCAGGTCATGAATGTGGTCGCCAGCCTGTCGGGCGGCGAAGTATTCGCCGGATCGCAATGGTTTTTCGGCCTGCTCATCGCCATCGCGGCAGCGGCGGTGGTGGTTGGCGGCATTCATTCGATCGCGCGGGTTACCGCACGGCTGGTTCCCTTCATGGGGCTTCTCTATGTGAGCAGCGCGCTGGTCATCATCGCCACCCATGCCAGCGGTATTCCGGATGCCGTAGGCGCCATCATAAGCGGGGCAATTTCGCCCGAGGGCATAACCGGCGGCTTCGTCGGCGTGCTGGTGCAGGGCTTCCGCCGTGCCGCCTTTTCCAACGAGGCCGGCATCGGGTCGGCGGCCATCGCCCACGCCGCCGCCAAAACGACCGAGCCGGTTGCTGAAGGTCTGGTCGCGCTTCTCGAGCCCTTCATCGACACCGTGGTGGTCTGCACCATGACGGCGCTGGTCATTATCCTGACCGGCCAGCATCTCAACCCCGGCTCGGCGGGCGGCATTACGCTGACCTCCAACGCTTTCGCCACGGTGTTTACCTGGTTTCCATATCTGTTGTCGGTGGCCGCCGTGCTGTTCGCTTTTTCCACCTCCATCACCTGGTACTATTACGGCCAGCGCTCGGCGGTATATCTGTTCGGCAACTCGGCCATGGTCGAGCGCATTTACAAGAGCGCTTTTCTGCTGACCATTGTCGCCGGATCGGGCATGCAGCTTACAGCGGTCATGGACTTCGCCGACGCCATGGTTCTGGGCATGGCTTTCCCCAATATGGTGGGGCTGTACATCATGGCGCCCGAGGTAAAGCGCATGTTGAAATCCTATATGGAGCGCGTCGCTTCGGGTGAGATTCGCCCGTACATAGGGCCAACAGGCCAGCCTGCCCAATGATGAAAAAACAACATTCAGTTCCGAGACCGACGCTGGTCGCCATTTTGGGATTTTGGCTTTTGCTCTCTCCGGGTCAGGGCCTGGCCCAGGATGAAGCCGGGGACGGGGCCCGGAATAAAGCAGGCGCCGACCCGGATTTCGCCCTTTCGCGCGCTGGCGACGCAAAAAACGGCAAGCTGGTTTTCGGGCGCTGCCGGGCCTGCCACGGGTTTACCAGCGCGCGCGCCAAACCCGGTCCCAGCCTGGAGAATATTTTTGGCCGGCCGGCCGGTGCAGAACCGGGATACGATGCCTATTCCAAGGCGCTGCGGGAATCGGGCATTGTGTGGAACGAGCGGACCCTGGATGAATGGATATCAAATCCCCTGGATTTCCTGCCCGGCAACAAGATGAACGTGGCGCCCATTCGCAGCGCCCAGGACCGCATGGATTTGCTCGCCTATTTGCGGCAAGAGGCAGGGTCCCCCTGAGGGAAACTCCCCGCTTGAGCGGTAAACCGGCGCTCACGAAATCGGGAAGGAAAAACCCTTTTTTGGCCACAATATTCTTCCAGTTATCTGATAGCTTGCCGGAATTAATGGGTGGCGGTAGAAGTGCAGTGGTTTTGCACTGCAGTGGTTCTGTTCAGGAGAGGACAAGGCAACGTGTTGATTCGTAACATTACCGGAATGATTTTGATGGGCCTGTTGATCGCCCTCCCCGCCGCGCATGCCCAGGACGCAATCGATGACGTTGGGCAGCCGGCGGCGGAAACAGCGGCTGAAGATCCCGAGGGGGCAAAGGCGTTTATTCTGGCGCTTTCGGACGACGCCCTGCGAATATTGGACGATACCACCCTGACGCAGCAGGAGCGCGATACCGCCTATCGCAATATCCTGAGCAAGGGTTTCGCGCTGGATTACATTGCCCGGCTGGTGCTTGGCCGTCACGGGCGCAGCGCCACCAAAGAGCAGATGGCGGAATATACCAGGATATTTCCCCAATATATCCTGAATATCTATGTCCATCGACTGACCGAATTTGGTGACGAGCAGTTCATCGTCGGCGACACTGTCCCGGCCGGCAAGAAGGATATTTACGTGCGCAGCGAGATCATCCGGCCCGACGGACCGCCGGTGGCCGCCGACTGGCGCGTGCGCATCAGGGATGGCCGCTTCAGGATCATCGACCTGAAAATTGAAGGCATCAGCATGGCGGCAACCCAGCGTGATCGCTTCGCCGCCAAGATAGCCCAAGTCGGGCTGTCCGGGCTGATCCGGAGCCTGAAGGATGACGCCGGTCTTTGAAGGCGCCGGGGCCGCCGCGCCACCCCGCAACCAGCAGCCGGACGAGAGCCCTTCACCAATCCCCAAGCTGGAATTTTGTTGCGTTCATCCTATCTGTGGGCCATAAGCCCTCAGTTTTGGATCAGCGGAAAGAAACGTCATGCCCGACAAGGAATTGCTGCATATGGTCTTCGGTGGACGGGTCAAGGATCCCCGGGGACTGGAATTTGAGGACTTGGGCGCGGTCGAATTTGTCGGCATGTACGCCAATTACAAGGAAGCCGAACAAGCCTGGCGCGCCGCCAGCCAGGCCCATGTGGACGACGCCATGCGGAAATATGTGGTGGTCCACCTGCACCGGCTGATCGACCCGGAGCAGGAGGAAGAGTGATCAGTTGAGCCAAGGGTGGTAATACTCCCAAGCGCCTGTTGCGCGGCTTTATTTGTAAGCAGGGAGCGCCATGATGATCACCATTCGACCCGCAGAGGAACGCGGCCAGGCCGAGCATGGCTGGCTGAGTGCGCGGCACAGCTTCTCGTTCGCCGCCTACCAGGACCCGCAACATATGGGATTCGGCCCGCTCAGGGTCATCAACGACGACCGCATCCAGCCGGCCAAGGGTTTCGGCACCCACGGGCATGAAAATATGGAGATCGTGACTTATGTGCTGGAGGGCGCGCTGGCCCACAAAGACAGCATGGGCAACGGCTCGATCATCCGGCCCGGCGAGGTGCAGCGCATGACTGCGGGAACCGGCATTCAGCACAGCGAGTTCAATGCGTCCGACAGCGAAGTTCTGCGTCTTCTGCAAATCTGGATCCTGCCCGAAAAGGACGGTCTGGAACCCGGATATGAGCAGAAATCATTCCCCCCAGAGACGCTGTCCGGCACCCTGCGGCTTGTGGCCTCGCGCGATGGCCGCGAGGGATCGGTAACCGTGCATCAGGATGTGGCGCTTTTCGCCGCCAGGCTGGACCAAGACCAGACCGTGCGTCACGCCCTGGCCACCGGCCGCAAGGCGTGGCTGCAGGTGGCTCGCGGCGATGTGTTGCTGAACGGCCTTGACCTGAAGGAAGGCGACGGTGCCGCCATAGAGGCCGAAGACGAGGTCGAGCTGATCGGCGTCGATGGCGCGGAGATTCTGTTGTTCGATCTGCCCGCTGGCTAGGCGCCCTGCCCGGCGCCTGAAGGCGATTTTCTCTTTTTCACCCCTCACCTTCCCACTTCTCCCTTGTCGAAGGGGGCCCCTTCCTCTCCCACAAGGGGAGAGGGTCAGGGGCGACAAACTCCAAAGACAATTCCCTCTCCCTTGATGGGAGGGTGCCAAGGCAAAGAAGAGTGAGGGTGACAATACCTGTTGAGACCGCTGAGCCCCTAACCCCAGGGCCCTTTGCGGCGCGGCGCAGAGGTCTTGCGCCGGGGCTTGAGCAGGAAAAGCAGCCCAATCCCGGCAATGAAGCCGCCGATATGGGCCCACCAGGCCACGCCACCGCCACTGCCCCCACCTGATGCAGCCGCATTCACCGCCTGCATGGCGAACCATATGCCAAGGAACCAGACGGCGCGGATACGCATGGTGGTGATAAAAAATCCCAGCCAGACGAAGGTCAGGATGCGCGCATTGGGGAACAAGAGGATGTAGGCGCCGAGAATGCCGGATATGGCCCCCGAGGCGCCGACCATGGGGATATCCGAGCCGGGGTCAGCGAGGACTTGCGCCGCCGCCGCGCCCAGGCCCGCCAGGAGGTAAAACAGGATAAACCGACCGTGGCCCAGAATATCCTCGATATTGTTTCCAAAAATCCACAAGAACCACATGTTACCGATCAGATGCATCCAGCCGCCATGCAGGAACATCGACGTGAACAGCGACAAAGCCGGGATGGCCATTTCCAGATGGGGCGGCAAATGCCGCTCGCCAAGCAGCACGCTGGGAATAAGTCCGAACTTGTAGACGATTTCCTGCCCACCCGCAGCCCCGGCGCCAGCCTGCAGCATGAAGATTACGCTGCAGATCACGATCAGCGCCACGGTCAGCACGGGGGTGCTGTAGATCGGGTTTTCGTCTTTGAGCGGAAACAAGTGTTTTCCTTTTACCGCCTGCCGGCTTTGGCCATCTGGCCAGCATGCCGAGCCTACCCGGCCTGGGCGGCGATCCAGTTTTCTATTTCTTCTTCCAGAATGTTCAACGGCAATGGTCCGCGCCGCAACACCTCGTCGTGGAAGGCACGCACATCAAAGGCATCGCCCAGTTGGTCCTTCGCCGTCTCGCGCAGTTCGAGAATCTTGATCTTGCCGATCAGGTAGGCCGTCGCCTGACCGGCGAAGCCGATATAGCGGTTGATGGCATCGGTGGCGCCGCTGCTGACCGCCGGAGTGTTCTCCAGCAGATAGGCAATCGCTTCCTCGCGGGTCCAGCGTTTGGAATGCAGACCGGTGTCAACCACCAGCCGGCAGGCCCGCCACAATTCCGCGGCCAGCCGGCCAAAGTTGGAATAGGGATCCTGGTAGAAGCCCATATCCCTGCCCAGATACTCGGAATAGAGGCCCCAGCCCTCGGTATAGGCGGTAAAGCGCGCCATGCGCTGAAACTTGGGCACGCCCTCAAGTTCCTGGGCAATGGCCAGCTGCATGTGATGGCCGGGCAGCCCTTCGTGATAGGCCAGCGATTCCATCCCGTACCTGGGGCGGTCCGCCATATTCTTCAGATTGACGTAATAGGTGCCGGGCCGCGAACCGTCGAGCGCCGGACTTTGATAAAAGGCGCCGCCGGCCGCCTGCTCGCGAAAGGCCTCAACCCGTTTGACCACAAGATCGGCCTTGGGCAGCAGGCCAAAATAATCGGGCAGCCGCAGCCGCATGGCGTCGATGAGAGCGCGGGCATCTTCCAGATAGGCGCTGCGACCCTCATCGGTATCACCATAATGATATTGATCGCCATCGCGCATATGGGTGAAGAATTCCTGCAAATCCCCCTCAAAACCAACCTCGGTCATGATGGCGCGCATCTCGCCGTGAATGCGCGCCACGTTATCCAGACCCAGCTGATGTATTTCATCGGCGGTCAAATCGGTGGTCGTATAGTTCGCCAGTTGCGCGGCGTAATAGGATTCGCCCTGCGGAAGTTTCCACACGCCGGCATCGTCATTGGCGATTTTTTCCTGGGCTTCCATGAAGGTGATCAGCGCCTCGAAAGCGGGACCAACGGAGGCCAGAAGCGCTGCCGAGGCGTCTTCAACCAGCCTGGTTTTTACTTCATCTTCCAGATCAAGTTTCTCTACTTTACCTTTGAAATCACTAAGTAAAGTTCCGTCATCACCTTCCATGAACGGCGCGCCGGCAATGACATTTCTCGCGCCCCCCAACACCAGTGGAAAGACGAATTTTGGCGGCACAATACCCATGCCCTGGCGCGTTTCCATGCCCTTGATGACCTGAGCCATCAGCGGCTGCACACCGCGAAGACGCGAGATATAATCCTCTGCGTCGCCAAGGCTGTCGATGCGGTGAATATTGATCAGGAAGCTGGGAATCTGGCTGTGCCAGCCGAACATCTGATTTACCGGGTAGTTATGAAAACGGTATTGGAATTGCTTCAGGCTGCGCTGCCCGATGGTGGCGAACAGCCGGTAGCTGAGCTGCGCGTCGGCGTCCAGCGCCTCGAAATCAAACGCTTCCAGCGCCTCCAGCTGGCGGCGGGTCATTTCGTTGCTTTCCCGGGCATGAGCGTCGGAGGCGTCGTTCCACTTGCCGTAATCCTCGTCGCGGATGCCCAGATAAGACTTTCGCATCGGCGAGCGCGCCAGGTCTTCCTCGAAGCTGGCGGTAAAAAACGCTGTCAGTCTCTCGCTTTCGCTCTGGGTCTCTGATTGTGGATTGCTCTGTTCTTCGGATTGCTGTCCCGCGGGTTCGCAGGCCGACAACAGCATTGCCACAGACAGCGTGGCCAGCAACGAAACTGCCCTGGGCAGGGCGCCACTCATTGGAAAGGTCATTTTAGATCCTCGCAGCCGTGTTTTTAAGAAACGCCACAGTTATCCATCCGGCGGCATGATGCAAGCATGATGAACGTCTGGCGATAATGCCGGCCTGTATGGGGCGTTCTTTCCTGTTGCCCGAAGTGTGGCAATCCTCTACCCCTGACAGCACCAACAAAAGATCATCGGACAAGGGGAGAATTCGTCTGTGAGCATGTTTTCACTGGAGGGGAAAGTGGCGGTCATCACCGGTTCCAGCCGGGGTATCGGTCGCGCCACGGCTGAGCGTATGGCGGAGGCCGGCGCCCGGGTGGTGGTCTCCAGCCGCAAAGCGCCGGCTTGTGAAGCGGTTGCCGAGGGTATCCGCGAGGCCGGCGGCGAAGCCATTGTTATTCCCTGTAACATTTCGTCCAAGGAAGCGCTGCAGAACCTGGTGGATCAAACCACGGCGGAGCTTGGCCCGATCGATATTCTGGTCTGTAACGCAGCGTCCAACCCGGTTTACGGGCCCATGAAAGATGTGGACGACGATGCTTTCGACAAGATTATGCAAAACAATGTGCGTTCGACCTTCTGGCTGGCGAACATGACCGCGCCGTCGATGGCGGCGCGCGGCGGCGGGGCCATAATTGTCATCTCCTCCGTGGCCGGCCTGCAGGGCAATACCGGCATAGGCGTCTATGGCATCTCCAAGGCGGCTGATTTCCAGTTGGTGCGAAATCTGGCGGTGGAGTGGGGCAAGAAAAATATTCGCGCCAACTGTATTGCACCGGGCCTGATCAAGACCGATTTTGCCAAGGCTTTATGGGAGAACCCGCAGGCACTGGCCCGTGTGGAGCGCGTAACGCCGCTGGGCCGCATCGGCGTGCCCGATGAGATTGCGGGCGCCGCGGTGTTCCTGGCCTCTGACGCGGCTGCCTATATGACCGGGCAGAGCATTATCATCGATGGCGGCTCGACGATCTCTGATCTCTTCTGATAAGATGCGGAAGCTTTTTGAAAAACGCCCTGTTCAGCGCAGATTCATGCACCATATATAAAATCAAGGGCGAAAGGCAGGACCATGAACAGAGAAACAGTCGTCAGAGACGCTAAATTCAGTATCGGACAGGTGGTCCGGCACAGGCTTTTTCCGTTTCGTGGCGTCATTTATGACGTCGACCCGGTGTTTGCCAACAGCGAGGAATGGTGGCTGTCGATCCCCGAAGCGGTCCGCCCGTCGAAGGATCAGCCCTATTACCACCTGTTTGCCGAGAATTCCGACAGCAGTTATGAAGCCTACGTATCGCAGCAGAATCTGCTGCCCGACGACAGTGGCGATCCGGTCACGCACCCGGCCGTCGATACCTTGTTTGGTGAGCTTAATGGCGACCTGTACAGCCTGCTGAACATCCAGAGCCACTAGAATTCAGATTAAGAGATTTTATTAACCCATTGAAATCAGGAGGCCTTGGCCTTCCTGGCATCGTCCTGTTGCTGTTTCATGGCATCCAGGAGATTGTCGTAGGGTTTTCCCCGATAGACGAAGTTTCCCTCGCCGTCCTCTGAAATTTCGTCCTCTGCAGGGATTTCAACCACCATGTTGGTCATCGCCTGGGCCTTGGTCTTGGCCGTGGATTTCAGCGGCAGATCGATCAGCAGGTGGCTGCTGTCCTCGCCTTCTTCAAGAAAGTCGAGGCTGTCATCCTCGTAATCGTCGCCATCGTCGGCCTCGGTTTCGGCGGTCTCTTTCTTTTTCGCCTTTTTCTTCGCCCGAGGCTCATTCTCAAAAGCGATATCAGGATAATCCTCCTCGGGATCTTCTTCCTCGTCCTCGTAATCGTCATTCTCCAGCAGCGACGCGGCTGGCCGGGGAACGGTGATCCGCGGTTCGTTGTCGCGGTCGATCGGGTCAGACTTTTTGACCGCGACCTTTTTGGCGCTCTTGGCCTTTGCCGCCGGCTTTTCCGCAGCCGCATCCTTTTCGGCGTCCTTTGCCTTGGTTGCTTTCTTTTTCTTGCCCCCGCTGGACTTCTTGTCCTCGCTGTCCGCCTTATCAGTCAATTCCTGCATGAATTTCTGGCTGTGACGGCGGGCCACGCCGGAAGCGCCGGGAATGGTTTCAATGGTCTTGCGCAGCCAGAATAACTCCTGCAGGAATTCATCCCGCTGCTCTTTCGCCAGTTGCATGCGCTTCTTGATGCCATAAATGGCGAAAGGCAGCGCCATCCACAGAAGCGCCAACTGGAACAGAAAAATACTTAAAATGACTTTTACGGCAAACGGAATTTCGAACGGCATTGCTGATCTCTTCCCCGGAACATTTGCGATTGCCCGATGCTGTCCTAAAAACATTGGATTTCCGTTAACGAAACCGCGGCGCGGCGGACTTTTCCTGTCGCTTTCCCATCTTTTTGCCCTGCGTCGTGACTTCAGACCGCCGGCGGCGCCCTCAAATCGAAACAGGATTGTCCCCGTACGATACTGGAACGGAATTAGTGTCGCAAAATGGCACAGCCCGATATTAACCTTAACGGGGAAAGCCCGGATTCATTAGACTTTTCCATAAATTTGATCTTGGCATGATGCTTGCGACGCTGGGGATGCACGAGTGAAATAGCAGAGGGCGAATGATATGGAACAGCGTAATGATATGGCACGGTGTATTGGAAAGAAAGCGCCGGCGCAGCTAACCGCATGGATCAAAAACGGCCGTGATGCCTGCGCCGACAGCGCTACGAATGTTCATTATCCCTTTTCGCAACCTGCCCCTTCCATGCCTGCGGGTAACAGCCGCCTGGTCGTGCTGCGCAAGGTTCCCGCAGCGGTCTAGCTAGATAGCGGGGGGCCCCGTCAGCCTTCGGCGACGATGCGGCAAAGCTGAGCCACATCCATATTTCCGCCCGACAATACGAGACCGATCACCCGGTCCTGGGTCTCGATCTTTCCCGCCAGAACAGCCGCCAGCGCAACAGCGCCGCCGGGCTCGACCACCAGCCGCAACTCACTGAGCGCGAACCTGACTGCCGCCCGGATTTCCTCTTCGCTGACCACCAGACCACCTGTCACGAACCGTTTGTTGATGGGAAAGGTCAGCGCCCCGGGCATGGGCGCCATCAGCGCGTCACACAGCGAGTCCGGCGCATCGGGCGCATTCGCCAGCCGCTCGCCGGCGGCCAGGGAACGGGCGTGATCGTCAAAATTCTCGGGTTCGGCGCTGTAAATAAGCGTACGAGCCGAAAATTCCCTTATGGCAAGCGCCGAGCCGGCCATCAGCCCGCCACCACCGGCGGGGACCACATAAGCATCCAGCGTGATTTCAGCGTCGCTCACCTCCTCCATCACCTCAAGGGCGGAGGTGCCCTGCCCGGCTATAATGAGAGCATCGTCATATGAGGGGACCAGAATCCGGCCTTGCTCGTCGGCGATTGCCGCCGCCACCTGCTCGCGATCTTCTGTCTGGCGATCAAAAATAACAATTTTCGCGCCATGGGCCCGGGTGTTGTCCAGTTTGATCCCCGGCGCATCGCCGGGCATAACAATGACCGCGTCGATGCCCAGCATTTTGGCCGCCAGAGCCACGCCCTGGCCGTGGTTTCCCGACGAAAAAGCGACCACGCCGCGCCGCCGCTCCTCGGCGCTCAACAGCGACAGGCGGTTATAGGCGCCGCGAAACTTGAACGACCCGGTCAGTTGCAGGCATTCCGGCTTGATCAGGATTTTCCCGCCGGTGGCCTGGTCAAGGGCGGGCGACGACAGCAGTGGCGTCCTGACAGCCTTGCCCTCAATACGCCTTGCGGCCGCCTTTACATCAGCAAAAGAGACCGCAAGGGCGGTTTCCGCTCCGGGCTCAGTCATTTTTCCTGTGGTCATTGGTCCCGTTGCCATTGCTGCCGAAAACATGATTTGAGGTCCGCCCCCAGCGCACCGCCAGCCGGCGCCGGAAACGCCTGACAAAGGGAAAATCGACCGACAGGACGATCAGCCCCAGCGGAATCATCCAGAAGCCCAGAACCGGCAGGAAACCCAGTATGCCGCCGATCAGCAGCAGCAGGCCGATGATGGTGCGGGCCAGCCGGCTTCTCGGCATATGCTCTTTGTTAAACTTGGGAAACCGCATTGCAACAAACCTTCCATACGCCTGGGTACCAGACCATGTTATCTGGCCCTTCCCGGCCGCGCACACAAGAAAAAGCTGCACGGCTCCGGTCAATGGAAAGGGAAGTAGCCCAAAAACAGGTGATCATGGACCACTGGAAGGGATAGGCAAGATCCAGAGAACAGAGCGCGCAAGTGATCCAGCCTTACCAGCACTGCTCCCCATCGCCGAGATGTGGAAAGGGATTACCCCCGGAAGAGAGAAAATTGCGCGATTTTTCTTCTAAAATCGGCGTTATTTGCTCGACGCCGCCCGCGGTCAGTTCCATGGACCTAATCTTCCTTTGCATCGGGCGACGGAAGGACTTCGAGACTCCACGGCGAACATTTGGGCGCTGTTGCTGGATGTTTATTCATCACGCAAATCGACACCCTCCCGGTTACGGTATCGAAGCGCCAAGCAAGCAACCCCTGTCCAATGACCTCCATCGTATAGCGCTGCACTTCTGTTTGACCAGCATACCAGCCGCCCCCGGCACGGCAAACAAAATCATCTCTGCCCTTTCCGTTCTTATGGAACGTTCCATTGACTTGGATTTAAGAGAAACCAACCCCTGTAGGAATGTAAAACGACTGGCCCTTGGCGAATATAA
>JACZSK010000170.1 GCA_022574255.1 Pseudomonadota bacterium
ATGCCGGGCAGGTTTATCATGACCGGCTGGTTGCCGCCACGGACGAGGACACCGCGGTTACCCGGTCTTACTCGGGCAAGCCCATGCGGGTGCTGAAAAACGACTGGGTCGCGGAATGGGAGAACCGCCCCGGCGACATCCAGCCCTTTCCGCAGCAGGCCATGATGGCCATGCAGGAAGGCGTGATGGGCGGCATTGCCGGCAAGACAGACGGTCTGGACCCCGACCGGGACTGCCTGCCCGCCGGTCAGGGCGCCGGATCAATTGATGCCATAGAGCCCGCCGGCGATATTGTCCGCCGCGTCGTCGCCGAGGCCGAACAGGTGATCGGCAGGCTAAAGGGTCATTCCTGACCAGCAGCAAAAAGCACGCAGCCGGACCCGAGGATCCGCTATTGCGGATTGCCGCCGGGGATGATCATATGAGCGCCGCGCGATGCCCCCGGGGAGGATGGCGGAGCGAAATAATAAGAACGACGCAAGAAATAATAAGAACGACGCAAGAAGGGGAAGTTTGTGTCATTAACCAGTGCCGGCGCCAGCGCCGGAGCCGGAGCCCATGTAATACGCCACGGGCCGTATCCTGAGTTAACCTACCATGCGGTGGTCGTCGGCTGGTTTCTCGGCGTCATCATTGCAATTTCAATCGGTTACGCGGCGCTGATCCTGGGCTTTTCCATCGAGGGCTCCGAACTGGCGGCAATCCTCGGCTTTGGCATATTGCGCGGCATGTTGCGCCGTTATTCGATTATCGAGAATAACGTGGCGCAGACCGTAGCCAGCGCGGTAAACGGGGCCTCGTCGGGGATGATGTTCTCGGTGCCCGCCATCTTTATTTTGGGCTATGGCGACCGCTTCGACCCCTATCTGATGACCTTCGGCTGTATCGCCGGGGCCTTCCTGGGCATCGCCTTCATCATTCCGCTCAGGAAGCATATGATCGATTATGAGCGGCTGACCTATCCCGGCGGGGTGGCGGTGGCGACCATTCTCAAGTCGCCCGGCGCCGGTATGCAAAAGGCCATTTTGCTGCTGGGCGCAGCGGGCGCGGCGGCGATATTGCATTTGATTCTGCAGATTATCGACCTGAACGCAGCCGCCAACGGCGCTGAACTGAACTTCAATCTGGGAGCCCTGCTGCGCGCCCCGGAAGTGATGAACGGAATTTTCTATCTGTCGCTGTTGACCGTCGGTGTCGGTTTCATCGCCGGGCGCGGCGGCTTCGCCTTCATCATCGGCGGCTTCGTCTGCTACTGGTTCCTGGCGCCCCTGCTGCAGATTTCAGGGCTTTTGCCGGTCGCCGCCGACGGCAGCATGGTGACCGACCCGAATGTCCTGCGCATTACGCTGTTTCGCCCGGTGGGCATTGGCATGCTGATCGGCGGCGCCATCATGGGCGTGATCATGGCCTTTCCGCTGATCCGCTCGGCGGTGCGCTCGATGCAGAGAGCGGCCAAAATCGATGGCGGCGCCGCAAGCGACGAGTTGCCTATCAAGCTGTTGTATCTGGCAATCGGCGGCGCGGCGATCGTGCTGGTCTTTATCGCCATCAACGCGGTCGACGCCATGTCGTGGGGCCGGGGCATCGCAATGGCCGTATTCGGCACATTGTGGATATGGATGGCGGGCGTAATTCTCTCGGAAGCCATTGGCCGCACCAACTGGTCGCCGCTCTCCGGCATGACCCTGATTGGGGTCACCATCCTGATCTTCGTTACCTCGTCGGGCTTTTTTGGCGAGGGGCTGGGACGGGCCGACGCCATCGTCGCCGCGGTAATGGTGGGCGCCGCGACCTCGGTGGCCATGAGTCAGGCAACCGATCTGATGCTCGATCTGAAGACCGGCTATCTGGTGGGCGCCAAACCCCGCATGCAACAGATGGGACAATTCATGGGCGCCTGGCTGGGGCCGCTGGTGGTGATCGTGCTGATCTATGTGTTGCATGAAGCCTATGGCCTGGGTTCGTCGCGCCTTCCCGCGCCGCAGGGCCAGGCGCTGGCGGCGATGATCGACGGCGTGTTGGGCGGCAATGTGCCGATCGAAAAATATATCGCTGGCGCCGGTATGGGAGCGCTGCTCTCGGCCGCCTCGGCCGGGCTGGGCATTACCGTGGGGCTGGGTTTTTACCTGCCTTTCAATATCGTGCTCACCTATTCCATCGGCACCCTGTTGCGCGAGATCGCCGACCGCAAAAAGGGCAAGGAATGGAGCGATCAGAGCGGCATTCCCATCGCCGCCGGATTCATTGTCGGCGAGGCCCTGGTGGGCGTCGGCATCGCGCTGTATTTGATAGCGAACGGGTAGGAGGAAAATTGTGAAGGATTCAAGGATTGGATATATCCTCCTCGTTACCGGCTTTTTGGCGGCCGCCTTCACCGCTTCACTGGATGCCACGCGGATGGACTGGCAGTGGTATCTTCTGGCGACGGCAGCCAGCATGATCGGTGTTTACATCATTAAAACCTCTGCCAAACGCGATGCACAATCCGATCATGTGCTGGAAAGCGACCGGATGATGCTGCAGCAAACACTGTCCAGCATTGTCGCCAACCTGGAGGAGCTGAACGCCGGCAAGGCCGAGATTCCGACCCACGAGATGCGCTTTGAGATTGACCGGCTGTTCCGCGTTGACCTGATGGCCTTCGTCGATGCCCGGGAGAGCATGAAGCATCTCTACTCTCTGCAGGATTTTGCCGATGTGATGAGCGCCTTCGCCGCCGGCGAGCGCAATATCAACCGGGTCTGGTCGGCGTCGGCCGACGGCTATATCGATGAGGTGATGGCCTACCTGGAGCATGCGCACGCGCGATTCCTGGAAGCCAGGCAACTTCTTGAGGCCGTGCAACAGAAGCACCAGAGCACGGCAGCCCCTGCTACTTGAGCGCAAGCGGCCAAAACATTCCCGGGATAGAGCGTGTTCTCAGGATACGGCGCGTCTGGTCGTGTCTTCCACCTCGAAAGCCAGAGCTTCCGACGCCTCAAGCAGCGTCAGCACGCCGCCGTAGCAGCAGCCGGTATCGATAAATAGCGCATTGCCCAGCC
>JACZSK010000171.1 GCA_022574255.1 Pseudomonadota bacterium
AGCGTTACCCGTATCGACGAGCGCGCTGCCACGCGCGGTAGAATGACGACCGATCCGCCGTGGGCTTCGGCGATCTGGCGCACCAGCGGCAGGCCGAGTCCGTATCCCTTCACATGCTGCTTACCCGAGGCGCGGTAGAAAGGCTGGAACACCTTCTCCCGGTCCGCTTCGGAAATGCCATCGCCGTCGTCGCTGACCGTCAGGGTCACCGCTTCCGCCGAATACACAATCTCGGCCTCGATCGGCGGGGCGGCATGATGATGCGCATTCTCCAGGAGATTTCGGATGAGCCGGCGCAACAGGCGTTGATCACCGAGAATCTCTGGCGCCCAGCCCGACAGCGTGCAGTCCTCATAGCGGGCGCATTCTTCCGCCACCAGCGCTACGAAATCGATCTTTTGGGATAGGTCCGCATGAGATCCGGCGTCCAGCCGGCTCATGAGCAGGATTTCGTCGATCAGCGACTCCAACTCGGCAATGTCACGCTGCAACGCAGCCATTCGGGCCGGATCGCCCCCGGCCTTCAGCATTTCGACGCCAAGCCGGATGCGCGAAAGCGGGGTGCGCAATTCGTGCGAGGCATTGGCCAGCAACAGGCGGTGAGCGCCGAACAGCTTTTCAATTTTTTCCGCCGCCTCGTTGAAGCTTGCCGCCAAACCAGCCACCTCATCGCGCCCCTCGACTTCGACACGCGCGGCAAGATCACCCGATCCGATGCGCTCAACGCCTTTCTGAAGGCGTTCAAGCCGGCGGGTCAACCGCCGCACGAGCGGATAGGCGCCAAGTCCCACGCCGAGCGTCACGCTGCCCAGAAAGAGCGCAAGATTCAGCCATGGAAGGTGCTTGCCGTGGCGACCAAGATCGACCATCAGCCATCGCTCGTCGGGTAGGCTGAGCGCCCAATTTGGGTGGCCATGCTCCCTGTCCCAGCCGCCTGCCGCCCCTTGAGCGGGCGGCGGACTGGCTTCCCCACTGGCGGCGATCAGTCGTCGGTGCCGGTCAAACAGGCTGATATCGATACCGAGTTCCCGGCCCAGGCGTTCCACCGCTTCCTGTTGCTCGCTGGCGGCAACATCTGCGGCGGGGAGCGAGAGGTAAGCCAACCGGCCGGCGATATCGAACACCTTACGGTTCAATGGATCGCGGCCGAAGACGCTCCATAACAAGCCGGACAACACCACCACAATCACCAGGCTCACGATGATGGTGAAATAGATCTGCAGATAAAGCCGCCGCCTCAGCATCCGGAACTATCTTTCACGACGCGCACCGGCACGGCTGTTCATTCCTGGGCCCGGGCAAACACATAACCGGCTCCCCTGACCGTGATCACCCGGCGCGGATGTTTGGGGTCGACCTCGACCGCTGCCCTGATACGCGAAATATGGACATCGATGGAACGGTCGAAGGCGTCCAGATTTCCGCCTTTCAACCGGTCCATCAGATAGTCGCGGCTGAGCACCCGCCCGGGCGCTTTGGCCATGATCTCCAGAAGCTTGAACTGATGTGCCGTCAGCGCACAGGAGCGGCCATCGATCCGGGCTTCCATGGCCCGCGTGTCGATTTCCAACCGGCCAAACCGCATGATATCGGCACGGTCTTCCCCCCTCCCGCGACGCAGGATGGCCCGCATCCGAGCCAGCAATTCGCGCGGCTCGAATGGTTTGGGCAGATAGTCATCGGCGCCAAGCTCCAGCCCGACCACGCGGTCCATGGGATCGCCCTTCGCCGTCAGCATGAGAATCGGAACCGAATCAGTGGCGCGCAATGTGCGACACACTTCCAGCCCATCGGTATCGGGCAGCATGAGGTCGAGAATGACGGCGTCGAAACCGTGCTTTTTCTGCAGCGCCAGGCCCTCTCCTCCCGTACCGGCAATCGTCACGTCAAAACCGGACTCGCCGAGATAGTCCCTGACCATCCCGGCGAGTCTGGCATCGTCTTCAATCAGAAGAATTTTCCTGGTCATTGCTCACCGCAATCCTCGCAACGGGATTTAGCCGCGATGCTTTCCGTGGCGCTTGGAACGGAATTGCTCGATCCGCTCGCCGAGCTGCTTGCGCTGCTCCGGGGACAGCACGTCGGCCACATCGGCCAATGCGCTGACCAGATCCTTACTGATCCGCTCGGCATCCGCAAGGCGCTCCACGCGCAACTGCTCGAGCGCGGACCGGTCGATTGTGTCCGCCAAGAGCAGATCACGGATTTCCTTCCCGGTGGCGCGCATCCGGTCGTGCACCGGTTTCAGTTCCTTCGCAACCGCTGTGACCAAAGAGGTGATCTTTTCCTGCTGCTCCTGCGTGGCATCGATTTCGATCGCCGCATGTTTCACCATGCGTTCGATACGCGCCTCGATGTCGGTATCCGACCAATCCGCGAAGCGATTGTGATCGCCGCCATGGCCGCCACCAGTGTAACCCCCATACAGCTTCATATGCGCATAGGTTTTGCTGTTGGCGAAGCTTTGAACGCCGAACCCGGCACCCATGGCAAGCGCGAGTCCGGTGGCGAGGGCAATCATTTTGCGGTTGCCCTTTTGAAACCAGCTTTTTTTGGCGGCGTCCTGTTTGTCCGACATATATTTACTCCTTAACTGGGATTGCGGGCCATTGGCCCTTCATTGTGGCGGGTTTACCTTCCCGGTCACGATCCCAATCTAGGAGCCGACTGTTTCAGGCGCTTCTCTCCAACGTAAAGAAATGTAACGCTACAGGGAAGTGAACTAAACGCTTCTTCACCCACAATCGCGAATGACCGCTTCTGGCTACAAGGAGACATCCTGTCGCCCATAATTGATTTCCGGTTTACTCCCGAAAGCAGACGTTCTGAACAAGGCTGGGGAATGCCTCTTCCTAACCCGTTGTTGACAATCTTGATGCTGGGCGCTAACCGCCGATCTAGCGGCACGCGGGACCATGGGCTAATGTGCCGCCATGTCATTCCTCCTGCGCCATATCGCCCGCTACGTAGCACAAAAACTAGCCTCCAATCCCCTAGCGAGGGAAAAGGCGGCCGAGGTCGCGCGTGTCGTCGTC
>JACZSK010000074.1 GCA_022574255.1 Pseudomonadota bacterium
GAATACCACACTGCCCGGCGTGCCCGCGGTCTTTGACCAGGACAATCTCTTGGAGTTGATGCCGGTGGTCGCCAGGTCCACATGGCCTCTGCCCCGCACCAATTGTCCGCCGCGGCCATCGAGATACAAATGCGTATGCGCGCGATCCAGAATATCGGGCAGCGCCGGCACCCCGAAGCGCACCATGTCGGCGCCCGACAATTCGCCGGTCAACTCGAAATGCGCGGTCAGCGCATCGTCGCTTTCAGGGGTAAAATCCTGGGTCCAGTTTAGATGAAAATCGGCGCCGTTCAGCTTGACCATGCCGGTCGAGACCATGCCCTCGCGGGTCAGGGTCAAGCGCAGCGCCCCATCGGTCAGGCCGCCGCCACTCAGCAAAGTCGGGTAGGACAGGTTATTCACCTGGGCTTCGACCAGCACCTCGATGTCATCGGGCTGCAGGCTCTTCCCGGGCCGATAGGTCAGCTCCGTCACCACAGTGGCAGTGCCAAATATCTCCGCAGCGGGAATGTTGTACCGGGTGGTATAATTCAGTGGCGCATAATCGATCAGCCGAAAGATATCCTGGACGGACGCTTCAAGGCGTATGAGGGTATGCGCCACCTGCCGGTCCCGGTAACCGACATTGTCGATCTGGTGCCGGGAATCACGCAGCGCCACGCCGTCAACTTCCGCTCTGCTGATGCGTATATCCAGGAGGTCGGTGGTAAAGGTGCCTTCGCCGTAACCCTTCTCAATGGGCGGCATGCCCTTCAGGTAGTAGGCGGTTGCGTTCTCGATCGTGAAATCAATACGCACCGCCTCGGCAGGCAGCGGCCGCATGCCCCACATATGGGGCTGCACATGCATCTCGAACCTTGCTTCGGGGACGTGCCCGACCGGTATGTTGGTGTCGACCCAGATATGTCCCGACCGGCCCAGCCGCTTCGGCCAATATTTAACCAACGTCCGCACATCCAGATTCCTGGCGGTGGCAAAGAGCTTGAGGTCGGGGCGCCGCCAGTCGGCGCTGGTGAACTGGAGTATCCCGTCGGCGGTCAGTTCCGCGCCCGCAAAGGCCAGATACAAACTGTCAATCCGCAGCAGGCCTTCTATCAGGTCAAGCTCGCCGGCTATGGCCAGTTCATCCAGGGCGCGCGGCCCCGGGAAAAGCTGCGGAATATCCACCTCGCCTTTTCCCGCACCCAGCTCAAAAGTGATCCGTTCGATCCCCGATCCTGCGAGATATTCAATGCCCAGTTCGCCGGACAGCGGCAGCGCGGCATATTTCAATTCCTCGCCCAAACCCACTTCGCGGGCCAGCGCCCCGAAATCCAGATTCTCAAGCCGCAGGTCAATGCGCCGGCGGTTTTCGTCCACCGCAACCGTTTCGATAACCAGGTGGCTGGCCTGTCCGCCCGCCTGCAGTGTCAAATCAGCTGTCAGCTGGGGGGCGCCTTCGTCGCGGCGCAACTCGAGCTGCGCATCGCGGATTTCCCACCGCGCACCCGAATCACTTTCAACAATGCTGATATGGGCGGAATGAACACGCACACTTTCCAGGCCGCCGAACACGGGATCGGCAGCCTCTCCGGCAAGCGGTTGGTCCAGCAAGCGCCGCACCATTTGTATGACTTCAGGCAACTCCGCAAGCGGCCGCGCATCACTTGTCACCGGCTTGGCCGGGCCGGCGGATTGTTCGCCGGGGGGCGCCGGCGTCCTGTTCTGTTTCCGCAAGGGGGGTAAATGGGTGGGCCGGGTCATCCCCTGCAGGCGCCGCCGCAACTCCGCCGCCGACCACAGGATTTCCATTTCCGGCTCGAACAGATCGATGCGCTTCACCGCCGGCGAGAAAGCCAGCAACGAGCGCAGCGAGACCGCAACGGCAACGCGCGGCAAAGTCACTTTGACAACGCCTTGCTCGTCATGGATAACGACATCCGTAACACTCAGGTCCAGCGACCCGGCGTCACTGTTCCATTCCACCACGGGCGAGGAAAACTCTATTTCAGCGGCCGGAGACGCGGCCTCGATGGATGAGCGGATCAGGGGCGTCGCCCAGTCGACATTCATCGGCCCAGAGGACAACGCAGCCGCAAACCCTCCCGCAAGCAGAAGAAGCAGCGCCGCCAGATAAAGCGGAATTCGCAGGAACTTTTTATTAGATTTCAATACCGCCAGCTCGACTTACCCGGATCACTTGACCGCGTCCCCCAGCATGAGCAATCTGGGTTAAAATCTTGTCACCAATAAGGCTTATTACCAATAAGGCATGGAAAATGGTATCCTGGCAACCACAGATGGTCTATCAGCCGCTCGACCCCACGCGGGGTGACGCGGCGCTTGCCGCTGTTGATGCCGCCGCGCCTCCAGGGGGCACATCTTCCGCTCCTCTTTCCGCTCCCCTTTCCGCTCCCCTTTCCTCTCCCCTGGCCGGCAGCGAAATGCGCGCGTTCCTGCGGGCGCTGGCCGCCAACAGCCCCTATCTGGACGGCCTGATCCTGCGCGACGCCGAATATGCCCGGCGGGTATTCAGCGAGGATCCCGGAGCCTTGTCGGTGGAAATACTGGCTTCACTGGCGGCCAAGGCGCCCGAAATTCAGTCACTGGACGGCCTGATGGCTTTGTTGCGCCGCGCCAAAGCCAGGGTGGCGCTGCTCACCGCCGCGATGGATGTGGCGGGTGTCTGGGACTTGCAGGAAGTGACCGGTTTTTTGAGCCGCTTTGCCGAGCTGGCGCTGGACCTGGCGGTTGCCCGCTTGCTGCATGACGCCATGACGCGGGGTGATCTGGGCTGGCCGCGTGGCAAACCCGAGCCGCCCGCGGCGGCGCTGGCCCAGGGCACGGGGCTGATCGTTCTGGCGCTGGGCAAGCTTGGCGGCGGTGAGCTGAATTATTCCAGCGACCTGGACATCATGCTCTTTTTCGACGAGACGCTAGCCGATTACCAGGGGCGGCGCACGGCCTCGGACTGTTTCGTGAAGCTGACCCGCGAGCTGGTGCGCGTCATGCAGGCCCGCACCGGCGACGGATACGTCTTCCGCATTGATTTGCGGCTGCGCCCCGACCCCGGCGCCACACCGGTGGCCATGGCCACGGAGGCCGCCGAGACTTATTACCAGAGCCTGGGCCAGACCTGGGAACGCGCGGCGATGATAAAGGCGCGCGTGGTGGCCGGCGACCGCGATGCGGGAAACCTCTTTCTCAGTCATATCTCGCCTTTCGTGTGGCGCCGGAATCTCGATTTCGCGGCTATCCAGGATATTCACGACATCAAAAATCGCGTTCACGCCTTCCACCAGCACGGCGATATTGCGGTTGCCGGGCATGATGTGAAGCTGGGACGGGGCGGCATCCGCGAGATCGAGTTTTTCGCCCAGATTCACCAGCTTATTGCCGGTGGCCGCGAGGACAGCCTGCGCAGCCGCGCCACCCTGGAGACCCTGACCAGCATCCGCGACCTTGGCCGCATTGAGCCAGACGCCGAAGAGGCGCTGCGGGCGGCTTATATTTTTCTGCGCACGCTGGAACATCGCCTGCAGATGATTGATGACGAACAGACCCATACCATCCCCGGTGACGACGCCGGGCTGGACCGCATCGCCGCCTTCATGGGATTTGCCAACCGCGCCGCCTTCGAGGAAGCGGTGATGGTTAATTTGGAAAGCGTGCGCCGCCATTACGACGCGCTGCTGGGGGGTGACGAGGAGAGCGATGCCAGCGATGCCAATGCCGCCCTGCTTGCCGGTGAAAATCTGCAGACGCATCTTGCCACGCAGAATTTTGCCGAAGCCGAATCCGGAGCCGGAATTATCGCCCACTGGCGCACCGGTCGATACCGGGCGCTGAGGACAGAGCGGGCGCGGCGCCTGCTCGAGGCTTGCCTGAAAGAGCTTCTGGCTGCTTTCTCCGCCACCTCTGATCCCGATCAGGCGTTGCGGCGCTTTGACAATTTTCTCTCTAAGCTGCCCGCCGGGGTTCAGATATTTTCGCTGCTGCAGGCGAACCCCTGGTTGTTTCGCCTGTTGGCAAAGGTCATGGGCAATGCCCCGGCGCTGGCCGACCATTTATCGCGCCAGCCCGCCTTGCTGGATTCGGTGCTCGACCCTGGCTTCTATGACCCCCTGCCCGGCCGCGAAGAGACAGACAGGCAACTGGACGCTGTTTTGACGCAGGCCGGCGATTATCAGGACATGCTTGATGCATCGCGGCGCTGGCTCAATGATTGCCGCTTTCAGGTCGGCGTTCACATACTCGAGGGTCTGACCGGCGTGGAAGAAGCAGGCGCCGCGCTGACCACGCTGGCCGACGTCGTGCTGGCGCGGCTGGTGCCCCGGGTGGAGGCGGACTTCGCGGTGAAACACGGAAGCTATGCGGGCGGCGACCTGGCGCTGATCGCCATGGGGTCTTACGGCGGCGGCAACCTCTCGCACGCCTCGGACCTGGACATGATCCTGCTGTACGATGCTGATTTTGATACGCCCGCTTCCGACGGCGAGAAGCCGCTGGCCACCAGCCAGTACTTTTCGCGCCTGGGACAGCATGTAATAACCGCCATCACCGCGCTGACCGGCGAGGGCCGCCTGTACGAGGTGGACCTGCGGCTGCGCCCGTCGGGGGCTGCGGGGCCGCTGGTGGTAACGCTGAAAACTTTCGCCGATTACCAGCAGGACGCGGCCTGGACCTGGGAGCATATGGCGCTGACCAGGGCCCGGCTGGTGCGCGGCGGCAGGGATTTCTCGGAACGCATCCAGAAAAGTATTCACCAGATACTGACCATGAAGCGTGATCCCGGGGAACTTGCCGGAAACGTAACCACGATGCGTGCCAAACTGGACGCGGAATTCGGAAGCGACAATATCTGGGAGACCCGGCATGCGCGCGGCGGGCTGGTGGACCTGGAATTTCTGGTTCAGTTCCTGCTCTTGCGCGAAGGCCATGCGCACCCCGACATCTTTACGCCGTCGCTGGCCGGTTCAATCGACAATCTGGCGGCTCTCGGCGTCATCGCCAAGGACAGCGCGAAAAACCTGAAGGCAGCACATGAGCTGATGCTGGGCGTGCGCGGCCTGCTGCGGCTTTGTCTGGGAGAGACGCCCCGCGAGGCGGATTTCTCGCGCGGGCTGCGGAATTTGCTGGCCCAGGCCACCGGCAGCGAGGATTTCGCGGCATTAAAATCGCGGCTTGCCCAGGCACAGGGCTTGGTGTACGCGCTCTATCAGCAAAATCTGGGAGCGGAAAATAAAGGAGAATCCCGATGACCATGGAAGTGGGCGAACAGGCACCTGACTTCACCCTGCCCGGCGATAACGACACGGAAATCAGCCTGTCGGCGCTGCGCGGCGGCAATGTAGTGGTTTACTTCTACCCGCGGGACATGACACCGGGCTGCACCATCGAGGCCAGGGATTTTACCGCCCTCAAGCCCGGGTTCGACGCCGCCAACACCGTGGTGATTGGCATTTCCAAGGACAGCCCGGCGCGTCACGACAAGTTTGTCGCCAAGCACGACCTGAAAATCCGCCTTGCCTCGGACAGCGAGGGCAGCTCGCTGGATGCCTTCGCCGTGTGGAAAGAGAAAACGCTCTACGGGCGCAGCTTCATGGGAATTGTGCGCTCGACCTTCCTGATCGACGCCGAAGGCATCATTCGCCAGGTCTGGTCCAAGGTAAAGGTCAAGGGCCACGCCCAGGCGGTGCTGGATGCGGCAAAAGAACTTTAGAAAGAGCTTTCACCGGATGCCCGTTGTTTCCATCGCAGATTCCATTGGCCAAGCGGCCTGCCGGGTGCTGCTGACCCCGGACCCGGACGAAAAGGCGGCGCTGAGCCGCGAAATGGCAGCCCTTTGGCGCGCCGGTGGTTTAAGCGAGGAATGCCTTGCAAAGCCGCCGGACCGTCCCGCACGACCGGCTGACCCGGTGCTTCTGCCGCCCGCGCAAATGCCGCGGCGGCGTGGCGGCGCCATGCGAAACCGCATCGCCCTGCTGCATGCGGTGGCGCATATCGAGTTCAACGCCATTGACCTGGCCTGGGATATGGTCGCGCGATTCGCCAGATTCGACGGCGAAACCATGCCGCGCGCTTTCCTGGATGACTGGGTCGGGGTCGCGGACGACGAGGCCCGGCATTTTTCCATGATCCGCGAAAGGCTGCAGGCGCTGGGTGCCGACTATGGCGACCTGCCCGCCCATGACGGCCTTTGGCAGGCCGCGGAGGCGACGGCCCACGATGCGCTGGCGCGCCTGGCGGTGGTGCCGATGGTGCTGGAAGCGCGCGGGCTGGACGTCACTCCCGCCATGATTGACCGCTTGCAGGGCATGGGCGACCAAAAAAGTGCGGCCGCGCTGAAGGTAATTTACGAGGAGGAAATTTCCCATGTGGCCGCCGGTGAGCGCTGGTTCCGCTATTTATGCAAGCGCCGCGGCAAGGACCTTCAGTCTCACTTCCACGCTCTGGTCAGGGAAAATTTCGCCGGACTGCTGAAGCCGCCCTTTAATCATGGCGCACGATTGGCCGCGGGAATGCAGACCGGTTTATACGAGCCTCTGGCGCGACGCTGAAGCGCCGACGGCGCGCCCATAATCCTGCTTCCCGGCAGCAACAAAACCGGTAAGAAATTTGTAATCATTGCAAACGCCCTATTAACGATTTCCGATTACAGTGGGCAATGTGAAAAGGCAGTTCTTAAGACTTGCATTCACAGTGTATTTTAGGGTGGAATGCGGAGCGTTCCTTGGGGGGGAGACCCTAGCGGAATAATCAGGCGATGAGAGGGGCCAGGCATTGCAGGGGTTTGACGAACCTAGCAGCCGGCTTTCGGAACGGCTTTTACGGCTGTTCCCGGAGCGGCAGATATATTTCAGGAGCAACGGTGTTGTTCGTTTTGTACGGCTGTCTGCGGTCGTGCAGATGGCCTTTGCCGTCTTGATTCTGATTGCCCTGGGCTGGATTGGTTTCACCTCGGTTAATTTCCTTTCCCGCGACTATGTGCTGGAAGCGCGCGAGCACACAATTACCGATATGGCGGCCGAGCAGGCGGCCTTGAACGAGGACATCCGCTCTTTGCAGGATGACGTTATGTCGCGCGCCGACCGTCTGGAAAGACGCCAGCAGTATCTCAACAGCCTGATGTCGGAAGAGCCGCTGGGCGGTTTTGAAGAGGGTGCGAACGGTGTTGACGAGCCCGCCGGCGACGGCGCGGCGGCAGCCGCGGCCGACACCGGGGAAAACAATAATATTGAAAAGGGCGCCTATGTAGCGCCGGCCAGAAACGAATCCCTGTTCAGCATGCTGTTGCCGTCGGCACAGGCGGCAACGCTGCCCGCGGCCACCCCAATGGCAGAATTCCGCCCCGCCCTGTTGCAGCGCCTGGCCCTTGTAGAGGTTGAGCAGAACGAGCTGGCTGAAAAGCTGACGCGATACGCGGCGGCCAAATTGAGCGACATAGACGGCCGTATCGCTGAAATCGGATTGAAAACCACTGATCTGGTGGCCCATTGGCAGGCGCGCGGCGCCGACGCCGCCACCGGCGGACCATTCGTTCCCGGTGCTTCGCTGGCGATGCTGACCGCGTCGGACGCCCAGAACGCCATTTTCGCGGCACTGGATGATCGCTGGTCCAGCATGCAGAAGGCGCGCGACGCGATCCACAGTATTCCCGTTACCACGCCAGCAGATAAGTATTATATTTCATCGCGTTATGGCCGGCGGCTCGACCCGTTCAAGAGGGTGCGCGCCATGCATTCCGGCCTCGACCTGGCGGGCTGGCCAGGCAACGCCGTGTTGACGGCAGCCGACGGTGTGGTGACCATGGCGGGCACCTGGGGCGCCTACGGCAATTTAATCGAGATTGATCATGGCAACGGGTTCAAAACCCGCTATGGTCATCTTGGCCGCATTAGAGTAAAACGCGGCGAAACCCTTGAGGCGGGCCAACGCATCGCGGATATGGGTTGCTCTGGCAGATGCACCAGTACCCATCTCCATTTCGAAGTGTGGTTTGCAGGAAAAACCCAGAACCCACTCCCTTACATCAAGGTGGCCGATAATGTTTTCGAAATCCAAAGACAAAACAGCGAATCAACCAATCACTGATACCCGGGACAGAATGCTTAAACCACGAGCGGCAGGTGCCCCATCCATTATTAGTTCCGACGTCAAGATCGTTGGCAACCTGACCGCTGCCGGAGAGCTGCAGCTGGACGGCATCGTCGAGGGCGACGTCAAATGTGGCTCGCTGACCATGGGCGAGCACGGCCAGGTAGCCGGCTCCATAACCGCCGACACCATTGTTGTGCGCGGCCGCGTCGAGGGCAAGATCAGGGCCCGTTCCGTACGCCTTGAGAAAACCTCGAGAATATGCGGCGACGTGTGGCACGAAACCCTGTCAATCGAGGCTGGAGCGTTTATCGAAGGCAAATTCGTGCATGCCGAGGGCGGCAACAAGAGGCCGATGCCAAAGGCCACGACGCAGGATGAGAGCAAATCCTCGCTCCTCTCCGGCAACGGCAAGCCCCCGGTCAGTAGCATTCTCTAAGCAACCGCGCTATTCAGACTCCTTAAAGCCTTTGTCGCTAGCCTGAAAGTTCTTCCGGGCGAGCAGTGAAGGGGATTTCCATGCCAGCCGGCCTTGTGTGGATGCGGTGGTGGATGCGGAATGCGCGGCTTTTCGCGGTAATTCTCGCGCTCTTTCTGGCGTCTGCAATTATGGCGCCGGGCAACGCGCTCGCCAGTGATCTTGCCAGTGATAACGGCGGCGAAACGACCGGCAGCGGCCCGGCTATCTGGAAAGCCTCGCGCGGTGGCGCCACGGTCTATCTTTTCGGCACTGTCCACGTCCTGGAAGCCGACAAGGTTTGGTTTACGCAAAAGATAAAGTCGCGCTTCGACGGCGCCCACACGCTGGCGCTCGAAATGGCGGACATCAGAGGCCGCGGCGGCGAAGCCAGGCGCCTGATCCGCCAGTTGGGCGCCTATCCGCCCCGCGACAGCCTGGCCAATCACATTGGCGAGCGCAGCTATATGCGCCTGCAATCGACCATGAGCCGCCTGGGCGCACCGCCCGTGGCGCTTTATCGCATGCGGCCCTGGGTGGCCCTGCTGGTGTTCAGTACGCACGCGCTGGCCGCCGACGGGCGGCTGCTGCAATATGGCGCCGATAACAACCTGCACAGGATGGCCCTTCAGCAGAACAAGCGCGTCATCGGACTGGAAAGCATGGAAACACATCTGCGCGTCTTCGCCGATTTGCCCGAGGAATTGCAGGTCGAGATGCTGAACAGCTCCCTGGACGCCCTGAACAGGGACAACCCCGAATACCGGCAGATCGTTGATGCCTGGATCATCGGAAATGTGGAGAAATTGAGCCGCCTGGCAAATACCCAGATGGCCGAACGCGCGCCGCTTTTCCATCAGCGATTGTTGATCGACCGTAACCGGAGCTGGATCAAGCCGATCGAGCGCATGCTCGGCGGCAAGGGCAGCTACTTTGTCGCCGCGGGCGCGGCTCACTTCGCCGGTGAGGGTAACGTCATCGAACTGCTGCGCGCGCGCGGCGTCACCGTCGTCCGCGAATAGACCTAATCCAGGTCCTCGACCGTGCCGCCGCAACTTGGTTATTTTTCGTCACCCTCATTCTTCTTTACCCTGGCACTCTCCCATCAAGGGAGAGGGCTTTCTTCCTTCGTCACCCTCACCCTGACCCTCTCCCATCAAGGGAGAGGGAATTTCCTTTGGAGTTTGTTGGCCTTGACCCTCTCCCTCAGGGAGAGGGCTTTTCTTTCGTCACCCCGGACTTGATCCGGGGTCCATTGAAAACGCCGGTGCTGCGGGATAAGGCAATAGACTCCGGATACTTCTTGCGCGCTTCGCCTTGGCCGGAGTGACGGCAATTTCGCTGGCGGCAAAGCGGGATAATGGACCTAATCCAGGTCCTCGACCGTGCCGCCCTCCCCTGAAATCCGCGCCGCCAGAGCCGCGGCCATGAACTTGTCCAGGTCACCGTCCAGCACCTTGTCGGGCTGGCTGGATTCCACCCCGGTGCGCAGGTCTTTGACCATTTGATAGGGTTGCAGCACGTATGACCTGATCTGGTGGCCCCAGCCGATGTCGGTTTTCTGGGCATGTTCGGCCATCGCCTTTTCTTCCTGCTTGCGCAATTCTGCCTCGTAGAGGCGGGCCTTGAGCATCTTCATGGCGGTGGCGCGGTTCTTGTGCTGCGAGCGTTCCGACTGGCATTGAACAACGATGCCGCTGGGCGCATGGGTTATGCGAACGGCGCTGTCGGTGGTGTTCACATGCTGGCCCCCGGCGCCCGAGGCGCGGTAGGTATCCACCTTCAAATCCTTGTCCAGCACCTCAACTTCAATGGTGTCGTCGATCACCGGGTAAACCCAGACGCTGGCGAAGCTGGTGTGGCGGCGCGCGTTGGAATCGAAGGGCGAAATGCGCACCAGCCGGTGCACGCCGGATTCGGTCTTGGCCCAGCCATAGGCGTTCTCACCCTTGATCTCGATGGTCGCTGATTTGGCTCCCGCCTCCTCGCCCGCCATATACTGGACGATGCTGACCTTGAAGCCGTGTTTTTCGGCCCAGCGCATATACATGCGCAACAGCATTTCGGCCCAGTCCTGACTCTCGGTGCCGCCGGCGCCCGCATGAATCTCGATATAGGCGTCATTGCCGTCGACCTCGCCGGACAGCAGGCTCAAGAGCTCCATCTTGCCGGCGCGGGCCTCCAGCGCCGTCAGCGCCGCCTCCGCATCGGAAACGAGTTCTGCGTCGCCTTCCTCCTCGCCCATCCCGATCAATTCCAGGTTATCAGCCAGCTCGGCCTCGATTTCCCGGCAGGCGGTGATGGAATCATCCAGCCGGGTACGTTCGCGCATCAGCTTTTGCGCGCGGGCCGGGTCGTTCCACAGGTCGGGGTTTTCGGCTTCGGCGTTCAGTTCGTCGAGCCGGTCAATGGCGATATCCCAGTCAAAGATACCTCCTCAGCAGGCCGAGGGACTGCTTGATTTTGCCGATTGAAGCCTGGGTTTCAGCGCGCATTAGGGTCTCTCCTGATAGGGACAGCAAGAGCGGATCGCGGGGGATCTAATAGAGCCCGCCGGTGCCCTTCCTGAGCTTACCATCTGTTTGCTTGAAGCCGTTGGCGCCGTCAAGTACCAGCAGCATGTCACCGCTGGGCTCGGTGCCCGGGATAAAGGCTTCCAGGATTACCCGGCCGTCTGAATTGGCGCCAGCGGGCAGCCCGGTGGCCGGGTCGACGCGCACCAGGCGGATACCCGGCGGAATGCGGAACGGTATATGCGGTTTTCCCTTCAGCGCCGCCGCCATGAAATCGCGAAATATGGGCGCCGCCGCCAGCGAGCCTTCCTCGCGCTTGCCCAGCGAACGCGGTCGGTCAAAGCCGACGAACACGCCCACGGCCAGGTCAGGCGAAAAGCCGATAAACCAGGCGTCGAACCAATCGTTCGTGGTGCCGGTCTTGCCTCCCAGCGGCCAGCCCAGCGTGCCGATGCGCCGTCCGGTGCCCGATTGAACGACGCCCTGCAGCATGGAAACCACCTGATAGGCGGTGCGCTCATCCAACACCCGCTTGCGCTGATCGGGGATCACCGGCTCTGGCGGGATCGGCATCATTTCCTCCGGCGCACGCTCGGCGGCGTTGGCATCCTCGCTGGCGCGGGCGCTGGAGATCAGCAGTCCCTGGGAATCCACCACCTGCGGCAGGCTGTTGCAGCCCCCACAGGGTCTTTCGTCAAGTTTGTAAATGGTCTTGCCGCGGCGGTCCTGGATGCGGTCTATCAGGCCGGGGTCGATCCAGTTGCCGCCGTTCACCAGCATGGCATAGGCGGCGGTCAGCTTGAGCAGCGACACCTCGCCCGCCCCCAGCGACATGGCCAGGGTCGGCCTGAGGTTTTTGCCAATGCCGAAACGGTCGGCGGTATCGATCACCGTTTCCATGCCGATATATTGCGCCAGCCGCACGGTCATCAGGTTGCGCGAGCGCACCAGCCCCAGCCGCAATGTGCTCGGCCCGTAGAATTTGCTGGTCGAGTTGCCCGGCTTCCACTTGCCCTGCCCCTCGCCCTGGTCCATTACGAACGGCGCATCCAGAACCAGGCTGGACGGGGTAAATCCCTGGCCCAGGGCGCTGGCATAGACAAAGGGCTTGAACGCCGAGCCCGGCTGGCGTTCGGCCTGGGTGGCCCGGTTAAACTCGCTGGTGCTGAAATCATAGCCGCCGACCATGGCCAGCACGCGGCCGGTGTGGGGGTCCATGGCGACAATGGCGCCTTCCACATCGGGAATTTGCCGAAGCCCGAAGGCCGGGACCGGGCCCAGGGTCTCGCCGTTTTCATCGACAAAGGCCGGCAATTCAATTTCGGCGGGGCCGCCCAGCCATTCCACCGGGATCACATCGCCCAGCCCCAGAACCTGCCCGGCGTCCTTGATTTTGGGGCCCAGGGTCTCGCCTTCCCGCCATTGCCGCGCCCAGGTTATTTCCCCAAGGGGAATATATCCCAACCCGCCGCCCTCGAAGCCGATAACCGCGCCCGCTTCCTGCAATTCCAGCACCACGGCCAGTTGCCAGGCGTCTATGCCCAGTGGCGCCTTGATTTCTCCCAGCTGGCTGGCCCAACTATATTCCTCGGCGTTTTCACCCAGCGTGCTTTCATCGCCTTCCGCCGGGGCGTCTTTAACCGGCGTATCCTCGACCAGCGAAATCCGCGTAATGGAGCCGCGCCAGCCGTGGCGCCGGTCGTAGGTAACCAGCCCGTCGCGCAGGGCCTTCTCGGCAATCGCCTGCAGGCGGGGGTCCAGCGTTGTGCGCACCGAGAAGCCGCCTTCGTAAAGATTGCGGCCACCGTAAATGCGATAGAGATCGCGGCGAATTTCCTCGACAAAATAGTCGGCGCGGAAAACGCTGCTGGCGAACTGGCGCTCTTTCAATTCGACCGGCGCCGCGCGTTCCTCGGCTTCCTGCTCGGCAGTAATAAAATCCAGGTCGGCCATCCGCGACAGGGTCCAGTTGCGCCGTTGCAGGCGCCGCGCCGCATTGTTGTTGGAGGGGAATTTCAGCACCGCCGCCAGATAGGCGGCCTCGCCGATGCTCAGCTCGTCCAGCGGTTTGTCAAAATATATCAGGGCGCCGGCGGCCACCCCGTATGCCCCGTGGCCCAGGTAGCTGTCGTTCATATAGAGTTCGAGAATCTCGTCCTTGGTGAAGGCGCGCTCGATGCGAAAGGCAAGGATTGCTTCCTTGATCTTGCGTTCATAGGACACGGCGCGGGTGAGCAGGAAATTCTTCGCCACCTGCTGGGTAATGGTCGAGGCGCCGACCGGTCGCCGATCGGTGAAGACGTTCAGACTGTTGGTCAGTGCGGCGCGCACTATGCCCAGGAAATCAACACCCGGGTGGCTGTAGAAATTCTTGTCCTCGGCGGCGAGGAAGGCATCCACCAGGTGCGGCGGAATAGCGTAGAGCGGCACGAACAGCCGTTTCTCGCGGGCATATTCCTTGAGCAAGCTGCCGTCGCCCGCATGGATGCGGGTAATGACCGGAGGCTCGTAATCGGCCAGCTGTTTGAAGTCCGGCAGGTCCTGGCCGTAGCGCATAAGCACATAGATGGTTCCGCCACCGCCCAGCACCACAGCCAGCAGCGCCATAATCCCGGTGGCCCACAGGATGCGTTTCAACCACACTCTGCGGCGCGCCCAGACCGAAGGCTTGGGGGCAGCCCCCTGCGGCAATTCATCCATTTTATTGTTCTGGTCCACGCTTGAAATCTACGCCGAAAATATGACCCTGATAAGGCATCTCGGTGCCGCTGGCGGCAGCGCCAGGCTCAAAAACTGCCTGCGGTGGTCGATTCAAAATAGCGGCGCACCGCCGCCGCGATTGCTTCGGATATGCGTTTCCTGCCCTCGGCCGAATTCAGTTGCCGGGCGTCCTGCTTGTTAGACAGGTAGCCCAGTTCCACAAGAACCGATGGCACGTCGGGC
>JACZSK010000012.1 GCA_022574255.1 Pseudomonadota bacterium
GGAGTTCAGATCCCTGCGCGGGCGATTCGAGGGCATGGAGCCGGCCATCAATCGGCTGGTGCGCGTGGAGCAGGACATGACCGCGCTGATCGCCGAGATGGAACTGCTGGCCAATGACCCGGTGCCTTTCGTGGCGCCCGCGGATTTGTTTGGATTAACCACCCAATCGCCAGCCCCGGTTGCTGCTTTGGCTGCTCCCATGGCCGCCGCGGAACCAGGCGGTGCAGGGGCGCAAAATTCAGCAGAAACAAACCGGGGGCAAGAGCCCGCAGGCGGACGCGGGGTTATCTCCGACGATCAGAATATTCCGACCCTGTCCTTGAACCTGCCCGACGTCTTCCTCACCCCTGGCAGCACCCCTGGCAGCACCCCTGGCCAGGCCGGCAACCAGGCGCGTGTGGCGGTCAATGAAACCGCCAGTCGATCAGCGGCCGCCGCGGCGCAGGCTCAGCCTGGTCAGCAGTCCGGGCAAGCCTGTGATGCGTTTGGCCTTCATGTGGGCTCTTATCTTCTGCAGGAGAGTGTCGTGGTTGCCCGGCAATATATCCGCGAGCAATATGCAAGCGTTATGCAGGGGCTGCGCTATGCGTTCGAGGATGTCGATCTGAGAGACGGACGCGGCACGTTTCACCGGCTGATTGCCGGACCCGTCCTCAGCTATGAGCAAGCGACTGCTCTCTGCGCCGAAATGGAGGCCAAGGGCAATTATTGCAAGGTGACATTTTTCAATCCGCCTGAATGCGGCGCGCCATACAACTAATCTACTTCCCGGTTATTGGTATATGGCGGTGACCGTGAAGCTGCCGGAATAACTGCCGTCGCCAAAATTGCCGTCGCCCCGGGACATGGTCAGGGTGGCGCCCACCGGGAATCTGATGTTACCGGTCGCGGACGAGGTCATATTGCATCCCGCACTGCAGTCACCGGTCAGGCCCAGCCCTTCGACCAGCTTGCCGACGGTTATTGCGCTGACATCGAGATCGTCCTGGCCGGCCAGACTCAGCGTGGCCGTTGAAGAAACCGTGATGGTCATGGGAATTGCTTCGGCGACGCCCGCAAATACCGTAAATTCGCCAACTGTTGCCCCGGTCAGGGAAACTATATTGGCGCCATTGGGCTGGGCCGGCGGGTCGGTCACCGTGCCAGAGTCGGCGTCGAGGGAAATGCTGGCGGGTGTGGTGTCGTCGCTGCCCGACGTTATCGCGATGTTGCCAAATGACAAGGCGGTGTTTTCCGCCAGGGTAATTGGCGTCACGACATTTGCTGAGACATTGGCGACAAGATCGACAGCAGAAACGCCAACCGGTTTCCCGATTGTAGCCAGGGTCACAACAAATGTCCCGATAATGATCGACGCCCCAATGCGCATAGCTTTTTTTTGGTGGAACAGGGGATGCTCATGCATCTCCTCATTCCACACCCCCCTTGCCATATATCTAGCACAGGGTGGCCGCATTGTCATGTTGGGCTGTGGCAGCATCGAGCCCCGCCATAGTCGGCCGACATTTTATGCTTGAAATAATTGAAATTAGCTGTTTGATGGAAGATCATCGTGGTCGCAATGGTATGTGGCTGCGGATACCGGTAAGGGGATGAGCGGGAATGGGCGAGTCTATTATAGCCAGCAGGAAGCCCTATCTGACGGCGGTTCAGGCCGGCCGGACGTACTATTGGTGCGCCTGCGGCAAGAGCGCCAAACAGCCCTTCTGTGACGGCAGCCACAAGGACACAGGGTTCGAGCCAATTAAATTTGTGCCGGAGGAAGACGGCGAATTGCTGTTCTGCGGCTGCAAGCGCACCGGCGCGGTGCCCATCTGTGATGGCAGCCATAATGCCTTGCCCGGCCTTTACGGCGAGGACGTTGATGAGACCCAGGCCGCGCTTGTTGAGCGGCAGCCGGGAGGTGCCACGACACTGCTGGACGGCGGATGCTATGTCCTTTCGCCGGCTGATATTGAGCGCAGCCCGTATGGAACTCTCTCTCTTGCGCCACTGGTTACCGCCGCAGACGGGGCAAAATTCCTCTCGGCTTTTTGTCTCACTGTCGCGCCCGGCGAGGCGCCGCCACTTGGCTTTGGCGACAGTGACGCGGTACTCTTCCTGCGCACCGGCGAATGCGCCTGTTCCGTTTCCGGGCGGAACTTCCCGTTGTCCGGCGCCTCGGGCCTCTATGTGCGTCCGGGCGAAAGCCTGACGATCACGAATACCGGCGACGCGCCCGCCGAATGGCTGGCCGTGGTTTGCCCCGGCGTGGCGGAGCTGGCGGTTGGGGGTGTTGGCGGCGGGGTCTTTGATGAAGATTTTCCCGGCCGTGCTGGAACACTCGACGCTGACCAGCGCACGGCCATGGGCGACCGCTTCTATCAGGTGCTGATTGGCGAGGAGACAGGCTCCCGCGAAGTGACGCTATTCATTGGCGAAATTCCACAATCGCGGGCCGGATACCATCACCATCTTTACGAGGAAGTGATCGGAATCCTGTCCGGCGAAGGCTATATGTGGACAGGCAGCAAAAAAACGCCGGTGACGCCGGGTGATGTGATTTTCCTGCCCGCCAAACAGATGCACGCGCTGGAATGCACATCGCCGGAGGGTATGCAGTTGATGGGTGCTTTTTACCCGGCGGGTAGCCCGGCGATCAATTATTAGGGTCTGGGGTCAATGAACACAGATGGAAGCGAGGCTATGCGAGGGGGCGAGACCGCCGTCGGAGGCGAATTTGACGCCCGGCAATGGCGCAAGCGCTTTCCCGTTTTCGAGAATAAAATCTATCTGAATTCCTGCTCATACGGCGCAGTGGCCACCGATGTGCGCGCCGCCTATGAGGCTTATTTGACCGACCGCGAGCGTGAGGGGTCATATTGGGACCATTGGGTTGGTCAAAACGAGGAACTGCGCGCCAGCATTGCGCGATTGCTGGGCGCTACCCCGGCTGAAATAGCCATAACCGCCTCGTTGTCGGCGGGGCTTAACGCGCTGGTCAGCAGTCTCGATTTTTCCGGCAAGCGTAACAAGGTTATCCTGTCGGACCTGGAATTCCCCACCGTCGGCCAGATTTGGCACGCCCAGAAACGTCGTGGCGCGCGGGTGGAGATTGCGGCGCGTGAGGGCGGACGCGTGCCCATCGAGAATTTTGAGGCCCTGATCGACGACGAGACGCTGATCGTTTCTATCACCCATGTTTCCTACAAAAATGGCGCGCGCAACGATATTCCGGCCATCGTCGCGTTGGCGCGGCGTCACGGCGCCATGGTCATGCTGGACAGCTATCAGGCGATGGGCACTTTCCCGATCAGCCCCCAGACGCTGGATGTGGATTTTCTCGCCGCCGGCGTGTTGAAATACCTGCTCGGCTCGGCAGGGCTGGCTTTTCTTTATGTGCGCCAGGACATGATCGGCAAGCTGGAGCCCCTGGCCACCGGCTGGTTCGCGCAAAAAGATATCTTCGCCATGGACCACACGGCCAATGAGCCGGCCGACGACGCCCGGCGCTTTGAGGCGGGCACACCGCCGGTGCCCAATGTCTATGCGGCGCTGGCCGGGCTGAAGATCATTCATGAAGTCGGCCTGGAGAATATCGAGGCGCATGTGCGCGGCCTGACGGCGCGGGTGAAGCAGCGGGCTTTGGACGAGGGATTTACCCTGGCCACGCCCACCGACCCCGCCGCCCATGGCGCCATGATTGCCCTGAAATCCACCGACATGGTGGAACTGACCCAGCGGCTGGAGCGCGAGGATATCGTCACTTCTTACCGAGACGGGAACCTGCGCATCTCACCGCATTTCTACAACATCGAGGATGATATCGACGCGACGATGGCGGCATTGGTTCGCCACCGTGATCTGTTGGCCTAGGCTGTGTGCATTTGGCGAGCGGATCGCGAACTGAACTTATAAACCGGCACCAAGAACCGGATTATTGAAACTTGAAACGGGAGGCTTCTGCCATGAGAAACTTACTCTGCCACGATAACAGGAAAATGAGCCGCGAAAGCCGGCTTCGGATGGGTGCGCGGGCAATGTTGCTCGTCACAGCGTCCAGTCTGGCCTTCACGGCCACCAGCGCGCTGGCCCAGGACAACGACGGGGTGCTCGAGGAAATCATCGTCACCGCGCAGAAACGCGGGGCTCAGAGCATCCAGGATGTACCCATCTCCATGCAGGCAATTGGCGGTGACGAGCTGAACGCGCTCGGCGCTGTTGAATTCGGCGATATTGCCATGCGCATTCCGGGCATGACCTTTCAGGACCTGGGACCGGGCGACAAGGAATATGTCATCCGCGGCGTCAATTCCACCGGCACCGCGACCACCGGCGTCTATTTTGACGAGGCGGTTATTACCGCCCGCAACAAACAGGATGGCGGCGGCCGCCAGGCGGATATAGAACTGCACGACCTGGCCCGTGTTGAAGTGCTGAAAGGCCCACAGGGCACGCTGTATGGCGCCAGTTCCATGTCGGGCACCATCCGCTTCATTCCCAACCAGCCGGATTTGAGCGAGACCTCGGGCCGTGCTGAGGCGACGATCTCTGATACCCGCTTCGGCGCGTCAAATTACAGCGTCAACGGCCACCTGAACCTGCCCCTGGTTGAGGACAAGCTGGGCGTACGTGCCGTCGGCTGGATTACCGATGACAGCGGCTTCATCGACAATGTCCGGCTTGGCCGCGACAACATCAACTCGAACAATGTCGAGGGTGGCCGCCTGATGGTTCGTTGGGAGCCACAGGCTGACCTGACGATCAGCGCCATGGCGCTGGTGCAGAACCGCAGCGTCGGCGGCAGCTCGCGCTATATGCCGGTGCTGGACCCATCCTATGAGGCCAATATTATTGCCGGCGGCTTCCCGGAATTCGCTCCCGGCGATCTGGTAAACCAGGATTTCGCGCAGAGTCCCTGGGACGAAAATATCCAGCTTTTCGGCGCGAAGGTCGAGTGGGATACCGACGCCGGCAGCCTGCTGGCAACCACCAACTGGTTCGAGCGGGATGTGGATTTCTACTTTGATTCGACGCCGATCCTGCTGTTCTTCGGCGTGCCGGTGGCAGCCACCACCTTCGAGCCGCAAAGCCGTCGCATCTGGTCCACCGAACTGCGTTGGGCCGCGACCATCGGTGAAAAGGTCAATTACGTGATCGGCGGACTGATCAGCCGCGAGAAAAAGAACTTCGAAGTTCAGGTGATCGCGACCAACAACCTGGGCCTGCCGGCCGGTGAATTCCGCACCGATGAGGATTTCTTTGCCGGTACCGGCCCGGCATTCTTCGGCCGCGAGAAGAACGACAGCGTGGATGAAGAGGCCATCTTCGGCGAGGTCACCTATCAGGCCACCGAGCAGCTTGCTGTCACGGTAGGCCTGCGCTACTTCCAGGTTGATTTTGCCTCGGACGGTCGCCAGACCAAGCCTTTCGGGGGATTTCCGCCGGGCTCTAACCCGCCGATCGACCTGGTTCAGAAAGACGATGACATCAACCTCAAGGTAAACATCGCCTACAAGGTGAATGATGATGCCTTGGTCTATGTCACCGCAGCCGAGGGCTATCGTATCGGCGGCACCAACGACGCCGCCATCAACCCCATCGGGGCGCCCATCCCGGACGGTTTCGCTGCCGATTCCCTGTGGAATTACGAATTCGGCTGGAAGACATCATGGCTGGACAACCGGTTGACGTTCAACGGCGCCATCTACCTGATCCGTTGGAAAAATATGCAGGTGGAAAGCGTCGATGCGTCCGGTGCCTTCCCCTTCATCGCCAATGCCGGAACCGCTTCGATCGATGGTATCGAACTTGAGCTGAATTACCGGCCCAATGAGCATTTTGATATCTTCCTCGGGGCCTCCTGGCAGGATGCCCGGCTGACCGAGGACCAGCCGCTGGCCGACCCGGCGAACCCCAACTTTGATCCCAACGCGGGACGGGATGGGGATGCGTTGCCGAACGTGCCTGATTTTCAAGCGGTGGCCTCGGTGCAATATTTCACGCCGCTTGGGGAAAACCTGAACGGGACTTTCCGGATGGACCTGGTTTTTCGCGGCAGCACCAAGAACCAGATCAACCCCACCAGTCCGGTGAATGTTGATCTGCGTTCGTACACATTGATCAACCTGTCGGCTTCGGTGTCCAACGAGCAATGGACGTTGACCGGCTTTATCAAGAACGCGAGCGACCAGCGCGCCCAGATTGATGCCATCAATTCCTTCCAGGATCCGCTGGCCTTTATCACGGTCAGGCCCCGCACCATCGGGATCCAGGTTGCGCGGTTCTTCTGATCCAGGTCTGACAGGGCCCAATGTTTCAGGGCGGCGCTGCCAAACGCGGGTGGCGCCGCTCTTTTTTGTTCTGTTGGGCCGAAGATGTTCTAAGCTGCGCGCGTATTGAATTGAGGGAGACGGGTCTGTGCGGAAATTTGTGCCCGCCGAGGCGCTCAAGGATTATATTGGCCAGGAAATCGGCACATCGGACTGGGTGACGCTGGACCAGGACCGTATCAACGCCTTTGCCGATGCGACGCTGGATCATCAATTCATTCATGTGGACCAGGAAAAGGCCGCCCAGACGCCCTTCGGCGGCACTATCGCGCATGGTTTCCTGAGCCTTTCCATGCTGCCCCACATGGCGGCCAGCTGCGCGCTGATCCCCGAGAATCTGGCGATGACCGTCAATTACGGCCTCAACAAGCTGCGCTTTCTTGCCCCCGTGCCGGCGGGCAGCGAAATACGCTCGCGCGTCAGGGTGCTGGACGTTACGCCCAAGGGGGCCGGGCGCTATCTGCTGACCAACGAGATAACCATCGAGATCAAGGGGGCGGACAAGCCGGCGCTGGTTGTTGAAAGTCTCATGTTGTTTTTTACGGAACAGGGTGAAGAAAACGGAGCATAAACCATGAGAGAAGCGGTCATCGTTTCAACAGCCCGCACCCCCATCGGCAAGGCCTATCGCGGCGCCTTCAATAACACCGAGGGGCCGGACATGGCTTCGCATGTAATCCGCCATGCCATAGCGCGCGCCGGCATTGACCCCGGCGAGGTGGAGGACGTAATTCTCGGCTGCGCCATGCATCAGGGCACCACTGCGGGGAATACAGCGCGGCTCTCGGCGCTGGCCGCCGGCTGCCCGGTCAGCGTGCCGGGCATGACCATCGACCGGCAATGCTCTTCGGGTCTGATGGCCATCGCCATTGCGGCGCGCCAGATCATTGTTGACGGGGTGACTTGTGCGGTTGGCGGCGGCGTGGAATCCATCAGCCTGGTGCAGAACGACAAGATGAATCGCGACCGGTTGGTCAACAAAGGCGTGCTGGCGGCCAGCGAGCACGCTTATATGCCCATGCTGCAGACCGCCGAAGTGGTCGCTGAACGCTATAACATCTCCCGCGAGACGCAGGACGAATATGCGCTGTCCAGCCAG
Organism: Pseudomonadota bacterium; assembly: GCA_022574255.1. Taxonomy (GTDB): domain Bacteria; phylum Pseudomonadota; class Alphaproteobacteria; order Sphingomonadales; family SMXR01; genus JACZSK01. The sequence goes on from JACZSK010000012.1 coordinate 7,411, forward strand.
ACCCGCACCGCCGCCGCGCAAGAGGCTGGATATTTCGATGACGAGATCGTGCCGCTGGCGTCGTCACAGGGGGTCATGGACAAGGAGAGCAAAGAGATTTCTTTCCATGACGTGACCCTGGAAAAGGACGAGGGCAACCGCCCGGGAACCACGCTGGAAGGATTGGCGGGCCTGAAACCGGTGATCGGCGGTACGGTCACGGCGGGCAACGCCAGTCAACTTTCCGATGGCGCCTCGGCGGCGGTGCTGATGGAGGCGAAAGAGGCTGAAAAGAGAGGGCTTCAGCCGCTGGGCATTTATCGCGGCGTCGCGGTGGCCGGTGTCGCGCCCGACGAGATGGGCGTTGGCCCGGCCGTGGCGGTGCCCATGCTGCTGGACCGCCATAACCTGAAAATCGACGATATTGGCCTGTGGGAACTCAACGAAGCTTTTGCGGTGCAGGTGGTCTATTGCCGCGACAAGCTGGGCATTCCCGACGCGCTGCTGAACGTGAACGGCGGTGCCATTTCCGTCGGCCATCCATACGGCATGTCGGGCGCGCGCATGGTGGGCCATGCGTTGATCGAGGGCAAACGGCGCGGCGCGAAGTTTGTTGTGGTAACCATGTGTGTCGGTGGCGGCCAGGGCGCGGCTGGCCTGTTCGAGGTGGTATAATGAAAGCGTTACTATGCAAGGAAGCCGGCCTCGCCGACAAACTGGCCATTGAAGAGGTCGATGACCCGGCAGCCGGAAAAGGCCAGGTGTTGCTCGATGTTCATGCCGCCGGGCTGAACTTTCCCGATACGCTTATGATTTCGGGGAAATATCAGTTCGCGCCGGATCATCCTTATATTCCGGGCGGTGAGGCATCCGGCGTGGTTGCTTGCCTGGGCGAGGGCGTGAAGGGCTTTGCCGTTGGTGACCGGGTGATTGCGACCATGCTGACCGGGGCTTTCGCCGAGAAGGTGGTGGTGCCGGCGGCGGCGGTGACCGCCATGCCCGACGAAATGGAATATCGCACCGGTGCCGGAATGTCGGTGACCTATGGCACCGCGTATCACGCGCTGAAGCAATGCGCCGGTCTCAAAGAAGGCGACACGCTCTTGGTGCTGGGCGCAGCGGGGGGCGTTGGCCTGGCGGCGGTTGAGCTGGCTAGCGCCATGGGCGCGACGGTAATTGCAGCGGCCAGCACCGATGAAAAGCTGGCGGTCGCCAAAGCCGCGGGCGCCAGCATGACGGTGAATTATTCGGAAGAGGACCTCAAATTACGGGTCAAGGAACTTGCCGGGCCCGGTGGTGTTGACGTGGTCTATGACCCGGTTGGCGGCGAACTCTCCGACCCGGCGTTGCGCTGTCTCGGTGCCGGCGGGCGCTTTCTGGTAATCGGCTTTGCAGCGGGCGATATTCCGCGCATCCCTTTGAATCTGGTGCTGCTCAAGGAATGCCATATCGTCGGCGTCTTTTGGGGCTCATGGGCGCGGCGCGAGCCCAAGACCCAGGTCAAAAATGTTGCCGCGATGATGAAAATGTTCAAGGAGGGCAAGATCAAGCCGCTGGTCGCGGATGTCTTCGAGTTCCGCGACTATGAGGCCGCCTTCGAGCGTATAACCTCGCGCCAGGCCCTGGGCAAGGTGATCCTGGAACTCATCCCGAGAGATTAACGCTGCGCGAAGTCGATCTACGCTCTCACACTTTTTAACTCTATCGTCATTCGCCGACTTGATCGGCGAATCCAGTCTTGCTTTTCTACATGGTGCCAACAGAAAGCTGGACTCGCCGCCAAGGCGCATCACGCAAAGAGGGTCGGCGAGTGACGAAAATGGGTAGCCCGGAGTGACAACTGGAGAGGGGGAACTATTTCCCTCCGTTGATCGATACCAGTTCCACGTCGAAGACCAGCATGCCCTTGGGGGCGAAGGGGCGGTCTTCGCGGTTGTCATAAGCCAGGGCGCCGGGAATCCAGATGCGCGCCCGCTCGCCCACCTGCATCAGCGGGATCGTCTCCTGCCAGCCCTGTATCAGCTTGCCCAGCGGGAAAGTGTTGGTGCGCATGCGTAGCCTTGACGAGTCAAACATATGGCCGTTGGTCTGCCAGCCCGAATAATGCACCTCAATATCATCGCTGAGGGTGGGATGCGCGCCGTCGCCCGCCACCAGCACCTTGTAGCCGATACCGTTCTCGCTGACCGTGGCGTCGCTGGGAATGGCCCGAACGTCGGCGGGCGCGGGCAGGGGATCAACGATATCGACCACTTCAATATCGATCATATGGTCGAAGGAGCCGAGAATCGGGTTCTCGGGGATCAGGTCTTTCGATATCCACCAGCGGCGCTTGCCGCCCACCGGGGTGCTCTCCAGCGCCTTGGCCAGGATCGGCAACTGCCGGCGCAGCTCGAACACTTGGTTGGTGTCCAGTCCGTCGAGAATTGCGTTTGAGACCTGCTTGCCATCGGCCTGCCAGGCGTCGGTCAGGGTGCGAACAATGCGTTGTTCGTCGGCGGGCGGCCGCCCGCTGCCCGGTTTCAGGTCTATATAGCGCAGCCCGGTAAAAATGGTGCGCGCGCCCTTGGGCGGGTTATTCACCGCGTCGGGTATGGTCGCCAGGTTTGTCGTCGCCTCCAGCGCAGCGGTCATTTTCTGAATTGCCGGATGCTCGGGGTCGATGCCCCAGCGCGCCGCCAGGTCGGCGGGGGCAATATAGCCCAACCAGACGCCGTCATCGTCTTCCCAGGCCAGCGCCTTCATCGGCAGGTCGATGGCGATTTCGCGGGCCTCCTGCATCAGCGGTGTGCCCAGCGCCGGGTTGCCGAAGAGCAGCAATTGCGTCGCCGGTAGATTTGCACCGATGCCCTCCGCCGCGCCAGCATGATCAATGCGCAGGCCCACGGTGACGCCGCGCTCGGTGAGGATCGCCGCCAGCCTGTCCAGCGTCTCTGCCACCGGATAAGCGCTTTGTTTCCTGACCAGTTCCGCCGCTGTCGCCGTCGCCGTCAAGGCAATTCCCAGAACAAGGGCCAGCATGGCTGTGGCAAATCGTTTCATTCTTATTGCTCCCGCTAATCGTGACGCTCAACACATAGCAAAGCGCGTCTGCTGCGCCCAAGGTTTTGATCCATGCCACAAGGGGTGGCCCCGCCGCAAGCGTGTTTCATGAATCATGGGGTTTTTCCAAAGAAGAATTCTGGTGTTCAGTCGCGCAGGAAGGCGAATTTGCCCTGTTGCAGGCCGGTGATGAAAATCTCGCTGGCCAGATCAGAGACCGCGTCGCTGTCCAATGGCCCCTTGGGGTCGTACCAGGTGTAGGTCCAGTTGATCATTCCCATGAACAGCCTGGTCAAAACCGTGCGCAGCTCTTTCCGCGCCATGGGCTTGCCGCCGATGCCACCGATGCCGGCAATCAGCGCCTCGAAAATGCTCAGGATGTCGCGCTCGCGCCTGACGATCTGGCGGCGCCGGGCGGGGGCCAGTGAGCGAAGTTCGTTCAGCAACACCACATGGCGGGCCTGGGCGGACTTGTAGATATCCAGGTAGGCGCGCGAGATGATGCGCAGCTTGGCCGCCGCCGAAATCTTTTCTGCCATCACCCCCCGCGCGGTCTCCAGCAACAGGTCGGTATGCTCCGCCATGACCGCGAACAAAATGTCATCCTTGGAGGGAAAATAGTGGTAAATCAGTGACTTGGAGGATTTGCAGGCCTTGGCGATGGCCGAGATGGAGGCGCTGTGAAAACCCTGCGCAGCAAAAAGCCCGGCGGCCTGATCGAGAATGAATTTGCGACGCACGTCATAATCGGGTGATTTGGTACGGGCCATTCGCTTACTCGTCGTAGCTGAGGACAAGCTTGGCGGTCGTGGGCGATGACTGGCAGGTCAGCACATATCCTTTTTCCACTTCGTCCGGCTCCAGCCCGTAATTCTCGCGCATCTCTACGCTGCCCTCCAGCACCTTTGCGCGGCAGGTGGCACAGACCCCGCCGGTGCAGGAATAGGGTACCTCCAGCCCGGCTTCGATGGCCGAGGCGAGGAGGCTGTTCTGCCCCTCGCGGTATTCAAAACTGGTGCGTTCGCCGTCGATGACCACGGTAATCTCGGCTGTGGGGGCCGCTTTTTCGCCGTCTTTTGCTGGCGCGGCGCGCGGCGCCAGGTTGCCCGCCTCGCTGGCGTTGATGAAGCGCTCCATATGAATTTTTGCCTTGTCGACGCCGTTGGCCTTGAGGCTTTCCTCCACCGCATCCATCATTGGGCCGGGGCCGCAGATGAAAAAGGCATCGACAGTCCCGGGCTGGATCAGGCCTGAAAGCAACAGGTCACATTTCTCGCGGGTCAGCAGACCCTGGAACAGCTCGACCTCCTGCGCCTCGCCCTCCAGGAGGTGATAGAGCGCGAACCGGTCCATGTATTTGTCCTTTAGCCGGCCCAGGGCTTCGGCAAAGATCACCGAGCGCGCATCCCGGTTGCCATAGACCAGCGTGAAGGTACTCCGGGGCTCAACATGCAGGGTTGTGCGGATCAGGGAAATTATCGGCGTAATGCCGCTGCCGCCCGAGAAGGCCACATAGGATTTGGCCTGTGCCGGGTCGAGGGGCGTGTGGAACCCGCCGGTGGGCGGGAAAACCTCGATTACATCGCCGGTCTTCAGCACATCATTGGCGAAGCCGGAAAAGCGCCCGTCTTTGATTTTTTTGACCGCTATCCGCAGTTCCTGGTCCTGCACGCCCGAGCAGACCGAATAACTGCGGCGCAGCTCTTCGCCGCCCACCGTGGCTTTCAGCGTCACATGCTGGCCCTGCACATAGGCGTAATCCTCGGCCAGTTCGTCGGGCAGATCGAAAAGGATCGACACAGCGTCCGGCGTTTCACGGGTGATATGGGCAATTTTCAGGCTGTTGAATTTACGCATATTTCCTCAAATACATTTGAAATGGTCGAAAGGTTCCAGGCATTGGCGGCATTTATAGAGCGCCTTGCAGGGGGTTGAGCCGAATTGGCTGATGCATTCAACGTCGGTGGTGCCACAGCGCGGGCAGGGGACATCACGCTCTCCGGGCTGTGGTGGCGCGATGCCGTATTCCTTGAGGGCCTGTTTGCCCTTTTCGCTGATCCAGTCGGTGGTCCAGGCAGGGGACAATTCCGTGCGGATGGTGAAGCGTAAGCTGGCATCACTCTCCAGCGCTTCTCTTATCATCTGCTCAATGAGCAGCGTCGCCGGGCAGCCGGTATAGGTGGGCGTAATGATTACAGTCACGCTGCCGTCCGGCTGTTCTCGGATGTCGCGCACAATGCCCAGATCGACGACCGAGATCACCGGTATTTCCGGGTCGGGCACGCCGTCCAACAGCGCCCAGAGATCGGCAATCCGGTCGATTTCGCGGGTTTCAGCCACGGCCCCTACCACTCAAGGCCGGGATAGGCGCGCTGCAGGAATTGCATTTCGGCCAGGAGATGCCCCAGATGCTCGGAGTGATGACCCTTAAGGCCGCCGCTGGTCATGCGTTCAACCGCGGGTTTGGTGAGGCCCGCTTCAGCCAGCACGGCGTCCACCTCTATCGTCCAGCCGCTTTCAAGTGCCGCCGGGTCGACGCTAATGCCCTCGGCGACCAGCATGTCATCGACCCCATTGCCGGCAAACATCTCGCCGGTATAGCCCCACAGGTCGTCCAGCGCCCTTTGCAGGCGATGGTGGCTTTCCTCCGTGCCGCCGCCCAGGCGCAGCATCCAATCGCGGGCGTATGACTGGTGATAGGACACCTCCTTCACCGCCTTTTCGGCAACGGCCGCCAGGGTCTCGTTGGTGGAATTGGCAAGCTCGCCAAGCATCGGTTTTTGCCAGGTGGAAAACAGGAACTGCCGGGCGATGGTGCGGGCAAAATCGCCGTTGGCCTGCTCGACCAGCCAAAAGTTTCTGAATTCGTGGGCATCGCGGGTGAAGGCCAGCGCGTCGGCGTCGCGGTGCTTGCCTTCCATCTCGCCCGCCAGCCCCAGGAAATGCTGCGCCTGGCCAATCAGGTCCAGCGCCATGTTGCTCAGCGCCATGTCAATTTCAACGGCCGCCGAGTGGCCCGTCCATTCGCCCAGCCGCTGGCCCAAAATCAGGGAATTATCACCCAGCCGCAACGCATATTCCGCGACTGCGCTCTGTATCGTCTTGGAATATTTATTGTTTTCCGCTTTAGCCATCACATGTTTTTCACTTCCTTGGTGATCTCGTAGAAGGTCGGGTGGCGATAAATCTTGTCCTTGGCGGGCTCGAACAGGGCGTCGGAATTGTCGGGGTCAGAAGCGGTGATGTCTTTCGATGCGATCACCCAGATGCTTTCGCCTTCGTTGCGCCGGGTATAGAGATCACGCGCCACGCCGATGGCCATGGTCGTATCCGCCGCATGGACGCTGCCCACATGCTTGTGATTCAAACCGTTCTTGGCGCGCAGGAAAACTTCAAACAGTTCCCAGTCTGTGTTCATGCTGTCATTCATTCCGCGGCTTGCCTTTCTGATTGTTTGCGGGCATAGGCGGCGGCTGCCTCGCGCACCCATGCGCCTTCCTCGTGGGCGCGGCGGCGGGCCTCAAGCCGCTCGCGGTTACAAGGGCCAAAGCCCTTGACCACCGCCCAGAATTCCTCCCAGTCGATGGGGCCGATATCGTAATGCTCGGTCTTTTCGTTCCACTTCAGTTCCGGGTCGGGGATGCGCAGCCCGATCGCCTCTGCCTGCGACACCGTCGCGTCAATGAAGCGTTGCCGCAGTTCGTCGTTGGAGAAGCGCTTGATCTTCCATTTCGCCGATTGGTGGCCGTGTATTGAATCACTGTCGTGCGGGCCGAACATCATCAGGCTGGGCCACCACCAGCGGTCCAGCGCGTCCTGCGCCATGGCCTGCTGTTCCGCCGAGCCCCGCGCCATCACCGTTATCAGCTCATAGCCCTGGCGCTGGTGAAAGCTCTCTTCCTTGCAAACCCGCACCATGGCCCGGGCATAGGGGCCATAAGAGCAGCGCTGCAGGGGTATCTGGTTGGTGATCGCGGCACCGTCCACCAGCCATCCAATGGCGCCGATATCGGCCCAGTTGATGGTCGGATAATTGAAGATGGTGGAATATTTGGCACTGCCGTAAAGCAGTTGATCGACCATTTCGGCGCGCGATGTGCCCAATGTCTCGGCGGCTGAATACAGGTAAAGCCCATGCCCGGCCTCGTCCTGCACCTTGGCCAGCAATATCAGCTTGCGGCGCAGCGTCGGCGCCCGGCCTATCCAGTTGCCCTCGGGCAGCATCCCGACAATCTCGGAATGGGCATGCTGCGATATCTGGCGGGTCAGGGTCGCCCGGTAAGCCTCGGGCATCAGGTCCTTGGCCTCGATCACCTCGTCATTGTCGATGCGGGCCTGAAAGGCTTTCAGCAGGGCGGGGTCGTCGACGACCTTCTTTTTCGCGGCCTTCGCTTCGTCGCTGGCCTTCTCGCGCGCCGTGCGCAGATCGGTGGTGTACATAGGGCTTATCCGTCTGGAATACCTGTCTCTGGCAAAAACCTGTGGCCGCACCTGTTGCGCAGCCTTTTATGGTTCAAATATATAATAAACCGACCGCCCGGTCAATTAATTGCGGCGAATCGACACAGACACCGATCAGATCGGTTTGGCGCGAATTTCATGGTAGGATCGCCATGCGCCATCGGCGTCGCGTAGCTGTAGATTGAACCGGCCTCGCAGGCCAAAGGGGGAATTATGCGCCTATCTATTGTTTTGTTGAGCTCTGCTCTTCTGTTTTCCGCACCGGCCCTGGCCGATAGTCATTTAATCGAGAGCGCGACCTCTGCCGGTCCGGCGGATATCTCGGATCATGCCTCCGTCCAGGACTGGGACGGCAATGTGCTGCGCGAAGGCTCGAACGGCTGGACCTGCCTGCCCGATAATCCGGGAACCGAGGGCAACGATCCATGGTGCGTGGACGAAGTGTGGATGGGTTTTCTTGGCGCCATGTCCAAAGGCGAGGCGCCCAGCTACTCAAGCGTCGGTGTTGCCTATATGTTGATGGGTGACTCGGAGGTCGATAATTCCGTTCCGGGACCCTGTCTGGCAGATGCGCCGGATAATTGTGTACCGGACCCTGGCGCGCATCTGATGATGCTGATTCCGGGTAAAGATGGGTACAAATCTTATTCCGACGATTTCAAATCTGGTGGCCCCTGGATCATGTTTCGCGACACGCCGTATGTGCACCTGATGGTGCCGCTGGCGGACAGGAGGAAATAGCCACTCGTCTGCGCAAACATGGAGGGCCGGTGCATGCACCGGCCCTTCCAATATCTGGTGTAAGTGGCTTAGCCCCCCGTTGAGGGGTCGATCATGCCGCCGATCGGGGTGATCACATTGGCGGGAAAGCCAGAGAGTTTGGAATGCTCCTGGATCACCGCCTCGTCCTCCGCCTCATAGACGCAAAAGGTCTTTTCCGCAGTGACGTAAGATTCAATCCATTTGATGCGCGGCGCCAGCTTGGCCAGCGCCTCGTTTGAGGTCATCGCGGCGCCCTTCAACTCGTCGGGCCCCAGCCCGCCGACACCTGGCATATTCCGCTCGATCATATATCTTTGCATTGACCTTTTCCCTTTTCCTGCCCCTTGCCTGTTTTTATCGAGACAAATCTGTACCACTTATCCCGCTTGAAAGCGATGTGCCCGGGGGCAGGGGGAAGGCTAAAGCCCGCGCAGATCGATAACCCGCTTGGCCTTGCCCTGGGAGCGTTCGATGCCGCCGGGATCCAGCATTTTGATTTTCACACTGATACCAATCATCGACTTGATATGACGGATCAGGTCTTTTGCCGCCGCCGCACGGGGTTCCTCGGCCGCGTGCTCGGGCAATATTTCGGTGCAGACGGTCAATTCGTCCATGCTGCCCTGGCGGCGGATTTCGATTTGGTAATGGGGCGCCAGGCAACCGTTTTGCAGGATTAGCTCCTCTATCTGGGTGGGAAAGACATTGACGCCGCGAATGATCATCATGTCGTCCGAACGCCCGCGGATGCGCCCCATGCGCCGCATCGACCGGGCGGTGCCGGGCAACAGGCGGGTCAGGTCGCGGGTGCGGTAACGGATCACCGGCATCGCTTCCCTGGTCAGCGAAGTAAAAACCAGCTCGCCTTCCTCGCCATCGGGCATCACCTCGCCGCTCACCGGATCGACGATCTCGGGATAGAAATGATCCTCCCAGATGTGCGGGCCATCCTTGGTCTCCACGCATTCGTTGGCCACCCCCGGCCCCATGACCTCGGACAGGCCATAAATATCAACCGCGTCGATGGCGAAGCGGGTCTCGATATCCTGGCGCATGGCCTCAGACCAGGGTTCAGCGCCGTGAATGCCGATGCGCAGGCTGGTCCTGGCCGGGTCCAGCCCCTGGCGGGTGAATTCATCGGCAATGGTCAGCAGGTAGCTGGGCGTGCACATGATGATGTCGGGCTTGAAATCCTGGATCAACTGCACCTGGCGCTCGGTGGCGCCGCCGGAAATGGGGATGACGGTGCAGCCCATCTGCTCGGCCCCGTAATGGGCGCCCAGCCCGCCGGTGAACAGGCCATAGCCATAGGCGATATGCACAATATCACCGGGCCTGCCGCCAGAGGCCCGGATCGAGCGTTCGACCAGTTCCGCCCAGATGCGGATATCACCCTTGGTGTAGCCGACCACGGTTGGCTTGCCGGTGGTGCCGGACGAGGCGTGGATGCGCGCCACCTGGTCCATGGGCACGGCAAACATGCCGTAGGGATAGTTCTGGCGCAGGTCTTCCTTTTCGGTGAAAGGGAATTTTGCCAGGTCGGCAAGGGTCTCCAGGTCATCGGGATGCACGCCGGCGGCATCGAAAGCCTGTTTGTAATGGGCGACATTCGCGTAGGAATGCGCCAGTGATTTCCGCATGCGCTCCAGTTGCAGCGCCGCGATTTCGTCCCGCGAGGCATATTCAATGCCTTTTTGGTTGCCCTTCGCCGCGGCGGCGTCACTGTTCCGCGCAGCCATGGCTATTTACCCCTGAAAACCGGATCGCGTTTTTCCATGAAGGCGGAAATTCCTTCGGCATAATCGTCGCTGCGGCCCGCTTGGCCTTGATATTCCGCCTCCAGCGCCAGATGCTCGGCCAGACTGTTGTCATAGGACGCGAGCATCGCTTTCTTGGTCAGCGCCAGCCCCAGCGTTGGCGCCTGGGCCAGCTTCCGCGCCAAGGTCGTTGCTTCCAGCAAAATCGTGTCGTCATCCACGGCCTTCCAGATCAGGCCCCATTCCTCGGCCCTGGCGGCGCTGATTGGCTCGGCCAGCATGGCCAGCGCCCGCGCCCGTGGCAGGCCCAGCATGCGGGGCAGGAAATAGCTGCCCCCTGAATCCGGGATCAGGCCAATCTTGGCAAAGGCCTGCAGGAATTTGGCCGACCTGGCGGCCAGAACAATGTCACAGGCCAGCGCCATATTGGCGCCGGCGCCCGCGGCAACGCCGTTGACCGCGCAGATGGTGGGCATTTCCAGTTCGATCAGCGACAGGATAAAAGGGTTATATCCCTCACTCAGGCTCTTGGAGAGGTCCGGGCGCGCACCGCCCGAGCCGGCCGAGACTGTGCGATCGCTCAAATCCTGGCCGGCACAAAACGCGCGCCCGGCGCCGGTGAGCAACAGGCTGCGGATATCGCTGTTGGCCGCGGCGCGGGCCAGCGCCTGCTTCAGTTCCGCCAGCATCCGGGCGGTGACGGCGTTCAGCTTGTCCGGGCGGTTCAGCGTTATGGTGGCAACGCCCTCCGCTTCCTCGTAAAGGATTGTCTCGAAACTCATGGCTCCCTCTCTTCGCTCCCGTTTCTCATGGACCAATTGTTCGTGGGCCGTCGCACCATTGTCAAGGCAGGTTGAGCTTCTCCATCTTCCCCCGGCGCGCCCCGCGGGTTAAGCTCGCCGGATGACGGGGCAGAATTTTCGCCGAATATCGATGTTGGCGCTTTTGGCGTTTGGCCTGCAGGCTTGTGCCCTGCGGCAACCCGGCGTCAAGACGCCAACGCCATCCCAACTGAGCGCGCGGCATGCGGAATTTGACGGGAGCCGGGTGCAGATCACCGGTTTGCTGATTGTCGAGTTCGAGAATGTCGGCCTTTATGAATCGCTTGAAGCCTATTACCGCTATGACGACGATCTCGCCGCCGACAGGAAGGAAGCCTGGATCGGCGTCATGCTGCCCGCCGAGATTTTGCAGCAGCGCGAAAAATACAATCGCTCGTTTGTTCGCCTCACCGGCACCTTTGACGACGCCTGCCGGAATTTCAGCGCCGAGGGCGCTTTCCAGATATGCCAGGGCGTGCCGGGCGAGGGCACCCTGGTGGATGTGCAGGTCGAGGAATGGCTGTCGCCGCCCTGGCAGCGGCTGGGGCATGACGCCTTGCGCCCGGCGCTGGCCGACTACCGGATCATGGACGCCGCCTGGCCAGACCATGACGCACTGGTCTCGCTTTCACGGGACTGGTTGATGGCGGTGCTGGCCAAAGACGCGGAAGCGGTTTTGTCGCTTGAGGGACAAGCCGCAGGTGAAGCCGCATCGGGCGACCTGCCCACGACCAGCGCCTATTACGATCTGTTCTTCGGCCCCGGTTCGCGCTTTCAGCAATTGACGCCGCTGCATTTGCGCCGCCAGGTGACGGTGTTGACCGACCTGAGACCGGATGAGGCGACGCCGGACGCGCATGCCAAGGTCTGCTTCTGCAGCGAGGAAGACTGCACCGGCGCATGGCCGCTGACCCGCCAGGATCTCTATAGCGACGGCCCCTTTCCCTATGTCTGCACGGGCTTCAGCAAGTCGGGCGGCGCCTGGCACTGGGATTTCAGATAAGCCGGTCGGGCGGGGCGCACTTGCCTCGGAATTAGCGCTCGCCTGGTCTGTCTCTCGTCGCTAGAATATCCCCATGCGATTTCAACCATTCATAGCCTTGGCGCTGGTAATCTCCGGCGTGTTCGCCGGCCCGGTGGCGGCGCAAGAGGACGAGCGCTTTTATGGGGACTGGTGGCCTTATTCGGGGGGAACCGGGAATAACCTACTTTCGCTTGAGCCCGGCGGCATCATTTCATTTATCCCGCCCACCGGCGAAACTACCGTAGAACGATACGTAGTGATCCGTGATTTCGGCAAGCGCGTCGTGGTGCGGCTTTGGTCACTGGCGGAACATCCGGTGGAGCAGCAAAACGATACCTTGGTCGTCCTTGAATTGGATGATAGCTTTGATCCGGAAATCATTGACCGCCTTTACTTACGCCATTACTTCTTACGCTATTACTATTGTAGCGGCCCGTCTGTAGACCGGTTTTTTCCGGTGATCCGGGTGTCGATGAAATCTGGCGGCGCATCGTGGAATGGTCGGCAATATCTGATAAGGCTGATCCGGGGCGGGAATGTCGTATTCGGGAGGGCAAGATTGAAGGCGAAGGCTGGGGTTGGATGGTCTGGTCCAGATAGCCGGCCACTCAGGGCGTCGCTTTTCCTTCTATCAGTATCAGTTTTCCGTCAGGCTTGATCGTCACGTTCAGGCGTTTGCCCGCGTTTTTCGGGTTGGTGCTGATGAATTAGCGCTCGCCTGGCCTGTCCCTCGTCGCTAGAATATCCCCATGCGATTTCAACCATTCATAGCTCTGATGCTGCTCATCTCCGGTGCGTTCGCGGGCCCGGCGGCGGCGCAAGAGGACGAGCGCTTTTACGGGCGATGGGAGCCGGCCTCAAGACCGGCAATGGACTCTATAGTTTGGATAGACAGGAATGGATATTTAGACATTCTGGGAGCGAATAACAGTGGCTGGCTGGTTGAACGATACAGAGTCATAAAGGACTTTGGCCCGCGTATTGTCGTCCGTATCTGGGACGCCCGAGATGATCCTTCTATACCCGAGAATAACAATCTTGTCGTTCTTGAGATTTTAGATCGGGATAAGAATACCAAATACTGGTACCGGTTTCTTTCCTACGATTTTTGTTACAGTGTCCCCGCCAGGAAATTTATATTTCAGGATTTTAATCCAGAGAAAATCTGGCGGCGTGCGCGTAATTTGACGGCAGGCATGGCGGACGCCTCCTACGACTGGTGTGAGATTACGGAGGACGGTGAGTTTTCGGGGAATTGGGGCGGCATGAGTTGGTGGCAGAAAATTGTCTATGATGCAGGCGCTGAATAAATTCTCAGGTTAGCGCTCTTGCTGGATATTCAGGGTGTCGCCTTTCCCTCCTTCAAAATCAGGCTGCCATCGGGTTTGATCGTCACGTTCAGGCGTTTGCTCGCGTTTTTCGGGTCGGTACTGATGAATTAGCGCTCGCCTGGCCTGTCCGCCGCCGCTAGAATATCCCCATGCGATTTCAACCATTCATAGCCTTGGCGCTGGTAATCTCGGGCGCGTTCGCCGGCCCGGTGGCGGCGCAAGAGGACGAGCGCTTTTACGGGCGGTGGGAGCCGGCCTCGACTTCGGCGATTGGGTCCACAGTGTGGATCGAGGCCGACGGCTATTTTAATATAATGGGGGTAAGCGGGGAAGATTGGTCGGTTCGCAGATTTCAGGTCATCAAAGATTTTGGCCCGCGCATTATCGTACGAATTTGGAACGCGCAAAGCGATCCTTCAGTGCCGGAAAAAAACGACCTTATCATGCTCGAAGTTTATGATCGGGATAAAAATACCAAATACTGGTACCGGATTCTTTCATTTAAATCCTGTTACAGTGTCCCCGCCAGGAAATTTATTTTTCAGGATTTCAATCCGGAGAATATTTGGCGGCGTGCGCGTAATTTAACGACAGGCATGGCGGACGCCTCCTACGACTGGTGTAAGATTACGGAGGACGGTGAGTTTTCGGGGAATTGGAGCGGCATGAGTTGGTGGCAAAAAATCACCTCCGATGCGGGCACTGAATAAATTCACGGGCCAAAGTTTGATCTCTAAGCTCAGGGTGTCGCCTTTCCCTCTTTCAAAATCAGGCTGCCATCGGGCTTGATCATCACGTTCAGGCGTTTGCTCGCGTTTTTCGGGTCGGTGCTGATAAAATAGGGTTCGGCGGTGGCGGCATTTTCAAGCCATTTGATGATTGTGTCATTTCGAGGTTGATGGACGCCACCACGAGATGATTCCGCAGCGGCAGTTTTCCAATCGCGGTGCCTGACAGCGTTCTTGAAATTGATATATCCAAGGAACACCGGCGACCCCAACGTAAACACCATATCGGCGATGGCCTTTTGCGCATCGATTGGGAAAGTACCAAAATCCTTGTATCCGCTATTGGCCCTCACTTCGTTGACGCGAACAGCAATATCACTTTTAGCCAGAGCAAGAGCGTTGGATTGAGACATTTCCAGACGCGTGGCGGGCTCAAAGTCCTCTGCAAGCGTGCCAGCGAAAGTTTTTACATTTCGATAATCAGCCCGGATGTCGGCGGGTGTGACCAGGCCGCTGCCTTTGCCGACTTGCCACTGAAACAGGATGGGGTTTGGGTGAAGCCCCACGGCTGTGGCTTCATCGGCAATCAAGTGGCCGACCCCGATTGTCACATGTCCCTGGCTGTCCAGGTACATATGGCTAAAGAGATTTTCGAAGTCCGGCGTTGCCAGAGTGGAGGCAAATGCGCCAATTGAAAATGCCACAGGTTTGTAAGTGATTGAAACAGGCTGTTTGACGGGAAGGCCGTCCAGCCCGACGATGCGGAGCCCCGTTCCTTTCTGCACAAAGAAGGACACTCCCTTTATGTTTGGGTCGTTCGCCCAGCCGGCCAATTTGGCATTTTTCTGTGACTTGAGGAATATCGCCTGCTGTTGCTGCAGGGCATTTATCAACCCCTTGCCGCTGGCGTTTTTCGCCAGCGCCACGCGCATTTCCTGCGCTTGAGCGGTTTTGGCGACTTTGGGCAATGTGGTCATCAGGCCGGTATAGCTGAGCTTGGGGGTGAGCATGAGGGGATATCCTGAAAAAGCGGGGAGGGGCGAGAGAAACCCGACAGGTGTGATATCGCAGTAATAACACCAAATAGGTGATGTTGTCAATAAACGAACCAGATTGGCGCGGGCAGGGCAGCCGGCCTAACGCCCTTGGGTTCCGCGGCTCTTTCCGTTATCTTCTGGCCGTTATCTTTTGGCCGTTATCTTCTGGCGAAATGGCCGCAGGGATCAGGCGGGAACAAGGACAATGGCATGAGCGACAAATTTTTCGATGCCCACAAGGACACCCTCTCGGCGGCGGTTTCGGCCAGCGATACCCGCGAATACTGGAGCCCCTATCCGGAAATGCCTTCGCCCAAGGTTTACGGCGAGACCGGCGCGGCAGACGGCGAGGCGGCTTTCAAGGCTTATCTGGGAAAAGCCTTCGAGATCGACCAGCCCTCAACAGGGGATATGATCGGCGATGAGGCCTCGCCCTTCGGCATCGAACTTGGCACCAGCTATCCGGCGCCGGACGTTGACGCGCTGATCGCGGCCAGCACAAGCGCAGGGCGCGCGTGGGGCCGGGCCAGCATCGAGGCCCGTGTTGGTGTCTGTATGGAGGCGTTGGCGCGCATCAATGCCCGCTCGTTCGAGATGGCCCATGCGGTGATGCATACCACCGGGCAGGCCTATATGATGGCCTTTCAGGCTGGCGGACCACATGCCCAGGACCGGGCGCTGGAGGCGGTTGCCTATGCCTGGCGCGAGATGACCCGCACCCCCGCCACGGCGCGCTGGGAAAAGCCCCAGGGCAAGCGCGATCCGCTGGTCATGGAGAAGAAATTCTACATTGTTCCGCGCGGCATCGGGCTGGTCATCGGCTGCGCCACCTTCCCCACCTGGAACAGTTATCCCGGCATTTTCGCCGATCTGGCCACCGGCAACAGCGTCATTGTAAAGCCGCACCCGAAAGCCATATTGCCGCTGGCGATCAGCGTCACCATAATCCGCGAGGTGCTGGTGGAGGCCGGGTTTGATGCCAATGTCATCACCCTGGCCGTGGATACGCTGGAGGCGCCCATTGCCGCCGATCTGGCTTTGCGCCCCGAAATACGGCTGGTCGATTTCACCGGCGGCTCGGAATTCGGCAACTGGCTGGAGGAAAACGCGCGGCAGGCGCTGGTTTTCACTGAAAAGTCCGGCGTCAATTCCATCGTGATCGACAGCACGGACAATATGAAAGGCCTCGTCGGCAACCTGGCCTTCACCCTCAGCCTCTATTCCGGCCAGATGTGTACCACGACGCAGGATATCTTCGTGCCGAAGGGCGGCATCGAGACCGACGAGGGGCACAAATCCTTTGACCAGGTGGCCGAGGCCATCGCCAAAGGCGTCGAGGCATTTCTCGCTGACGATGCCCGCGCCGTGCAAATTCTGGGCGCCATCCAGGCCGACGCCACCATGGAGAGGATCGCGTCGGCCGAGGCCACCGGCAAAACCATATTGAAGTCTCGCGCCGTGACGCATCCGGACTTTGCCGAGGCCCGCGTGCAGACACCGGTGATCATCAAGACCGATGCCGGTGATACCGAGCTGATCTCGGCGGAATGTTTCGGGCCGGTCTCTTACATAATTGCCACCGCCGACACCGCCGCCAGCCTCGAGATGGTGCGTAAAATGACCCAGACCAAGGGCGCGCTGAGTTTTGGCGTTTACAGCACGTCCGAAGAGGTGCTGGAGGCGGCCGAGGAGGTGGCCATGGATGGCGGCGTCGCGGTCTCCATGAATCTCACCGGCGGCGTCTTCGTCAACCAGACAGCGGCCTTCAGCGACTATCACGGCACCGGGGCAAACCCCGCGGCCAATGCGGCCTTGTCCGATGCCGCCTATGTGGCCAGCCGTTTCAGGGTGGTGCAGTCGCGCCGCCACGCCGCCTGAGGGGTAAACTGGCGTGGCACTGAACAGGGATCAGGCGTTCCTTGCGGAAATGGCCTTTCAGGCCGGCGATGCGCCGCTGAAGATTTCGTCCTGTCCCATCGCCGACGAATACCAGATCACGCTGATCGGCCTCGATCGCGAGGCCGGAAAAATTCGCATCGCCGCCGAGCTGAGCGCGCGCTGGCTCAATGGCGGTGGCGTTATCCAGGGTGGTATTATCGCCGGCATTCTTGATTTCGCCATGGCCTTCGCGGTGCTGGCGAAGCTGGGCTCGAACCAGGCGCTGGCCACCACCAACCTGGACGTGGCCTATTTGCGGCCCTCCTTTCCCGGCCATTTCGAGGCGGCGGCATCGGTGATCAGCCTGGGGCGCAGTGTCGCCTTCCTCAAGGCCGAGATGTTTGGCCCAGAGGGCAAGCGCGTGGCAACCGCCACATCGACGGGCATGGTGATCAAGGGGGAATGAGGTGTGATATGGCAAAATATCGTGGCCAGCTGCCACAACTTTCCGGCCCGCATTCAGGGGTCATGTTCCTCACCGACAGTGGGCTGGAAACCGATTTGATTTTCAACAAGGGCTTCGATCTGCCTGAGTTTGCGGCCTTTCCGTTGCTCGACGACGAAGAAGGACGGCGGGCCCTCAGCGATTATTATCGCGCGCACGCGGCCCTGGCGCGGAAGCACGGCATGGGCTTTGTGCTGGAATCTCCGACTTGGCGGGCCAATCCCGAATATGGCCCCAAAGTTGGCTATGAAGGCGAAAAATTAGCGGCAGCGAACCGGGCGGCGATTGCGCTGATGGCGGAAATCCGCGACGTGTTCGAGACCCCCGGGTCACCGATGGTGATCAGCGGACAGGTCGGCCCGCGCGGTGACGGCTATCAGCCCGGCGCGCTCATGACCGCCGATGAGGCCGAGGACTACCATTCAGTCCAGATCAATATGTTTCGGGATTCTGAAGCCGATATGGTCACCGCCCTGACTCTGAATTATGCGGACGAGGCCATCGGCTATGTCCGCGCTGCCGGAGCTGCGGGTATTCCTGCTGTGGTGGCTTTCACGGTGGAGACCGATGGTCGCCTGCCCACCGGGCAAAGCCTGGGCGAGGCTATCACCGAAGTTGATGAGGCGACCAATGCCGCGGATGGAGGTGGCCCGGCCTATTACATGATCAACTGCGCACATCCCACCCATTTTGCCGCTGTGCTGGATGGTGAAGCCCCCTGGGCAAGCCGGATCATGGGGCTGAGGCCGAATGCCTCGAAGATGAGCCACGCGGAACTGGATAACGCCGAGGAACTTGACGACGGTAACCCCGAAGAGCTTGCGCGCGAAGTCGTGGAGTTGATGCGGCGGCTGGGGTCAATCAAGGTCATTGGCGGCTGCTGCGGCACGGATCTGCGGCATATTTCCGCCATCAGTGCCGCTATCGGCGCCACAACAGACGAGTAAAATTGTGAGCGATGAGCTGATTGCGCTGACCGCCAGGGACATGGCCGCCGGCATTCGAGAGAAAAAATTCTCATCCGGAGAACTGGTTGCCGCACATGTCGCACAGATCGAAGCGACAAGCCCGGCGATTAATGCGGTGGTCGCCATGCGCGCCGATGAGGCGCTTGATGAAGCTCGTGCGGCGGATGCGGCGCTGGCGCTGGCCAAGGCGGTCGAGGATGCTACCGGCGGCTGGCAACCGCCAGAGATATAATCTGGCTGGCAGGCACCGGAGCTTTAGAGTTTTCTGGCTTTCTTCGGGTCGGTGCTGATGAAATAGCGCTCGCCTGGTCTGTCCCCCGCCGCTAGAATATCCCCATGCGATTTCAACCTTTCATAGCTCTGATGCTGCTCATCTCCGGTGCATTCTTTGCTCCCGCGTTGGCGCAGAATACCGAGGGTCTTTACGGGCGGTGGGAAGCTTACTCCACTTCCGCCGGAGCCGGAGTCCTGTGGCTTGAGCCCGGATATTGGACCCGCGCATATGATAAGGACCAGTTTGATGTGTACAGGTTCGAAATCATTAAGAAATTCGAGGGTCGCATGGTGGTGCGCATGTGGAACTTGCGGAAGGATCCGGTGTGGCCCACAGACGACATCTTTTTTTCCACAGAGGACCAACTGGTGATTTTCGATGTGGCCGATCCGTACCGCAGCATTGGCCAGACCGAGCCCAACCTTATTGTATATAATTGTTCTCTGCCGCAGCACGATGAATTTGTTTTCCAGGACGCGGACCCCGTCGCCATCTGGGAGCGCATTCTTGAATGGGGCAGACGCTCCGACGAGGGCTTTCCCTATAACAGATGCAATGTCCCGAAAGGCCGCGACTTCGGCGAAGGTTGGAGCTCTGCACTGTATGTTCGTTGAATGCGCGCCGGTCATTCAATGTCAAATGACTTTCGTTGATTGCCGCCTCCCGGTTGTTTTGGTCAGGGCGTTCCTGCGGTCTCTCTCAATTCCAGGCTTCCGTCCGACTTGATCGCCACATTCATGCGTTTGCTCGCGTCTCTCGGATCAGTGCTGATGAAATAGCGCTCGCCTGGCCTGTCCCTCGCCGCTAGAATATCCCCATGCGATTTCAACCATTCATAGCCTTGGCTTTGCTCCTCTCCGGCGCGTTCTTTGCCCCCGCGTTGGCGCAGCAGGACGAGCGTTTCTATGGGCGGTGGGAGCCGATGTCAAAAGGCGCGGCAGACAACATCCTCTATATTGATCCTGGCGGCAATATTACACTTTCGGAGCCATCCGGTGGATTTACCGTGGAGCGATACCAGGTAATCCGTGATTTTGGCAAACGTGTCATTGTTCGCCTGTGGGGGTTGGGAAATGATATCTGGACTCTCAAGACCAGCGCTCTGGTGGTTTTGGAATACGTTGATGCTGATGAGCTGACCGGTCGCACGTACGACTATATTACCTACCATTACTGCAGCATTCCTGCGGCCAATGAGCACTTCTTCAAAGACCATGATCCCGACAATATGTGGAGGCGAATTTTGGAGTGGTCTGCGCGCGCGGACGAGGGTTTTCCTCACGACAATTGCGATATTTTGCGAAGCGGTGAACTGCTGTACCACTGGGATAGCATGAGTTGGGCCCGTTTTTTTGACCGGGCAGCCAAATAATCACTGTGCATGCCTTTTGTTTCCCTCTGGACTTGCCTATGGCGCTTTGATCAACATCAGGGTGCCAGACGGCGTCACGATCTTGACCAATTTCGCTATCTTCGGGTCAGTGCTGATGAAATAGCGCTCGCTGGATTTCCTTGCTGCTGCCTGTAGCAGTGTGGCGGTAGCGTTGTTGCGAGCTACCAACGGCTTTCCCTCGCTCGTGCGCGAAGATTCCGCTTTGGCGGTATGCCAGTCACGATGTTTCACCGCCTTCTCGAAGTTGGGGAACTTGGAGAAAAATCCGCTCTGGCCCAGATTGTAAACCATATCGATGATCACCATCTGCACCTCGATCGGGTAGGTATTGAAATCCGGATGGCGTCCGGATTGCATAAATTTGTTAAAGCGCGATGTGGCGGCAATGAGGGCAAGCGCGCGAACTTCGCTATCCACGACTCTCAGTGCTGTGATACTCGCGAATGCACGAGCCTTCTTATTACTTCCTTCCGCATTTATTACGGTATTGTAATCCGCGATCACTTCCGCATCCGTTGCGCGACGGCCGCCCATTAGGCGCGCGAAGGTGAACGAGCCACTGTTATGAAGCGCCACGGCAGTGCCAGCGTCTCTTATCAAATGGCCAATGCCGATGGTAACGTTGCCGGCTGAATCCAGATACATGTGACGTATCAAGTCCTCAAATTCGGGTGTCGCGAGCATGGTGACGAAATTCGCCAGCGAAAATGCCACGGTCTTGTAGGTAACCGGAATTGGCCGCGGGATATCCTTGCCATCAAGGCCCAGCACGCGAATTCCCGTCTTGTCCTCGACCAGAAGAGTTCTTCTTGATTTCGGGTCGTTGGCATAGCCAACCGTCCCGACTTTGATCAATTTCCTGAGCAATGTCGCTTGTTGTTGCGCGAGAGTCTGGATGAGGCGTCTGCCGCTTGTCGGCTGTGACAGGGCCACGCGCATTTCCTGCGCCTCTGCGGTTTTGGTGACCTTGGGCAATGTGGTCATCAGGCCGGTATAGCTGAGCTTGGGTGTAAGCATGAGGGATATCCTGAAAGAGCGGGGAGGGGCAAAAAGAACCAAAATGGTGTGATGTTGCAATAATAACATCAAATAGGTGTGAATGTCAACAAAACGAACCAGGCGCTGCCACTGGTTCCGGGCCCGGGGTCCAGGATTTTGTATCCAGGATTTTGTATCCAGAATTCGCTGTGCGGGTTTCAGGGGTGCGGGATTGGTTGACCGGGGTGTCAGCCCTTCTTCACGGTCCAGACGTCGTCGCTTACGGCCAGGTCGCGCTCGGGGCCAAGCGTTTCGTAACGCCCCTTGGCGAAAATCAGCGGGTTGCGGTCGCTGGCGTGAAAACGCAGCACCCGCCCGACGACAATAAGATGATCGCCGCCGTCCACCTGGCTCCAGGTAGCGCATTCGAATTGCGCCGCGGAACCGCCGATCAGCGGCACGCCGCCGACGCCATTGGTTACATCAAGCCCGGCAAAGCGGTCGGCGACGGGCGAGGCGAAACGATTGGAAATCTCCGCCTGGTCGTCGGCCAGCACGTTCACCGCGAAATGTTCGGCGGCCTCGAATAATGCCAGGTTTGGCGAGGCCCGCATGATCGACCACAGGATCAGCGGCGGGTCCATGGACACCGAGTTGAAGGAACTGACGGTCAGCCCGATAGCTTCGCCGTCGCCGTCGCGGGTCGTGACAATGGTCACCCCGGTGGGGAATATGCCCAGCGCGGTGCGAAAACGCTCGGCGTCAAGGCGCTCGCTGTCTTTGGGTAAGGTCTTGTCGGAAAAGTCGCTCATGGCGTGAGCTTATAGCGGAGAATACCGCGGGATACGACGGGAATTCCGGGCGGAGCGGTTCGGGCATGCGCTATCGCAAGCCCTATTTCGCCTTGGATGCGGGCACCAGCGGCCTGCCGATTGTGCGCTGCAACTCCTCGGCGGTGACCATCAGATCCTTCTCAAGGTCCTCAATAAAGGCCGGGCCGTCCTTCTTCAGGTCGCTCGCGGTGAATTTCCGGTTGCTGTCGCAACGCTGGAAAATTCGCAAGGCGCCAACATTGGCGGCACAGCTTCTGAGCGCATGATTGATGTCGAGGAAGAGGGCTATATCGCCCGATGCCACGGCCGGATGGAAGCTCTCGACCAGCGACGCTGCGTCCTCGATGAACTCGCTTGCGACATCGGCAAGGAAGGCGCCGCTTTCGTCCAGCTCCTTGAGTTCCTCCAGCTTCTCCAGGTCGAGGATCGCCGGCCGGGCATTCTGGAAGCGCGGATGGGTAGCGATTTCGGAACCCTCCACGCCGGCCGCCTCGGCTTCTGCTGTCCCGTCACCTGCCGCGCCCGCCCTTGCCCTGGATTTATCTGCGAACTCCGGCCGTATTGCGGCAAGGCGCCCGATCACATAGTCCAGGCTGGCCTTCGACACCGGTTTGTGCACCACGTCGTCCATGCCTGCGGCAAGACAGCGCTCTCGTGCCTCGGGCGTGGCGTCCGCCGTCAGCGCAATGACCGGTGTGTGTTCGTTGCCCATTTCGGCGTAACGTAAAAGCTGCGTCGCCTCTATGCCATCGAGCACCGGCATATTCACATCCATGAAAACCAGATCGAAATTATGCTCGCGCAAGGCATCCAGGGCCTTTTCGCCATCCTCCACCAGGCTGACCTCATGGCCCAGCGCGCCCAGTATCTTGGCCGCAACGGTGCGATTTACGCGGTTGTCTTCGGCGACCAGGATATGCAGACCGGTCAGCGACAATTCGCCGGCGGGCGCCTGGCGGACCTCGGCGCCATAGACCTGCACGGTATCGTTGCTGAGTGCCGAAGCATAAGCCAGCGCGTTGATCAACGGATTGACCTTGTGTCCGCTCACCACCATGTCGGCGTCGGTATGGAGACCGCGCAGGCCATGCAGGGCGGCGCGCGCCTGGGGTTCAATCAGTATGACGACGGGCAGGAAGGAGAAGGTCTCTTTATAATTGGCGAGATTTTCCTGCAGACCGGCCTCTTTCAGCGCCTCGGCGCTGACAAAGACGATGGGCCGGCTGCTGCCTTCGCGCATCCGCATGGCGGTCGCCCGGTTCAATTCGGCAAAGTTTTTCACGTCCTGATGATCGGCGAGCACCACGCCGCGCGCCTTGATCGCAGGGATAATATCCTTTTCCAGCCCAAGGCAGATGACGCTGGCGTTCTCCAGGCTGATATCGGCGGCATCCGAGACGGCGCTTTCCACTTCAAAGGGAACCGAAATCGTAAAGGTGGAACCTTGATCTTCTTCGCTTTCGACTTCGATGCGGCCGCCCATGATCTTGACCAGGCGCTTGCAGATGGCCAGCCCCAGGCCGACACCGCGCTCGGCACCGGTATTGGTGCTGTCTACCTGGGTGAAACTTTCAAATATGTGGCTGCGCTGAGCGGGCGCGATGCCAATGCCGGTATCCGAGATAGTGAAGACCAGCCGTGCCAGGCTGCCGCCACCGTCTTCGCGCGCCACCGAGAAATTGATGCTGCCGCTGTTCGTATATTTGACAGCGTTGGCCCCCACATTGACCAGCACTTCGTGCAAATGCTGGTGGTCGCCTTTCAGTAACGGCGGCACGCCAGGCTGCATGGTCAGCGAAAAGGAGAGGCCCTTCATGCGGGCCTGCGTGGCGATGATAGCGTCGATCGAAGCCATCAATTCATACAGGCTGAAGGATTCGATTTTTCGTTGAATGCCCCCGGCCTCGATCTTCGAGAAGTTCAGAATGTCGGCCATCAGGATCAGCAACGAGCTGGCGGACATGCCTATTGAGCGCACCATCTGGCGTTGCTCGGCGTTCAGGCGCGAGGCCCGCAGAACATCGGTCAGCCCGGTGATGGCGTTCAGGGGCGTGCGTATTTCATGGCTCATGGTGGCCAGAAACCGGCCCTTCGCCTCGTTAGCCTGTTCGGCCTGGGCGCGCGTTTCGGTCAGCCTTTTCAGCAGATGATAGACATAGGCAGGCATGGTGACCAGCGCCACCATGATGCCGATCGCCAGGCTCAATTGTTCCTGCCAGAAGGGTGTTGCAGCGGTTACCGCCGCGAAGGAGATAAGGCTGAGCCCCGCAGCCCAGACCAGAGTCCTCTCGCCGAAGCGGAAGCCCGAGGCAAGCGTGATCCACAGATAGACCGGGAAAAAGGGAGCCGTGCGGGTCTCGCCGAAATAAAGGAACAACGACAGAGACCCGATATCCAGAACGACCGCCAGATTGCGCCGCAGCTTTGAATCGCTGCCCGTCCACAGAAGATGCAGCAACAGCGCAAAGGCCAGCGAAAGCGTCGCCGCATACACAATCAGTATGCCCAATACCAGCGGTGCGTCGATGCCATGCCTGAGGACCACGGTGGAAATATAAATGCCGATGATCGCACCAATCGCCAGGCGCACTGATATCTGGCCCAATTCATTCTGGTGCCTGGTGCGCACCAGGGACCAGCGCCGCTGCAGCTTCTGAAGCAGCCTGAAGGCGCGAATTCTTGGCCCGGACCGGGGGCCCGACCGTGGCCCAGAGCGCGGCGTCTGGCTCTGCCTGGAGCCGGGCGTCTGGTCAGCCAGCAACTGGCTTATGCCACCAGGTTTACTCATTTGCGTTTGACCCCGTTGCTACTTTTTTGGCTTGGGTATGTTTCAGCGTGCGGCTGGCGGGGAAGGAGATGGTAATTTTTGTGCCGCGATCTATCTCGCTTGCCACATGCACCGTGCCACCGTGCAACTCGGCCAGCCCGATGGCCAGCGGCAGGCCCAGCCCCGCACCCTGGTATTTTTTCGATTCATGATGATCGAAGACCTGTCCGAAACGGGTTTTCGCCACGCCGATCTGTTCGGCGGTCATGCCGATACCGCTGTCCTCAACAGAAATCTCGATGGCATTATCCGGTGAAACGGCGGCCCGCATGGTCACTTCCCCGCCGGGCTGTGAATATTTCAGGGCGTTCGCGATTACGTTGATCAGTATCTGGCGAATTTTGCGAGCGTCGCCGGTCATGCCGGGCAGGGAATCCGGTAAAATGGTTTTCAATGCGACTTCGTTAGTCACCGCCTCGGGCTGCATCATGCGCTCAATCTGCAGCATTGTTTCGCGAATATCGATTTCGCCTTCGTCCAGGCTCAGGCGCCCTTCCTCGATGCGGGCCAGGTCCAGAATATCGCTGATAATATTCAGCAGATGTTTAGCGCTGTCGCCTATATCGCTGGCATATTCCAGATAGCGCGGCGTGCCGATGGGCCCCAGCCGTTCGTGCGACATCATATCGGAAAATCCGATAATCGCATTCAATGGCGTGCGCAGCTCGTGGCTCATATTGGCCAGAAATTCCGTCTTCGCCATGCTGGCCTGCTCGGACAGTGCCATCGCCTCCTTGAGTTCGTCTTCCATGATTTTGCGCTGGGTTATGTCCAGCGATACGGTCAACACGTTGCGCTCGTGGGTTTCGGGATCGATCAGCGGTGACTTGATCGTGAAGAAGGTCTTCGCGGTACCCATTACGCTGCGCCCCGTTTCCTCGTAGGCAGTGGTCTCGGTGGTGCCGTCGAGGATTTCCTCGTCCTTGATCCGGTCGATCGCGGCTTTTTCGGAATCGAACAGTTCGCTGAGATTTTTGCCCACTGCCTCGTGGGCATCCAGCCGGAAAAAGGTGGCGGCGTACTCGTTCATGAAAAGGCATTTACCTCCGGCGGCCGAGGCATAGACCAGCGCCGGGATAGTATCGATTACCGCCACCAGCCGGGCCCGGCTTTGGCGCATGGCTTCGCTGTGCTTGCGGGTCTCCGTGGCCAGCTCGCCTTCCAGCCTGACCGCGCGTTGACGCAGCATCTGTTGCTGGCGGCGCAAAATCAGCAGATTGCGGACTCGGGTTCTGAATTCGTAATGGTCGACCGGGCTCATCAGAAAATCGGTGGCGCCGGCCTCCAGCGCCTGGTAGCGAAATTCGCGGTCTTCGTAGACGGAGACAACGATAATCGGAACATCTTCGGCCTTGGGCAGTTTGCGAATCCGGCGGATAAACTCGGCGCCGTCCATCTCCGGCATCTTGAAATCGGTAATGATCAGATCGGGCGTCGCTTCTTTCAGGCGCGCCAACGCCGATACCGGATCGGGGAAAGTCTCGACCTGGGCGTCGGGCTCGACAGCCGCCGCCAATTGCGCCCAGATGCGGCGATTGGTGACCCTGTCATCGACGATCACGATAAAGGACATGAAATAACCCGGGGTCGCTGCCTGAAGTCCTGATAAATGACCTAGATTTTGTGGCTATACCCCCAACGCTTACAAAATCTGCCATTGTGCGGCTTTGTGCCGTCTATCCTTAATTTTTAGGCTAGCAAAATTAAAAAAATGTAAATAGGTTACGAGGAAGAGTTGATTATCAGGCATAAGAGTCTGCTCTAAGGCACTATAGAATAACAAAGACTCGAAATAATTCAGGCGTCGGCAATGTTTTCCAGGTTTCAATTAGGCAGCCCCAGTGTGGCGGCGATCTTCCCGGACTCCCCTCGGGGCGGGGTGCGCGATGGCCGGCGCCGGGCTTCCAGCGCCGCGACGGGTGCAGGAAAAATTGGCAAAGTCACCAGCCTGGAGGTTGCGGCTCCGGTTAACGGTGCGGTGCAAATTGATGCCGCGGAAATTACCGCGCTGGGCGCCCTCGGCGATAATTCATTGCAGGAATTGTCGCTGGAATATGACAGCCGCTATCGCGCTCTCTGGTGCATACAAAACCACAGCCTGCGTCCCAACTTCACCAACGACCTGATCCGGGATATCTCGACCGCCCAGTCAATGGTCCGCGACATCTTTGCCGGACGGACGGCGGCAGGTGACGCGCCGCTGCGCTATCTGGTATGGGGCTCGAACAAGAAGAATATCTTCAACCTTGGCGGTGATCTGATCCATTTTGTTGACTTGCTGGAGGCACGGGACCGCGCTGGCATGGATGCCTATGCCCGCGACTGTATCCAGATTTGTTACGACAATTACATCAATCTGGACCTGCCCATTATATCGATAGCGCTGGTTCAGGGAGACGCGCTGGGCGGCGGGCTGGAGTCGGCATTGTCCAGCGACATAATCATTGCCGAGAAGAGCGCCCAGTTCGGATTTCCCGAGATTCTCTTTGGCTTGTTTCCCGGCATGGGCGCCTATACCTATCTGTACAGGCGGCTGGGCGTGCGGCAGGCCGAGGAAATGATCCTGTCGGGGCGCATTTACCGCGGCGACCAGTTGCATGAAATGGGTCTGATCGACGTTCTTGCCCCTGATGGCGAAGGCGAGGCAGCGCTCTATAATTACCTCTCCCGTAACGACAAGCGATTCAATGCCCACCGCGCCATTTTTGGCGTGCGCCGCGATAATTTTGATATCTCGCTGGATGAGATGCTGAATATCGGAGACCGCTGGGTGGATACGGCAATGGAACTGCACGAGCGGGATATCAAGAAGATGCGGCGGCTGGCCAAAGCGCAAATGAGCCGGCTGAAACGTAACGAAGAAGAAGAAAAGAAAGCCGACAAAGGTGGTGAAAAAAGCCGGTCGTTGGGGTTTGACACATCCCGGGCACCGGACCGCGAGGGGCGTGATGCCCTTGGTTCAACGGGTAACGGAACGCCTGTCATAGAGCCGGATAAAAACAGTTGGTCGGGGAGAAAGACAAGGCAGCGCACCGGTGGGGGTCGGCGCATTAAATCTGCTGTCATGAATTTTTCCAAAGCTCCGATCAGAACCAACTTTTCATTCTCAAGAGAGGAAGTAAAAATGAAGTCATCCCTGGCTGGCGCCGACCGGGGTACAGGAAAACCCGAAGAAACCGCACCGCAAGGGTCAGCGGGCATGCAGGAAGACCCAGGCCGGCAGGCCGGCAAGGTAACGGTATACACGCGCCTGATGGAGGCGGTGGCCGAGGCCAGGGCGGAAGCGACGCTGCAGCCGGGCGTGGAGCGGCTGTTGAGCGACGGTATGGACCGCGAGGAATATTTGAATTTCCTGGAACAGCTTTATCATGTGGTCTGGCATTTTTGCCCGACCATGGCCGTCGCCGCGAGCCATTGCAGCGACGAACACCGCGAATTGCGTTATGGGCTTTATCATAATATCGATGAAGAAAAGGGCCACGAGGCCTGGGTGCTGGACGATATAGCCGACCTGGGCGGAGACCCGGTCGCGATAGCCGGCGGCAAGCCGGCGGTGCCAATGCGGGCGATGATTGGCTACAATTACTACGTGGCCGAACGCAAAAGTCCCTGGGCGGTCCTGGGCATGGTGCATGTGCTGGAGGAAATCTCCGCCAATTATTCCGGCCGGGTTGCCAAAGTGGTGGCTGATCGGCTGGGTGTCACCGACGGCAAGGGTTTTCGTTTCCTGGGGACTCATGGCACCATGGATGTCAGCCATGTGGGCAGCTTCAAGGGGCTGATCGAGAATATCTCGAACGACAGGGATTTCGAGGATCTGGTCGATGCCGTTGAGGTCAATTATGCTCTTTTCGGGGCCTTGTTCCGCGACGCATAAACTCTTGCGGTGCCTTGGAAATTTCGATATTCACGTATTGCGCGAATCGAAAAGCTTTGGCTCCTGATATCTGGCCGGTGCTTTCTCGCTGTGGCGCGAAAAAGGCACGGTACGAAGGGGCATTATGGACCGGGATCCGGTCAATCCACCGGACGGGGGACAAGGCGCGGCAGACCGCGCGATTCTCGCCTATGCGGCGGCGGTATATCGCTGGCGCTGGGTGGTCATTTTCCTGAGCCTTGCAGCGGTTGCCCTGTTTTCCTGGAACGCGCGGCTTATTTCGATCGCCAGTGATTACAGAATTTTCTTCAGCGAGCGCAATCCCGAGCTCTCCGCTTACGAGAACCTCGAGCAGGTCTATACCAAGAATGACAACATCATGTTCGTGGTGCGGGCGCCCGAAGGCTCGCTGTTTACGCCCGACCGCCTGACCGCGATATGGGGCCTGACCGAGGCGGCCTGGCAGATTCCCTTTTCGCGGCGTGTCGATTCCATCACCAATT
Source organism: Pseudomonadota bacterium (assembly GCA_022574255.1). Taxonomy (GTDB): domain Bacteria; phylum Pseudomonadota; class Alphaproteobacteria; order Sphingomonadales; family SMXR01; genus JACZSK01. The sequence continues at coordinate 36,389 of JACZSK010000012.1, forward strand.
TCCAGCATACCGAGGCCAACGGCGACGATCTTGTGGTGCATGACCTGGTCGACGACCCGGGGGCGCTGACAGTCGCCGGCGCGGCGCGGGTTGAAGCCATCGCCATGGGCGAAGTCGAACTTATGGGCGCGTTGCTGGCCCGTGACGGGCGCACCACCGCGGTCAATGTGAAGCTGCAATTTTCCGATCAGTCTAGAAACGAGATCGCTCAGGCCGCCGGTGCGGCCTACAGCATTGCCGAGGAATTTCGCCTGCTGCGCCCCGATCTCGAGATCGAGGTCAGTGGCTTTGCGGTCCTGTCACAGGCCTTTAACGAAGCGCCGCGCCAGGACGCCACGACCATCATTCCCCTTATGTATGGTGTCTTTGCGTTGCTGCTGATCTTCTTTTTCCGCTCGCTTGGCGTAACGCTGGCAACCTTCACCATTGTTCTGTCGGCGGCGGCGGTGGGATTGGGGGTGGCCGGAATTACCGGCACGCCGCTGACCCCGGTCAGCGCCATGGCGCCCAATATTATAGTCACCGTGGCCATTGCCAATTGCGTGCATTTATTTGCTACCGCCTGCGAACATATGCGAACGGGGGCGACCCGCGAGGAGGCGATCGCGGAAAGCCTGCGCGTGAACATGAAACCGGTCTCGCTTTCCGGCCTGACCACGGCAATCGGTTTCCTGAGTCTCAATTTTTCCGATTCGCCGCCCTTCTGGCATCTCGGCAATCTGACCGCCGCCGGGGTTGTCGCGGCCTGGGCTCTGTCGATGACATTATTGCCGGCGCTGATGTCGCTGGTCTCGCTGAAAGCACCGCGGAGAACAAATGGCGAGACCATTTATGATCGGCTTGGGGATTTTGTCATAGCCCGGCGCCGTCACATCCTGGCCGGCTCGCTGGTGGTCACGGTGTTGCTGGTAGCGGCTATCCCGCGGCTGGAGATCAACGATAAGCCATTCGAATATTTCGATCATTCCGTCGATATACGAACAGCCACCGAATTCACCATCCGCCACCTGACCGGCGTGTACGGAATCAGCTATTCGCTTTCCGCCGGTGAGGCCGGGGGCATTGCCGACCCCGAATATCTGGCGAAGGTTGACGCCTTTGCCGAGTGGCTGAGGGCCAAGCCTCAAGTCGCCCATGTGGGGGCGCTCACCGATGTGCTGAAGCGGCTGAACAGGGACTTCCACGGTGGCCGGGATGATTTTTATAGCTTGCCCGACAGCCGTGGCGAGGCGGCGCAATATCTGCTGGCCTATGAGATGAGCCTGCCCTACGGCCTGGACCTGAACGACCGGATAAATCTGGATTACAGCGCCGCGCGCTTTGACGTCACATTCGGCGATGTGGATTTCGTCATCCTCAACCGCCTGGCCGATGAGGCGGACCAGTGGTTGATGGAGAACGGGCTGCCATCCATGCGCGGCGCCCATGCCACCAGCCAGGCGATGATGTTTTCGCACATTTCCAAGCGCAACATAAATTCCATGATCATCGGCACGTTGCTGGCATTTTCCCTGATTGCCCTGACCCTGATCGCCGCGCTCAAGGATATTCGCCTCGGTCTCATCAGCTTGGTGCCAAACATGTTGCCGGTCGTGCTGACCTTCGGCATCTGGGCGCTGGTCAATGGTCAGGTGAACCTGGCGGTGTCTGTTGTTGCCGCCGTTTCAATCGGCATTATCGTTGACGACACGGTGCATTTTCTGGCCAAATACAAGGCAGCGCGTCAGCTCTATGGGCTTTCGCCCGAAGACGCCGTGCGCCGGGCATTCTCCAGTGTTGGCCGGGCGCTGTTTATCACCTCGGTGGTGATTGCCCTGGGGTTTGCCATGCTTGTTTTCAGCCCCTTCTTTATCAACGCGGTGATGGGCTTGCTGACCGCACTGACCGTGGTCATCGCGCTGGTTCTGGATTTTCTGCTGCTGCCCGCCCTGCTGCTGACCATCGACCGGGCGGGCCAGCGCGACCGGCCCGCTGACCCGGAACAGGCGCCGTGAACCGGCTTGGCGCGGCTTCTGTTGCATTTGCGGCTGCGGGCGTCGCTGCCCTGGTGGCGCTGGCCGAAACGCCAGCTCAATCAGCGGGGGCCACCGTTACCCATGATGGCGTGCTCTCCTTCACAATCCTGACTGATGCGGGTTTGGTCCGGGTCGACGACTTGCTGAACGGCAAGGAAATCACGCGAGTTGCTGTCTGCGATAACCCGAAGGGCGGTGCGCTTACGGAAGACGAAGTCTCATTCCGGGTCGACTGCGGCGGCGGCGAGATTCTTTTTATCAATACCGCCAGCTTCGACCTGTCTGACAGCGCCGCGCAGGATTATCCGCCGGCCCCCAGCCCGGACATCGGCAAAAAGAATGAAGTCATTGTGCTGGGCATGATCCACGGTGGTTTCAAAACCAGTAAACGCTATTCGCTGGATGTGCTGCGCCAGACCATCCGCGCCATCGGCCCGGATTTCGTGCTGGCCGAGATACCGCCCAACCGCATGGACGCCGCCCTGAAGGGCTTTGCCGAGACGGGCAGGGTGACCGAGCAGCGCACCCGGGTTTTTCCGGAATATGTTGATGTTCTTTTTCCCCTGACCCGGGAAATGGATTTCTCCATCATCGGCGTGGCCGCCTGGAACCGGCATATGAACTCATATCGCAGCGCCGCCCGCCGCCGCCTCAGGGCCGACCCCGCCATGGCCCAGGCATGGGCAGAGGATAAAGAGGCGAATACCAAATTTCGCGCGGCCTTGCGTGGGCGCGACGATGACCCCCGCTTCATTCACTCGCTCGAATATGACGAGATTACCCGGCGCGCCTTTGTGCCTGACGTTGACTATTTCAACGCCGCGCTTGGCCCCGGCGGCTGGAAAAACATCAACCAGGGGCATTACCGCCTGATCGCGCAAGCGCTGGACCGCCACAGGGGCGCGGGCAAGCGGTTTCTGATTACTTTTGGCGCCAGCCACAAATACTGGATCCTCGATCAACTGCGGAAACGCGAGGATATTATCCTGCTCGACCCATTGGAATTCATTCCGCTGGTGGAATAAAGGGCCAAGCGGAAAAAGGCCAAAGGGCCCAGATAAGAAGAACAATCGTGAAAGAAGATCGTTGAAAATATCGCGGAAAATAAATACCGATGCTCTTGCAAGAACTGTCGGTAAATTTGAACGCTATCGCAGATTCATCGCTATTATTGGCAGAGAAATGGCGATCGGCGTACCGGCGTCTATTGCACTTACATTTTTTATGACGCCTGTTGTGATGTGGCGTTCCGGCGTTTGGGACTTGGTTGTTGTATGGTGCATGCTTGTGATCGCATCGTTGCTTTGGATGGCTGTTTTCGGTCTTCCGGGATTAGTTGTTAACTCGTTGCGAATAAAGACGGTTTGTGCCGAAAAAAGTATCTCCGTTGCTGCCTTTGTTATGCTGTCAGCATCGGAGCGCGCGGAAACAGGTTATAGAACGCTCCTAAGCTCTCCAAAAAGTAGGGAGAGAGAATTTTAATTCCGGACGAAAATCCGAATTCCGGGGAATTCCGGGAATTCCGGGGACAGTATACTTAATTCCTCGCCGGGGCTGAGCCAGCCAGCTGCGCCTGCCTCGCTGCGCCGAAATTCAGGCCTTGCAACAACGGCAGAGCCATATTTAAGTATACTGTCTCCTTAATCTCCCAGGAGGCTGCAGGTAAGTTTGGGGTAAGAAAATGTTGATTTTAAACCGAGGTTAAAATTGATGCCCAAAAATGAACCATATAAAAGGAAGCCTGTTGGGCAACGCCTGCGCGAGTTATTTTTTTTGATTGCCTTGCCCGCGCTTGCTCGATCTTTTGTTAGGTATTTTGTGGTGACCGGGTTCGTGTTACTCTTTTTGTCTGGATATATCCCATCAAATGACAATTATATGTGGGGCGTATTTTTCTTGGCTGTCTTTGGTCTATGGAAATTGTTTGATCGTTTAGATAAAGTCATCGAAGATTTGTTGCGCCGCGCTAAGAAGAAATGTGGGGAATTACGGTGACAATATACTTAATTCACCAGCCCTTCTTACCTGACCCCACAGCCAGGTAGCGCACAAGCCTCCCCGCTTTTGAAGAAAGCAGATAGTATCAAAAATTCCGATCGAACCGAATGCCAGCAGGCCATTTTCATGAGTATTTCAAAGGAAAATTTGTACGTTATTCTGGCGATGAATTTCCGTCAGGGCTTATTCTTTTTCAGAATTGTTGCTATGTCACTCACAATTGTTGGGGCCTTTTACATATTTGTAACAGCAGTGAAATGGTTCAAAACGGACAGTTTGCCGCAAGCCTTAATCACAGGATCGGAAAAACTGGGGCATATTTATGGCCTTATGGCCTTTATTTTGGGAATGTATTTCGCGATGCTGATTCTGTTCGGCATTAAATCGCGGTGGAAGAAAGACAATATCGCGCCTCATAATGAGCTGAAAAAAAATATACCGCATTGATCATTGCTAATGGAGCCAATTTCTCAGAAACCTACGTTTTGCCAATCTTGGTACAGTTGATATTTGCGATAATTCCCAGTTTTGTCGTCTATCACTTTTTGATTTCTTTGCCGGGTTGGCTTGGAACGGAACCTTCAAAACTGGCCATGCCAAGTTTAATTTGGATAATACTTGGCTGCGCGGCAATTCTTAGATCATTGCTAACAATTTCTTCCTTCAATTTATGTGTTTTGGAGGGAGAGCTGCCCGTAAACGAATTAGAGTAGCTTATCCGGTTTGAGATTTCCGGAATTACGATTACGGTGACAGTATACTTAATTCACCAGCCCTTCTTGCCTGGCCCCACAGTTAGGTAGCGCACAAGCCTCCCCGCTTAAAACCTATTAGACCGCCGCACCCGGAAATGCGTCTTCACGCTGAATTTTCTGCCCGCCGCCGACTAGGGCCTCTATTCCGCCGCCTTGGCGCGGGCTTCCTCTTCCTTGCTCCAGACCGGCTGAATGGGGGCGGGCAGGCCGGTCTCGGCCTCGCAATTCGCCCGCAATTCGTCGATCGAGGGGCCGAAATCGAAGACCTCGATTTCCCCGCGCGCCTCGGCCATTTCAGCGCGCAGCGTTTTTGTGGCGCCCTCGTCAGCGCTGCCATCTTCGCCCAGCACCACGCCGTAGCTGTCGCGGGCGGCGCCTGCGGTTACCAGGCCACGCTTGACCTCCAGCGCCACCAGCGCGGCGTCACGGGTGAGTGGATCGCCCCAGCCGCCACCGCCCCAGGTGATGTAATGCAAGAGGTCACCGGGCTGCACATGCAGATTGTCGATCTTGTTGCCAAGCACTTCCCTGGTGCCGTCGGCGCGCTCCAGTATTTTCTTGGCGCGCATGCCCGGCGCGCCGCCATTGACGCCCCAGGGATAGGTGAACCAGCGGTCGTCATGGATTGAAATGGTGCCTTTCTCGAGGAAGCAGTAGGTCATGTGTATGCCGTTGCCGCCCCGGAAAAAACCGGCGCCGCCGGAATCGGCAACCGATTCATAACGCTCGATGCGCAACGGAAAATAGCGCTCGAGAAACTCGTTGGGAATATTGGTAAAGCCCGGCCACAGTGAATGGCCGTCGGGTCCATCACCAAAGGGCCGGCCCGGAATGCCGCCAAATCCGATCTGGAATAACTGGAACCACTCGCCTTTCTTGTCGAAACCCGAGAACATCAGATGCGGGCTGGACGAGAAGCCGGCGGCGCAGAGGAACTCGGGCTGGCGCTGGCCCAAGAGGCCACCAAGAATGTCGAATATGCGCCCCAGCGCGTGGGTGCGGCAGGAAAGCGCCGCCGGGAATTTCGGCTTGAGCAGGCAGCCCTCGGGGATGCGCACTTCCACCAGGTCATAGAAGCCGTCGTTGAACAGGATTTGCGGGTCGAAGACCATGACCATGTAAATGCCGAAGAACATCTTGAACATGTTTTCGTTCAGGTAAAAGTTGATCGAGCCCTCGGCCTGCGGATCGGTGCCCTCGAAATCCAGGATAACCTTGTCGCCCTCGCGCCACATGGCGCAATGAATCTTGTAGGGGCCGTGGCCGCGGCCGTCGTCGCAAACGTAATCGGTGAAGGTCAGTTTTTCCTCCACCACGGTGGTCCGGATCAACTGTTTCATGGCCCGGTAGTTGCGCTGCAGCAATTCGTCGGTGGCCGCCTGGTAGGTGTCGTCGCCGAAACGCTCGCACATTTCATGCACCCGGCGCTCGGCCATGCGGCAGGAGGCGATGATCGCTTTCAGATCGGCACGGCACCATTCGGGCGTGCGCACCTGGTTCATCACCAGATCGACGATATCCTGCTGATATTCGCCCTTCTTGTAGATTTTCACCGGCGGAATACGGATGCCTTCCTCGAAAATCGATACCGCATCGGTGGGCATGGAGCCCGGCACCTTGCCGCCAATATCGGTCTGATGACCGAAGTGCGAGGCCCAGGCGACAATACGCCCGTCGCGATAGATGGGCAGCAGGATCAGCCAGTCATTGCAATGGCTTACGGCGCCCTCGCAGGCATAGGGATCGGCCAGCCAGATCATGTCGCCTTCCTCGATATCGGCGTCATAGACCTTCAGGAAGCCGTCGATAAAGCTGCCGAACTGGCCCACCACCATGCGTCCCTTGCGGTCGGCGATCAGCGGGAAGGCGTCGCCCTGCTCGCGGATACCCGGCGACATGGCGGTGCGAAAAACCGTCGCGTCCATTTCAACACGGGCGTTGCGCAACGCATTTTCGATGATGTCCAGGGTTACCGGGTCGATATCAACTTTAGCGAAGGGGGTCTTGTTGGTCTCAATGATATTTGCGGGCATTATTTTTCTCCCCCTGATGCCGGCCCGGAAGCAGGTCCGGAGACTGGCCCGGAAGCTGGATTGATCAGGATATTGCCGAAGGGATCAACCTCTGCCACATGATCGTTCAGGATCAGCGTTGTCGCATCCATTTCCACGACCACCGCCGGGCCGGTTATCTTGTCACCCGCTCTCAGCTTCGATCTTATGTAAATCACCGCGTCGCGGGTTTCTCCGTCGGCATAGATACTGTGGTCGCGCAGCTTGGCGGCTGAAGGATCGCCATCGCCCTCCTCGATTTTCTCGGCGGTCACGTTGGCCGGCTTGCCCAGCGCCACGGCGCGCAGGTTCACGAACTCGTGGGCGGCGTCCATGTTGAAGGTAAACAGGCGCTCGTGCTCGGTATTGAAGGCCTGGGCCAGTGCGGCAATGCCTTTGCCGGCCTTGAAGGCCTCCAGGTCGGCGGGCAGTGGCACCTCGAATGCCTGACCCTGATAGCGGATATCAATTTCGAAAGTGACCTGCTGGTCGGCGCGCGGCACAGCCTCGGCTTCCAGCTCGCTCATAACCTTCTCGGCCATGGCGCCCAACACTTCAGCAAGCTCGGCATCGTTGGTGTCTTGCAGGCGCTTGTTGAAGCTGCGCGCCGATTCAACCCGCATGCGCGTGGTCGCGTCGCCGTAAGCGCAAAGCACCCCGGGGCTGGGCGGAATAATCACCGGCCATGATTGCATCAGCTTGCCAATGGCGTTGGCGTGCAGGGGGCCGGCGCCGCCAAAGCCCATCAGTGCAAATTCGCGGGGGTCATAGCCCTGCTGTATGGAAACCAGCCGCAGCGCGCCGAACATAGTCTCGTTGACGATATCGACAATGCCGGCGGCGGCCCGCTCGACCGAGATGCCCAGCGCGTCGCCGATGGTGGCCACCGCCTTGCGTGCGCCCTCGCGGTCCAGCGTCATCTCGCCGCCGAGCAGCGATTCCGGCAGGTTGCCAAGCACCACATTGGCGTCGGTCACCGTGGGCAGCTCACCGCCCTTGCCGTAAGCCACCGGGCCGGGCTCGGCGCCCGCCGATTCCGGACCCACGCGCAGCGCTTTTGTCAGCTCCGGCACATGGGCAATAGAGCCGCCGCCGGCGCCGACCGTGCGAATATCCAGCGACGAAGCCCTGACCGTCAGGTCGCCCACCGTGGTCTCGCGCCGCAGCCGCGGCTGGCCGTTTTCGATCAGCGCCACGTCGGTTGAAGTACCGCCCATGTCCAGGGTCAGGATATTGTCGAAGCCCGCATGCTTTGCCACCCAAACCGCGCCTGCCACACCGCCCGCCGGGCCCGACATCAGCAGGTTGACCGGCGCCTCTTCCGACTTTTCGGAAGACATCAGCCCACCGTCGGAGCGCAGTAAATTAAGTTTGCCCTTCATCTTCAGCTTGTTCAGGTCATGGCGCAGGTTTTGCACATATTTTGCCACGGTAACGCGCACCGACGAATTGACGACGGTGGTCAGCGCGCGCTCGTATTCCTGCATCTCGGGCAGAATATGGGCGCTGATCGACACCGGTATGTCGGGCAGCTCCTCGGCGCAAATTTCAGCGACGCGGCATTCGTGGGTGTCGTTCACATAGGAATTAATCAGGCAAATGGTTATCGCCTCGACGCCTTCCGCCTTGAGCACCGGCAGGACCTTGCGTAACGCATCCTCGTCAAGGGGCCGGACGATCTCGCCGTCGGCGCCAATGCGTTCCGGCACCTCAATGGTGCATTCCAGCGGCGCCAGGGGCTCGGGTTTGGGCCAGATGATCCATGCCGCCAGCCCGCCGGGCACATAAGACCGCGCAATCTGCAGCAACTGCCGGTACCCCTCGGTCACGATCAGGCCGACGCGGGCGCCCTTGCCCTCAAGAATGGCGTTGGTGGCCACCGTGGTGCCGTGCAGGAACATCTCGATCTCGCTCGGATCGATATTGTTTTCCTTGCACAGGCGCTGGGCGCCCGAGATGACCGCCTCGGACGGGTCATGCGGGGTCGAAGGCACTTTCGCCCGGTATGTCTTGCCCGAGATGTTCTCAATCATAAGAAGGTCGGTGAAGGTTCCACCGACATCAACGCCCAATCGATAAGCCATTATTTCATCTCGCCCTATTGTGAATTCTATTGTGAATTTTCTCTTGGATCAATTTACTCAGCCGCGTTCTTTTCCGCTGCGGCAGCCTTGGGGAAGCCCCCTGCCTGGCTGACCATGGCCGGTGTCTGGCGGCCCAGAACCCCCTGCACCCAGCCCGTGGCGGAAATCAGCTTGTCCAGATCAATGCCGGTCTCGACCCCCGAGCGCTGCAGCATATAAACCAGATCCTCGGTGGCAATATTGCCCGTTGCGCGGGGCGCGAAGGGGCAGCCGCCCAATCCCCCCAGGCTGGCGTCAATGGTGACAGCGCCGGCCTCAAGGGCCGCCCAGGCGTTGGCAATGCCGGTGTTTCGCGTGTTGTGAAAATGCGCGCGCAGGGGAATATGCGGCACTGCTTCCTTCACTTTGCCGATAACGTCGGTGACCTGCGCGGGGACGGCCACGCCGATGGTGTCGGCAATGCTAATCTCGCATGGCTCGGCGTCGGCCAGCCTTTTTGCCAGATCAACCACCCGGTCCGGGGCAATTTCGCCCTCGAAGGGGCAGCCATAGGCGGCCGAGATGGTCACCCCTGCCTCCATGCCCTCAGCCTTGGCGAAGGCCATGATCTCGAGGCTGGCGGCGAGGCTCTCGGCAGAGGTCTGGCCTTGATTCTTTTGGCCGAAGGTGTCGCTGGTGATTGCCACGCAGCCTATTTCATCAATGCCCCGGCCCGAGCTCCGGGTTGCAGCGGCCCGCTCCACGCCCCGCATGTTCAGGGCAAGCCCCAGATAGATGACGTCGGGCCGGTCATCCAGGCCCGCCACCAACGCTTCGGCGTCGGCCATCTGTGGCACCAGCTTGGGGTGCACGAAGCTCGCTACTTCCAGCCGCCGGATGCCGGCCTCAATAGCCAGATTGATCAGGCGCAGCTTGTCGGCGGTCGAAAACTCCACCGCTTCATTCTGCAGCCCGTCGCGCGGGCCAACCTCAACGATTTCGATAGTGCGCTCTGCCATTACCTACCCGAATCCAGTTTCATATTCAATTTTGGCACCAATGCCGGCAGTTGGCCGTAAAATACCGCAGATGGCATAATCAAGGGCACCCCCTGTGCTATCCGCCGCGAAATCTATCTTATTGTATACAATCTGCCGATGCCTTTGTATAGATTATTGGGTAAGACTTACACCAGAACAGGGACCAGGAGGCAAATGGGCAAAAGTGAACCGTTCGGGGCGCTTCAGGGATTGCGGGTCATCGAGACCGGGCAACTGATCGCCGGTCCTTTTTGCGGGCAGCTGATGGCCGACCACGGGGCCGAAGTTATTAAGGTTGAGCAGCCGGGCAAGGGCGACCCGATGCGCGACTGGGGCCGAGGCGAGCCGCTGTGGTGGCCGGTCGTGGCGCGCAACAAGAAGTCGGTGACGCTGAACCTGCGGGTTTCCGAAGGTCAGGATATTCTCAAGAAACTGATCACCGACGCGGATTTTCTGCTCGAGAATTTTCGCCCCGGCACCTTTGAGCGCTGGGGCCTGGATTACGAGACGCTCAGCGCCATCAA
>JACZSK010000075.1 GCA_022574255.1 Pseudomonadota bacterium
GGTCGGGGCCTCCGGGGCGCCGTTTTCTTTGCGGCGAATTCGGGGGAATTCTGTCCCCTGATACCGCACGAGATGGTAATAAGGTGTTGCGCCTCAGGAATTCGCAATCTCGCTTATGACGGCAATGGCTCGCTCACCGGCGATGGCGCCTGGATTTATGGCTATGATGTGGAAAACCGGAATGAAATTTGGTGAGAAATTTTGGCGACTGCTCTTGAAGGGGATTCGGTCTGGTTTGCTTTGTCTAGTGGTGGGCGCCGCCGCTATGTGGCTGTCGGGTGCTATATTCGGCCATTCATGGCCCGGCGCAGCTGTCTTTTTTTATATGTTCTTTAGGTACGTGGCTCCAATCAGTGTAGAACTCAATAAAGAATTGGGCAGGCTCAACAGTGAATTGAGCATGGATGAATAGGAATCTGGAATTCTCCCTGGAATTTCCAATTCGGGGGATATAATACCTAATTCCCCATACTAACCTGACCCGGCGATCCATTCCTTACGCTTTAATATTTGTGGGCGGGGCCTTCTTCTTTTTGGTCAGTGCCGGTGATCCGGCCCTTCGTCGGCGCAGGCGCCGCTCTCCACCTGAATGGTCGAATGGTCGATCCCGTGGCGCTCCAGAAGCCGCGCCTTGATGCCCGCCATAACCGTTTCGGTATCGGAATGATCGTCAACGGTGGCATGCATGGTCAGGAGAGGCCGCTCGGCGGTGAGCAGCCAGACATGAATATGGTGCGCGTCCACCAGCCCCGGCACCGCCTCTACCAGGTCGCTTTTCAACTCTTCCACATCAATTGAATCCGGCACGCCTTCCATCAGGATATGCGCCGCTTTCTTCACCAGCGCCCAGCCCGAGCGCAGGATCAGCAGCGCCACCAGCACCGAGAGGATGGGGTCGATGGGGGTCCAGCCGGTCCACAATATAACCAGCGCCGCGGCGATGGTGGCGACCGAGCCGAGAAGATCGCCGATGATATGCACCATCGCCCCTTGGATATTGATGTTTTCGGTGTCGCCGCCGCTTAAAATCCGGAAGGAGGCGATATTGACCAGCAGGCCGAGCACGGCGATCACCAGCATCGGCGTCGCCATGATGGGGGCCGGGGTCAGGATGCGCTCGAAGGCTTCCTTGAGAATCCAGGCGACCAGCGCCAGCAGAACCAGCCCGTTGGTGAAGGCGGCGAGCACCTGAAAACGGTCATAGCCATATGACCTGAGCTGGTCCGGCGGGCGCCGGGCGATGCGAAAAGCGCCCCAGGCCAGCGCCAGCGCCGCCGCATCGGTAAACATATGTCCGGCATCGGCGATCAGCGCCAGCGAGCCGGAAATCAGGCCGCCGGCGAACTCCGCGCCCATGAACAGCGCCGTAACCACCATCGCCCAAAAGACCCGCCGCTCGTTGGCGTGGCCGATATGGCTGTGGCCGTGATCGTTGTCTTGATGGCTGTGCATGGGCTGTTGGTTCAGTCTTTCAGGATCATTTTGACGTCGCGGAAAACCGCTTCAAACATTTCGGTGGTCAGGCGCCGCGTGTTGGTGTTGTAACGCGAGCAATGATAGCTGTCGACCAGCGTCAGGCCGCCGCCAACGGCATGCTGTGCCTGATGGCCGAAGCGGAATTGCGCCAGCTTGTGCCCCAGTGTCGCAACCACGCTGTCATGGGCGATCTTGCCCAGCGCCAGGATGACGCGCAAATCCGGCAGGGCCTCAATCTGGCCGGTGAGGAACTGGCGACAGGCCTTGATCTCGGCGCCCACCGGCTTGTTCTGTGGCGGCAGGCAACGCACCGCATTGGTGATCAGCGTGTCTTTCAGCTCGAGGCCGTCGTCGGGTCGGGCCTGGTAAGTGCCTGTCGCCAGCCCGAATTTCAACAATGTCTGGTACAGCAGGTCGCCCGCGAAATCGCCGGTGAATGGCCGCCCCGTTCGATTGGCGCCCTTCATCCCCGGGGCCAGCCCGACAATCAGCAGGCGCGCGTCACCGTCGCCAAAACTGGGCACCGGCGCGTTGAACCAACCGGGCTCTTTTTCGCGGCATTCTTCAAGAAAGCCGACAAGGCGCGGGCAGAGAGGGCAGTCGGCGGGCGGATTGACTAATGCGATGGCCAGGGTCCAGACTCTTTTTGAAATTGGACCCAAGACATAGTTTATTTGAACCACAGCGGCAATGGGTCGAAAGTCCGGGAAATCCGGCGGAGGGAACGGCATTGATCATCATCGGCCTGGGATCGAATTTGCCTGGACCCGGCGGCGCAACCCCCCGGCGGAACCTGGAGGCGGCGCTGGAAAATCTGGCGGCGCGGGGCATGGATATTATTGTGCGGTCCTCCTGGTACCAGACAGAGCCGGTGCCGCCATCGGATCAACCCCTTTTCACCAATGGCGTGGCGCTGGTCAGGGGCGACATGTCGCCGGAAACCCTGATGGCTGAAATGCTTGAGATTGAGGCGGGGTTCGGGCGCCAGCGCCTGGGCCGCTGGGAGGCGCGCGTTCTGGACCTTGATATTATCGATTTCAACGGTCTGGTGCTGCCCGGCAAAGCCGGTTGGCGGGCCGCCGCAAACCGGGAAATCGCGGAGCAGGCGACAGAGTTGGTCCTGCCCCATCCGCGCATGCACCAGCGCCGCTTCGTGCTGCAGCCGCTGGCCGAAATCCTGCCCGGCTGGATCCACCCTGTTCTGGGCCGCAGCGTCGAACAACTGCTGGACTCGACGGAGTGATTTGAAGGGCGAAATCCTTGCTTTACAGCGCCTCCGGGCCTATGTATAAGCTCGCTTCCCAACCTCATTTTTCCGGCCCCAAATCCCGGTCCCGAATAAGGGTGCAGACCGGGGTTTTATAAGGAGCTTGCCGCATGGCCCGCGTCACCGTCGAAGATTGCGTAACCAAAATATCGAACCGGTTTGATCTGGTTCTGGTGTCGGCCCAGAGGGCCCGGCAGTTGTCTTCGGGCACGCCTCCGTTGCTGGAGCGTGACAATGACAAGAATCCGGTGGTTGCGCTGCGCGAGATCGCCGAGGGTCTGGTTTCGCCGGAAGAGATGCGGGAGTCGCTGATCTACAGCATGCAGCGCCATGTGGAAGTGGACGAGCCGGAAGAGGATGATCTGAGCCTTCTGGCGGTCGGCCGCAAGGCAGCGGAAGAGGGTGGAGAACTGACCCCCGAAGCCCTGGAGCGGGCCTCCGCTGAACTTCAGGCCGAGCAGGCCGCCACAGCCGAAGGCGAGGGCGCCGAGGGTGCCGGGGCACAAGAGGCAACCTCCGAAGCGGATGCGGGCAAGGCCGCCGAAACTGGCTGACCGCCCTACCGGCGACAGAGTCCCGCGTGGGCCAAAACCACATAACGCATTGCGGCACCGATAAGGCGATGCAATGATTGACCCGGCGGTTTCACCCGACCGGGTTTTTTGTTGTCCCGGATGCCAATTATGGGATTTCCGGTCATGGGCCGCCGCGCAGAACAGTGGAGAAAGGCTGAAAGGTGATCAGACAGTTCGAACTGGTCGAGAGGGTCAGGAAATATGACCCGCAGGCAGATGAGAATCTGCTCAACCGCGCCTATGTCTTTTCCATGAAAGCGCATGGCACCCAGATGCGCGCATCGGGCGACCCGTATTTCTCCCATCCCCTGGAGGTCGCGGGCATCCTGACCGAAATGCGGCTGGACAGCCACACCATCGTGACCGCGCTGCTGCATGATACGGTCGAGGATACGGTCGCCACCATAGAGGAGATAGAAGAGCTGTTTGGCAAGGATATCGCCAAACTGGTCGATGGCGTGACCAAGCTGTCGCGCATTGAAATTCAGACCGACAGCCTTCACCAGGCGGAGAACTTCCACAAATTCCTGCTCGCCCTTTCAAACGACATCCGCGTGCTGCTGGTCAAGCTGGCCGACCGGCTGCACAACATGCGCACGCTGCACCACATCAAAGACGCCGACAAGCGCCGCCGCATCGCCATGGAGACCATGGATATCTACGCGCCGCTGGCCGAGCGCATCGGCATGCGCGGGGTCAAGGAAGAGCTGGAGGATATCGCTTTTCAGGAAATCAACGCCGAGGCCTATGATTCCGTGACCCAGCGGCTGGGTTTCCTTCGCAAAAAAGGCATCCGGGCCTCCAAATCCATTGCCCGGCAGATCAGAAGCACGCTGTCGAAGGCGGGATTGAAGACCCAGGTATCGGGCCGCGAAAAGACCCCCTATTCCATCTGGAACAAGATGGAGCGCTACCATGTGGCGTTCGAGCAATTGGCCGATGTGATGGCTTTTCGCGTGATCGTCGGCGATGTTGCGGCCTGCTACCAGGCGCTGGGGATTATCCACGCCAAGTGGCCGATGGTGCCCGGGCGTTTCAAGGATTACATCTCGATGCGCAAGCGCAACGGCTATCGCTCGATCCACACCACGGTGATCGGGCCGCGCCAGCTGCGCATCGAAATACAGATCCGCACCGGGGAAATGCACGACGTGGCGGAACACGGCGTTGCCGCGCATTGGCGCTACAAGCAGGGCGCGCAGGAGGTGGACGGTTCCCAGTATCGCTGGATACAGGAGCTTCTGGAGATTCTTGAACAGGCCTCTTCGCCGGAGGAATTTCTCGAGCACACCAAGCTGGCCATGTTCCACGACCAGGTGTTCTGCTTCACCCCGAAGGGCGAGCTGGTGTCGTTGCCACGCGGCAGCACGACCATCGATTTCGCCTATGCTGTGCATACCGGCGTGGGCGACACCTGCGTCGGCGCCAAGGTCAACGGCCGGCTGGTACCGCTGCGCCATCAATTGTCCAACGGCGACCAGGTTGAGATACTGCGCTCGAAAGCCCAGACCCCTTCGCCGCGCTGGGAAAGTTTTGTGGTCACCGGCAAGGCGCGCGCCGCTATCCGGCGTTTTGTGCGCAAGCAACAGCGCGCCGAATATGCCGAACTTGGCCAGATCATCCTGGAAAGCGCATTCCGCCAGCAGGATCGGGATTTTACAGAAAAAGCGCTGAAGGAGATATTGCCTAAATTCAAACTGCAGGAGCTGGGCGAGCTGTATGTCAGTGTGGGCCAGGGGCTGTACAGCGAGCGGGAAGTTCTGCGCGCGGTGTTTCCGGCCATAGAATTCAAGCCACCCGCCCAGGGCGCCGGCGTGCCGGTGCGCGACTGGGAGCCCGGCGGACCGGTCCCCGATGTTGCCATTCCCATCCGCGGCCTGACGCCCGGCGTCGCCGTGCATCTGGCGGAATGTTGCCATCCGCTGCCCGGCGACCGCATCGTCGGAATCAGGGGGTCTGGCCGCGGTATCATTGTCCATACCATCGATTGCGAGAACCTGGGCGGCGAGACCGAGGACCAGGACGGTTGGCTGGACCTGTCATGGCGTGGACAGCCCGAAGAGCCCGATTCCTTTATTGGCCGGCTGGAGCTGGTGGTCGTAAACGAGCCGGGAACACTCGCCCAGATTACCTCTGGCGTTGCCAAGCAGGGCGCCAATATCGCCAATCTGCGGATGACTGCGCGCGACCCCCAGTTCTTTACCATCCTGGTCGATGTCGAGGTCACCAACGTCAAGCATTTGAACAGCATAGCCGCCGCCCTCCGGTCAATGGGCGTGGTGAGTTCCGCCGACCGTGTGCGCGAAGGCGAACCGTTGCAGGCTTTTGTATCCAGGAAACCGGAAGCCGCCCAAAAATCCGTTAAATCGAAAGCGAAAAAGGGCAAGGCCACCAAGGCTGCGTCGAGAAAGAAAACCGGAAAAAAGTCCACCAAGGCGCCGCCGAAACCTGCCAAGGTATCAGCGCGGGCAGGGAAACCGGGAAAGAAGGCTGCGGCTTCATAGTTGTTGGCGGGGCGTTATGGCAGGAAGGCAATCGGGATGACCGAAGAAGAAGTGCTGGCTCATTTTCGCGAGGCGGGCGAGGCGGAGGTGGGTGTGCCGCTGATTCCCTTGCTTTCCATAGAGGCGCCAATATATGCAGAAGATGCGTTGCCCGAAGCTCTGGCGGCGATACCTGCGGAAAAACCGGGCAGCCGGGCGCTGAACCCGGGGTAGGGATGGGATAAGGAACGCGGATCGAGATGTTCAAGCGGCGTAAACAACGGACTCTTGTCGAGAGCGCAAGGGAGTGGGTCTGGCCCCGCGCGGGTTGGAACCGTTTGTTGCTGTATTACAGGCACCGGCTGGTGCGGCTGCCCGATTCGTCCTATCGCATCGCTGCCGGGCTGGCCTGCGGCGCGGCTATATCCTTCACTCCCTTTATCGGCATGCATGTGCTTCTTGCCATGGTGCTGGCTTATGCCATGCGCGCCAACGTGGTTGCCGCCGTCATTGGCACCATCGTTGGCAATCCCTGGACCATCCCGCTGATACTGGTGCTCACTTATCGAATGGGTGCCTGGGCCATGGGACTTGATACCCACGTTGGCATCACCGACCTGTTCGATGTGGAAGTGTTCTTTCTCAATCCCTGGCAGGCCTTGAAGCCGGTATTGCCGCCGATGATAATAGGCGGTGTTCCGCTGGGGGTTCTGATATGGTGGCTGGTCTACTGGCCGGCCTATCAGGTCATCGAGCGGTACAAGCTGCAGCGGCTGAAGTACTTGCAGCGCCAGGGCGAGAGCGGAGAAAACTAAATCATGAGCAAGCTGAGATTAGGGGTCAATATCGACCATGTGGCGACCATCCGCAATGCCCGCGGCGGGCATTTCCCTGACCCCGTGCGTGCTGCAAAGCTGGCGGTGGCCGCCGGCGCTGACGGAATTACGGCGCATCTCAGGGAAGACCGGCGGCATATCTCCGACCATGACATCAAGCGGCTGGCGCGCGAAATACCGTTACCGCTAAACCTGGAAATGGCGGCGACGGAGGAAATGCTGGAGATCGCTCTTTGCCACAAGCCCAACGCCTGTTGCCTGGTGCCAGAGCGGCGCGAGGAATTGACCACCGAAGGGGGTCTGGATGTGGCCAGCGCCCGCGGCCATCTGGGCCCCTATGTGAAGGCGCTGAAGGGCAAGGGTATTCGTGTCTCGATGTTCATCGATCCCGACAAGGCGCAACTTGACGCCGCAGCCGAAATCGGCGCGGATATCGTGGAATTGCATACCGGCGCCTATTGCGATGCCATGGGCGCGGCGCGCGGGACGGCGTTGGCGCGGATTGCCGAATCTGTCGAATATGGCGCTGCGCTGGGGCTGGAAATCCACGCCGGTCATGGCCTCAGTTTCGAGACTGTTGGCGAGATTGCGGCGCTGCAGGGGATTGTTGAACTCAATATCGGTCATTTTCTGGTCGGCGAGGCGATTTTCACGGGACTGGAATCGAGCATTCGCCAGATGCGGGTGCTGATGGATGAAGCGCGCGGCATCGCGCGGTCTGACGCTTCAGACGCCAAGAGCGCCTGAAGGGGAGTTGCCGCCTTATGCGCGTCATCGGCCTGGGCAACGACATGATCGACATCACCCGGATAGAGCGAACCCTGGACCGCTGGGGTGAGCGTTTTATCGCCCGCACCTTCACCGGGATCGAGGTTACGAAATCAGAGCGCCGCGCCAACCGGGCTGCCAGCTACGCCAAACGTTTCGCCGCGAAAGAGGCTTGCGCCAAGGCGCTGGGCACGGGCATGCGAAACGGCGTGTTCTGGCGCGACATGGGGGTTGTGAACCTGCCCAGCGGCAAGCCGACCATGGTATTGACCGGCGGCGCCCTGATCCGCCTGCAGAGCCTTACGCCCGACGGTATGACGGCGCAAATCGACCTGACCATTACCGATGACCATCCCTGGGCCCAGGCAATTGTCTTGATTACCGCGTTTGCCGCCCCAACTGTTGGGGAGGGCGGTTGACAGCGGGGCTGCCAGACGATAGTCAGCGGCGGCGGGATGATTGGGATACAGCAACAGAGAGATAACAATTGACGGATGAATCGACAGTGATGGACGAGGCCGAAAAGGCGGCGGAAAACGGCGCCAGCGGCAGCAGTGACAGTAAAGAGCAGCAGCAGGATAGTTTCGGCGAGCTGGTTCGCGTTCTGGTCTATGCGGTGCTCATTGCCATGGGCATCAGAATCGTCGTGTTCGAGCCTTTCAACATCCCCTCGGAATCGATGCTGCCCACATTGATGGTCGGCGATTACCTGATCGTTTCAAAATATCCCTACGGTTACAGCAGACATTCGCTGCCTTTTTCGCTGAATCTGTTTGATGGCCGCATCATGGAAAGCCAGGTAGTGCGCGGTGACGTGGTGGTGTTCAAACGCCCGCTGGACAAGCGCACGGACTACATCAAGCGTATCATCGGGTTGCCCGGCGACCGCATCCAGATGAAGGGTGGGCGTCTTTACCTGAATGGCAAGGCCGTGCGCCGTGAGCGGGTGAAGGATTTCGTGGTCAATGTTTCTCCCAATACCCATTGCCGGAACGGCACGCAGTTCCAGTTTGTCCAGGCCGACGGACTGGTGGTCTGCCGCTATCCGCAGTACCGCGAAACTCTGCCCAGCGGCGTCAGGTACATGACATTGGATCTCGCGGAAAACAGCAGGTCGGACAACACCCGCGTATTCGTGGTGCCCCAGGGGCATTATTTCGCCATGGGCGACAATCGCGATAATTCCGCCGACAGCCGCCGTTCGATTACCGAGGGGGTTGGCTTTGTTCCCGCCGAGAATTTGGTCGGCCGCGCCGAAATGCTGTTCTTTTCCACCGACGGCAGCGCCAGATGGTGGCAGCCCTGGTATTGGTATCAGGCGGCACGCGGTTCGCGCTTTTTCGAATCGCTCAGGCCCGATGAATAAGGTCTCCGATCTGGAAGCCGCCCTTGGCCACCGTTTCAAAGACCAATCTCTGCTGCTCCAGTCGCTGACCCATCCCAGCCTCGACGGCAGCCCCCATTACCAGCGCCTTGAGTTTCTCGGCGACCGCGTGGTCGGCCTGGTCATTGCCGAGGCTCTGTATGAAATGTTTCCGGAAGAGCGTGAGGGATCTCTGTCGCGCCGGCTGGCCTATCTGGTGCGGCGCGAGACCCTGGGCGAGATTGCATTGGAGGTTGGCCTGGCGCCGCATATTCGCATGGCCGAAAACGCTGAAGCTGCTGGTGGACGCGAAAATCCGGCGCTGCTGTCCGACATTATCGAGGCGGTTATCGCCGCGCTTTATAAGGAGGGGGGATTTGCGCTGGCCCGTGATTTTGTCCTCCGCCACTGGCAAAGCCGCCTGACCGCGTCCGGCGTGACGCTGAAGGACGCCAAGTCGGCATTGCAGGAATGGGCCCAGGGCCGCGGCCTGAATACGCCGACCTACAAGACCGTCGATCGCTCGGGGCCCGACCACGATCCGACCTTTCGAATTTCCGTGGAAATTCCCGGCCTGGGCAGCGCCGAGGCTGAAGGGTCGGCCAAGCGCGATGCCGAGCAGGAGGCGGCTGGTATCCTGCTTGAAGAGTTACTCAGAAAAGACCCTCAGAAAGACCCCGGGAAAGAGAATGGGCAATGAACGCTTCCGCTGAAACGCGTTGCGGTTTTATCGCCATTATTGGTGCGCCCAACGCCGGTAAATCGACCTTGCTGAACCGCTATGTCGGCAGCAAAATTGCCATCGTCACCCACAAGGTCCAGACCACCCGCACGCGGATCATCGGCATTGCCATTCAAGGCGATACGCAGTTGGTTTTCGTCGATACGCCGGGCATTTTCGCGCCGCGCAGAAAGCTGGACCGCGCCATGGTCTCGGCGGCCTGGCGCGGGGCCCAGGACGCGGACCTGGTGCTGCTGCTGGTCGATACGCTCGACGGCATAACCGGCGATGTGCGAACCATCGTTTCGGGCTTGAAAAAAACCGGGCGGAAAGCCTTCCTGGCGCTGAACAAGATCGATAAGGTCAAGCGCGATACCCTGCTGGCCATGGCCCGGGAACTGGACAGCTCGGGCGTCTTCACCGAGACCTTCATGATTTCCGCCCTCGATGGCAATGGCACCGATGACCTGCTTGCATCGCTGGTCAAGGCGCTGCCGCGGGGGCCGTGGCTTTATCCCGAAGACCAGATTACCGACGTGCCGCTGAAGATGCTGGCCGCGGAAATTACCCGCGAGCAGATTTACCTGCGCCTGCATCAGGAATTGCCCTATCAGATCGCCGTCGAGGCCGAGCGCTGGGACGAGCGCAAGGACGGCAGCATTCGCATCGAGCAGGTAATTTTCGTCGAGCGCAAGTCGCAGAAGGGCATTGTTATTGGCAAGGGCGGCCAGGCGCTGAAGAAGATCGGCGAAATGGCGCGCGCCGAAATGGAAGAGGTCTTTGGCTGCAAGATCCACCTGTTCCTGTTTGTCAAGGTGGCCGAGCGCTGGTCCGAGAAGCCCTCTCATTATTCCGAGATTGGCCTCGATTACGTCGAGTAGGGAGAGGAGCCCGCCCTGTGGAATGGTCTGACGAGGCTATTGTCCTGAACGCCGAGCGCTACGGAGAAGCCGATTGCATTCTCGACGTCATGACTCCCGCGCATGGCCGGCACCGCGGCTACGTGAAGGGCGGCATGGGGCGGCGCCAGCGCGCCAATATCCAGCCCGGCAACGAAGTGGTGATTTCCTGGCGCGCCCGGGTCGAGGATCAACTGGGCAATTTCACGCTGGAGCCCAAGCGCGCCCGGGTTGCCGATCTTTTGTCTTCCCGCGAGCGGCTGGCCGCTTTCCTCAGCGTGGCGGCGTTGCTGGTGGTGGCGATGCCCGAGCGCGAACCCCACGAGCGCGTTTATAACGGGCTGATCGCCTTGCTCGATTTACTGGCCGACGAGGAGGCCGGGCTGATGGACTACGGCGCCGGGCTGGTACGGCTGGAGTTGGGCGTGCTCGGTGAGCTGGGCTTCGGGCTCGACCTGTCGGCCTGCGCTTCCACCGGCGTTACCGAAGACCTGGTCTATGTCTCACCCAAGACAGGCCGTGCGGTCAGCCGCCAGGCGGGCGCACCCTATAAGAAAAAGCTGCTGGCGCTGCCCGGCTTTCTTCTCGGCGGCACCGGGGCAGGCGTGGTGATGCAGGATGTAACGGATGGCTTGGCGCTGACCGGCTATTTCCTCGAGCGCCATATGCATCTCTCCAGGGCCGAGGCACTGGCCCATGCCCGGGCCCGCTTCGCCGAACTGTTTCAGGCGGAATCAGCGGAAAATCCCTTCTGACATACCAGATATTGTGGCGCGGATGCGCGGACGTGATATATATCGCGTATGAGCATACATACCAAATCTGACCAGATTCAGCCCACTCCCTTCGGCGAGGCCTTGAGCGAGCGCTATCTCTCCTATGCTCTGTCCACCATTATGTCGCGTTCACTGCCCGATGTGCGCGATGGCCTGAAGCCCGTCCACCGGCGGCTGCTGTATGCCATGCGCCTGCTGAAGCTGAGCCCCGGCGCCGGATTCAAGAAATGCGCGCGGGTGGTCGGTGATGTGATCGGCAAATACCATCCGCACGGCGACCGGGCGGTCTATGACGCGCTGGTGCGTCTGGCCCAGGATTTTGCGGTGCGCTATCCGCTGATCGACGGGCAGGGGAATTTTGGCAATGTGGACGGCGATAACGCCGCCGCAATGCGTTATACCGAGGCGCGGCTCACCGAAATTGCCGACAGCCTGATGCAGGGGCTTGACGAAAACGCGGTTGATTTTCGCGAGACTTATGACGGCGAAGACGAGGAGCCGCTGGTTTTCCCCGCCGAGTTCCCCAATCTTCTGGCCAATGGCTCCACCGGCATTGCGGTGGGCATGGCGACCAGCGTCCCTCCTCATAATGCCGGCGAGCTGATCGATGGCCTGCTGATGCTGGTTGAAGTGATGAGCGGCAAGCGCAAGCAATTCTCGATCAATCAGCTTGTCAACCGTATTCCCGGCCCTGATTTTCCCACCGGCGGCATTATCGTCGAGCCCCGCGACAGTATTCTTCAGGCCTATGAGACGGGGCGCGGCGGCTTTCGCCTGCGCGCACGCTGGCAGCGCGAAGACCTGGGTCGCGGCGGTTACCAGATCGTGGTCACCGAAATACCCTATCAGGTACAGAAATCGCGGCTGATCGAAAAGATCGCCGAGCTGATTAACGACAAGCGATTGCCGATCCTCAGCGACGTGCGCGATGAATCGGCCGAGGAAATCCGCATTGTTCTGGAGCCCCGCTCGCGCGCCGTGGACGCCAATGTTCTGATGGAGAGCCTGTTCCGCCTGACCGAGCTGGAAACCCGTGTGCAGTTGAACCTGAACGTGCTGGATGCCAATCAGGTGCCGCGGGTAATGTCGCTGAGGGAAGCGCTGGAAGCCTTCCTTGAGCACCGGATCGTGGTGGTGGTGCGCCGCGCCAATTTCCGCCTGGAGAAAATAGAGCATCGCATGGAGATGCTGAGCGGCTATCTGGTGGCCTATCTGAACCTGGATGAGGTGATCAGGATCATCCGCGAGAGGGACAAGCCCAAGCCGGTGTTGATGAAGCGGTTCGAGCTGACCGACATACAGGCCGAGGCGATTTTGAATATGCGCCTGCGGTCGTTGCGCAAGCTCGAAGAACTGGAGATCAAGGCCGAATTCGAGGAACTGGGCAAGGAGCGCAAAGGCCTGAAGGCGCTGTTGAAGAGCAAGGACAAACAATGGGACGTGGTGACCGGTGGGCTGCGCGAGATGAAAGCCAAATTTGGCCCCAAAACAAAGCTGGGCGCGCGGCGAACCTCGTTTGAAGACGCCCCGATGACCGACGTGGTGCCGCTGGAAGCGATGATCGAGAAAGAGCCGGTCACCGTGGTCTGTTCCAAAATGGGCTGGGTGCGTGCCCTGAAGGGTCATATGAGCGTCGACGAAGAAGTGCGCTACAAGGAGGGCGACGGACCGGCGTTCCGCTTTCATGCTCATACCACTGACCGGATCATCGCTTTTGCCACCAACGGCAAGGCCTATACCATCGGCGCCGAAAAGCTGCCCGGGGGGCGCGGCAATGGCGAGCCGATCCGCCTGATGCTGAATCTGGACTCGAGCGAGGAAATCCTGGCGCTGTTCGTTTACCGCGAAGGGGCCCGGGTCATCGTAGCGTCCAGCGCCGGCAAGGGCTTTCTGGTCGAGACCGAAAAACTGGTCGCTTCGACCCGCGGCGGCAGGCAGGTGATGAATGTGGCCAACGGCTCCCGCGCCAGCGTCTGCCGGCAGGCACGGGGCGACAGCGTCGCGGTGCTGGGTGAAAACCGCAAGCTTCTGATCTTTCCGCTGGCCGATCTTCCAGTTATGGCGCGGGGGCAGGGGGTTACCCTGCAGCGCTACAAGGAGGGCGGGCTGGCCGACCTGAAGACCTTCACACTGGAAGAGGGCCTGAGCTGGCGCATGGGGGGAGCGGCGGGCCGCACCCGCACCGAGCTTGATCTGGAAAACTGGCAGGGCCGGCGCGGCAATGCCGGGCGTCTGGTGCCAAAGGGCTTCCCGGCCCGCAAATCCTTCGATTAGGATCTATTCCGCTTCTCCCGGCTGACCGGCCTCTTCGACGCCCCGGGACCGGCGGGATTCAGACATTATTAAGGCTAATCTGGTCTTCTTGACGCGCGCCCGGCAATCGCAACGACCGGGTGGGGGTGAATGAATGAACAGAGCGTGGCGGATTTTCATTGGAAGCCGCCGCCACCGCGCGTTGGCGTGGTGCTCGCGGTTGTTTGTGCGCGCCTTTTTTTCGCTGACGATTGTATACGCAACCCTGCCTTTGGGCGCCGTGCTGGCGCAGCAGAGCAAAGTGGATAACTATCAGGCGCTGCTCGCCAATTTTGACGGCGGCGCGCGCGAACAGATCG
>JACZSK010000076.1 GCA_022574255.1 Pseudomonadota bacterium
GAAAAATACAAGCCTAGCGCTGCAAGTTAGCAAATGGCAGCACGCCATATTTGGCCTCAAATGAAGAAATTAGACTTTTCTCCACATCGCGAGGAATAGCGTCCGGCAAGACAAGCCAGCAGATCAATAACTGTTCAGCATTACGAAGCTGCCAAATGTAGCGACCACCCCAGTGACCGATCGCCTCGCCGACCCCAAACCGAATATAACTCTGGATCCTCTTGCGCAACGTAGCATGGCCATGAACCGACCCCGCCTTGCCGATATAGAGAACAGGAGCTTCCGGCACCCATTTGGAGCGAAGCTTTGGAATCGGAACCGATGGGTTTTTTCCCTTAAAAAATCCGCCTGTGCTTCGTTCCATAAACCGGCAAGCAAATGATTTTGGTGTAATTGCCAGGTAAACTCCCCTCTTGGATGGCACCGCCTCGATTCCACCCGCTCGCAACGATACGACAGAGTCAAACCCCTCAAATCCGCAATCCCGGATTTGCTCAATGTTCGTTAAATTCAGCAAGGATGGCCCCACTATCACCGCCCCCCTACCCCTCAATTTGCGCCATGATCCATGTGTCGATACGCGCCTCGAGGATGCCCATGGGGATGCCGCCGGCGGCGAGCACCGCGTCATGGAAGCCGCGAATGTCGAAGTCTTCCCCCAGCGCTGCTTCCGCCTTGGCGCGCAGACGCAGAATAGTCAGCTCGCCCATCTTGTAGGACAGCGCCTGGCCGGGCCATGAGATATAGCGATCGACCTCGGTATTGATATTATGGATCGACAGCGCCGAGTTCCGCACGAACAGGTCAACCGCCTGCTGGCGGGTCCAGCCCATGGCGTGAATGCCGGTGTCGACCACCAGCCGCCCGGCGCGCCACATCTCGTAGGTCAGCCGCCCGAAATTGGCATAGGGGTCGTCATACATCCCCATCTCCAGGCCCAGCTTTTCAGCGTAGAGCCCCCAGCCCTCGCCGAAGGCATTGGGGTAAAGCACGCGGCGAAAGTCGGGCACGCCCTCCATTTCCCGGGCCAGGGAAATTTGCAGGTGATGGCCGGGCACCGCCTCATGCAATGTCAGCGAGGGCAGCACGTAAAGCGGGCGCTTGTCGAGGGCATAGGTGTTCACCCAATAGAGGCCGCCGCGCCGCCCGCCCTCGGGCGCCGACAGGTAACGCCCTGTTGTGTAGTTGGGGGCGATGGACGCGGGCACCGGCTCAACGCCGTAGGGCATGCGCGGCAGCCGCCCGAAAAATGCCGGCAGTTGCCCGTCGATTTTCTTGGCGATAAAAGCGGCCTCTCTCAACAGGTCATCGGGCGTTTTGGCGTAAAACCGGGGGTCGGTGCGCAGGAATTGCAGGAAATCGGCGAAGGAGCCCTTGAAGCCCACATCGCGGATGATCGCCTCCATTTCGGCGCGGATGCGCGCCACTTCCGATAGGCCCAGTTCGTGGACCTCCTCAGGTGTCATGTCCAGCGTCGTGAAATAGCGCACCAGATAGCGGTAATAGCTCTCGCCGTCGGGCAAATCGTAGGCGCCCAGCGTCTGCCGCGCGCCGGGGATATATTCGCTCATGAAAAACTCATGCAGCGCCCCGTAGGCGGGCATTACGGCCTGTTCAATAACCGCGCGGCCTGCCCTGGCCAGCCGTTCGCGCGTCTCCTCGCTCATGGTCTCGGGAAAGTCCAGGAAGGGCTTGAAAAAGGCGCTGTCCCCGGCGCTGTCTTTCACCTGCGCCGACATGGTGGGGACCAGGCCGCCCAATATGGCGCGGGGCATGGTAAAGCCGTCGGCCAGCCCCTGACGCATGTTGGCGATATTCTGCTCGAAATAGGCGGGGATGGCGCCGAGCCGGGAAATGTAATTCTCATAATCGGCAGCGGTGCGGAAGGGCATGGAATCGGCCATCCGCGTCAGCCAGGTATGAAACCCGCTGTCGGAGGAAAAGGGCACGCGCCAGGGTTTCCACGAGGCTCGCGCCACCCGGTCGCGCAGCACAAAACCGAGCAGATCGTAATTGAGCTGGTTCTCTTCCCCCAGCGATGTCCTGGCGATGGCCTCCAGCCGCGCCAGAAAGGCCTCGTCCTGCAACAGGCGCCGGGCATGGTCTTCGGCGGCGACCATCGGCAGCTTGCCGTTATAGTCCGTGACCCCCATGGAGGAGGCAAAGGCGGGATTCTCCACCAGCCGGTTTGCCCATTCGTCGGTGATCAACACATCAAGCGCGGCGGCGGCAATTTCAGCCGCCGCGGCGGCATCCCCTGCCTCATCAGGCGCCGGGGCCGGTTCGCAAGCCGCCAGCCCCAACGTCAGCCCAAGCACCAGCAGCCCGGCCACGAAATTCCGCATTTTCACTATCCTCGCTCCCCGTTTTTATTTTCCGCACCCAAGCTCACCCAGCGCAACCGCCCTCGCGCGGGTCGTTCATTCTACCCCCTCTCCTGCCCTGCTCAGCCTGCAGCTTTGGCTACCGCGCGTTTGGCCATGGTGGTCACCAGGCTGGCGCGGTATGCGGCTGAAGCGTGCAGGTCCTGGTTCAGGTCGTCGGCGGAAACGGTTATTCCCGCCACCGCATCGGGCGCGAAATTTCCGGCCAGCGCCGCTTCCATGTCGCTAACCCGGAAAGCGCATGGCCCGGCCCCGGTGACCGCCACGCGCACGCCGCCCTCTGTTTCGGCAACGAAGACCCCGACGATGGCGTAGCGCGAGGCCGGATTGGGGAATTTTTCATAGGCCGCGCGTTTGGGAACGGGGAATTTGATGGCGGTGATGATCTCGCCTTCCTCAAGTGCTGTCTCGAACAGATCGAGGAAATAATCATCGGCCGCGATCTCGCGTTTATCGGTGACGATGGTGGCGCCCAGCCCCAGCACCGCCGCCGGGTAATCCGCCGCCGGGTCGGAATTGGCCAGCGAGCCGCCGATGGTGCCGCGATTGCGCACCGCCGGGTCGGCGATCAGCCCGGCCAAATCAGCCAGCGCCGGAATCGCGTCGCGCAGCGCCGCCGATGCCGCCACTTCAGCATGGCACGTCATGGCCCCTATTGTGACCACCGCGCCATCCACGGAAATACCCGCCAGCCCGTCGATGCCGGCCAGGTCGATCAGGTCGGAGTGGCTGGCCAGACGCTGCTTCAGGGTGGGGATCAGGGTCATGCCGCCGGCCAGGTAGGTGGCGTCGTCGGCGGTGCTCCTTTTGCTCGCCGCGTCTTCGAGGCTGGTCGCTTTATGGTATTCAAAACGATACATCTTCTTCTCCCGCTTTCTAGGGTCTGGCAGCCGGGCGGGGATATCCATCCCCTTGGCTTTCCTCGCATTAGCTCGGGCGGCCGCTTGGCCTTGCCTCAGCCCAAACGGGCTTCGGTATTCTCTCTCTTCACCCCCTCACCCTGCTGCTCCGCGGCTTTCCTCTACATCGAGGGAGTGGGTGTCACTCAGCGCCCCGCATTGCCCGCCATACCGCCAGGGGCGTCGCCGGCATGGCGATGTTTTCATGGCCGATGGCGCTGGTGATGGCGTTGATCAGCGCCGGGGTCGAGCCGATGGCCCCGGCCTCGCCACAGCCCTTTGCCCCCAGCGGATTGTGGGTGCAGGGGGTCTCGGTAAAGGCCAGCGTGAAATCCGGCAGATCGTCGGCGCGCGGCATGGCGTAATCCATATAACTGCCGGTCACCAATTGCCCGCTCTCGTCGTCATAGATGCAATGCTCCAGCATCGCCTGGCCAATGCCCTGGGCGACGCCGCCATGCACCTGGCCCTCAACAATGGTGGGGTTGATGATGCGCCCGAAATCGTCAACCGCGGTGAAGGCCAGAATGTCGACCACACCGGTCTCGGGATCGACTTCGACCTCGCAAATATGTGTCCCCGCCGGATAAGTGAAATTCTCCGGATCGTAATAGGCGCTCTCATGCAGCCCGGGCTCCAGTTCGTCGAGCGGATAATTGTGCGGCACATAGGCGGAGAAGGCGACCTCCTTGAAATGCATCGATTTGTTGGTGCCCTTGGCGGTGAACAGCCCCTGCGTAAAATCCACATCGTCCGCCGTCGTCTCCATCATGTGAGCGGCGATCTTGCGCGCCTTTTCCACGATCTTTTCGGTCGCCATATGAATGGCCGAGCCGCCCACCGACAACGAGCGTGAACCATAGGTGCCGAGCCCGTATTGCACCCGGTCGGTGTCGCCATGGACGATTTCCACCTCGTCCATATCCAGCCCCAGCCGGTCGGCCACCAGTTGGGCAAAGGTGGTCTCGTGACCCTGGCCGGTGCTTTGGGTGCCGGTGAATACCTTAACCCCGCCGGTGGCGTTGACGCGAATTTCGGCGGATTCAAACAGACCTATCCCGGCTCCCAGCTCGCCCGCCAACTGTGACGGCGCCAACCCGCAGGCCTCGATATAACAGCTCAGCCCGATGCCGCGCTTCATGCCCCGGGCCTCGGATTCCGCCCGGCGCGCAGCGAATCCCGCGTAGTCGGCCATGTCCAGCGCCTTGTCCAGCGACGCCTCGTAATCACCGGTGTCATAGACCAGCGCCACCGGGGTCTGGTATGGAAAGGCGTCCTTGGGTATCAAATTCCGGCGCCTCAGCTCGGCGGGGTCCATGCCAATCTCGCGCGCCGCTTTTTCGACAATCCGCTCCAGCAAAAACGCGGCTTCGGGCCGCCCGGCGCCCCGATAGGCGTCGACAGGCGAGGTGTTGGTAAAGACCGCCCGCACTTCCACATGCACCGCCGGCGTCTTGTATTGCCCGGCCAGCAGCGTGCCATAAAGCCAGGTGGGAACGGCAGCGGCGAAGGTCGACAGATAGGCCCCCATGTTGGCCTTGGTGCGCACGCGCAGAGCAAGGAAATTGCCCTCCTTGTCCAGCGCCAGTTCGGCGGTGCTGGCATGGTCGCGCCCGTGGGCGTCGGCGAGGAAGGCCTCCGAGCGCGTCGCGGTCCATTTGACCGGGCGGCCCACGCGCCGCGCCGCCCAGGCGCAGACTGTCTCTTCCGAATAGATAAAAATCTTCGAGCCGAAACCGCCGCCCACATCGGGCGAGATGACCCGCAGCTTGTGCTCGGGGGCCAGTTCCACGAAGGCGGCCAGGACCAGCCGGTGCAGATGCGGATTCTGGCTGTTCACATGCAGCGTATACATGCCGTCGACCGGATCATATTCGCCGATCGCGGCGCGGGTCTCCATGGCGTTAGGCGCCAGACGGTTGTTCCTGAGCTCCAGCCTGGTCACATGATGGGCCGCATCAATCGCCTTATCCACCGCCTCTTCGTCGCCGAGGCCCCAGTGATAACATTCGTTGCCGGGCACATCGTCGTGAATTCCCGGCGCGCCCTGCTCCAGCGCCGCCACCACATCGGTGACCGGGGGCAGCTCGTCGATATCCAGTTCCACCAGCTCGGCGCCGTCGCGCGCCGCCTCCAGTGTCTCGCCAATGACCACCGCCACCGGTTCACCCACATAGCGCACTTTTCCAATGGCCAGCGCCGGATGCGCCGGGGTTTTCATCTCCGCGCCGTCTTTGGAATGGATGGTCCAGCCACAGGGCAGCGATCCCAACCCGTCGGCGGCCACATCCTCGCCGGTGAGCACGGCAATCACGCCGTCTGTTTCCAGCGCCGCGCCACTGTCCAGCCCTTTCAGGGTGCCGTGGGCCACTTGAGAGCGCACGAAGACCGCGTAAACCTGCCGCGGCCGGTTGATGTCGTCCATATAGCGCCCCCTGCCGACCAGGAAACGCTTGTCTTCCTTGCGCAATACGCGGGCGCCAATACCTGATTCCCGATCCGCCATGGCGTCATTCTCCCCCGGTTTCGGCCACGGTCTTGGCCCCGGTCATGGCCATGGCCTTGGCCCCGGCGGCGATGGATTTGACAATGTTATGATAGCCCGTGCAGCGACAGAAATTGCCATCCAGTTCGGCGCGGATCACGTCGTTCGAGGGCAGCCCATGGCGCTGGGCAATGCCGATGCCGGCCATCACCATGCCGGGTGTGCAGAAGCCGCATTGCAGGCCGTGGTTCTGGCGGAAGGCTTCCTGCATGGGATGCAGGTCACCGCCGTCGCCGTCAGGGGCCAGACCCTCTATTGTTGTAATGCGCGCGCCGTCGGCCTGGACCACCAGCATGGTACAGGATTTAACCGGCAGGCCATCCAGATGAATGGTGCAGGCGCCGCACTGGCTGGTGTCGCAGCCCACATGGGTGCCGGTCAACCCCAGCTCCTCGCGCAGGAAATCCACCAGCAGCCGGTTCGGCTGCACATCGCGGGACACCGCCTGCCCATTGACGGACAGCGAAACATTGATCGCCACAGCCACTCCCCTCTCTTTTTATTTCATCGCGAAGCGTCTGCCGCGCGGCCCCAGAAGATAGCGGACCTCGTCGGCGTCGGAGGTAAATTCGATTCCCATCTGGCCCTGCTTTGCCCAGGCAACGCGGCCCCTGATGACCCCGATCTGGTCGATATCGAGCTTTACCACTGTACCGGGCTCCAGCGTTTCATCAATCCAGACTTTCGCGCCGGTCAAGGAGAAATCGTAAACCCGGCAACGATAGTTGTCGGCGCCATCGCGCAGGCGCGCCTCCCACAGGGCAGAAGCGCGTTCGCCCTTGCGGCGCTCTTCGGTGCCTTCACTTTCCGGATCGGTCATGGCGCCTACATTAGCCCGTTACGCCACCGCGGTTCCAGCCCCTTTTCCGGGTGCCCCTATTCCAGGCCAATCCGCCGGCCGCGGGAGCCGAGCAGGAAGCGGACCTCGCTTTCGTCGATGGTAAACTCGATGCCCATCCGGTCATCTTTAACCCAGGCCACCTTGCCCCTGAAAACGCCGATATGATCGATCACCAGCTTTATCTTGGTGCGCAACAGCAGGTGGGCGTCGGTGCGCACCCCCACGCCGCTCAGCGACATGTCAAAAATGCGACAGGGAAAATGATCCAGGCCGACCCTGATCTGGGCCTTCCACAGCGTCGGTTTACGCGGATGTTTCCGGCGCTCGGTGAAATCGGTATTTTCGCCCTCCGGTACCATGACAAAGCTCCCAACGGCACCCCAACCCCATCGCGCGGCCGATGCTTATGCTTAGCACGAAAGCCTCTTGCGGTAAAAGGGGGTGCGGGCACAGGCGCGCCGGGGCTGTTCTCTTACTTCCGCCAGAAAAGCGGGTTGATCAGGGTCAGGAAGGTAAGAAATTCAAGCCGGCCCAGCAGCATGCCGATGATCAGCAGCCATTTGGCGGAATCGGGCAACGGCTGAAAATTTCCCGTCGGCCCGATAATATCGCCAAGCGCCGGGCCCACGTTCGATATGGCGGTGGCGGCGCCGGACAGCGAGGTCTCCAGGTCCAGCCCGGTCAGGGTCAGCGCCCCGGCCAGCAGAATGAACCCGAACAGGAAGGCAAAAAGCACGCTGGCCACCGAGACCACCAGCGGCGCATCGACCGGGCGACCGTTGAAGGTGGGGCGGAACATGCCGTTCGGGTAAATCATCTGGCGCACTTGCGCGGCAGCCGCCTTGAACACGATCTGCACCCGGAACACTTTAACCCCGCAGCAGGTGGACCCGGCGCAGCCGCCGAGAAACGTAAGCCCGATGACCAGCAGCACCGGAAAACCGCCCCAGTTGCCATAGTCGCTGGTCACATACCCGGTGCCGGTCATGATCGACACAATGTTGAACGAGGCCAGCCTGAGCGATTGACCGATGGCGAAGTCCTGTACCGACCACAGCCACAGCGCCGTGCTGAGAACCGAAAAGAGCAGGATCTTGGTATAGAGCCGCACCTGCTCGTCGATGACCAGCGAGCGCACGTTGCCGGCGAAAGCCTTGACGTAAAGCACGAAGGGAATGCCGGCCAGGAACATGCCGGCGGTAATCAGGGCGTCGATCACCGCGCTGTCGAAATGCCCCACAGAATCGTCGTAATTGGAATAGCCGGCGGTGGCGATGGTGGTCATGGCGTGGACCACGGCATCCAGGCTGTTCATGCCGGCCAGCTTCAGCGCCACGAAAAGAACGAAGGTCAGCAGCGCGAAGACGATAGTGATGTTCAGGGAAACCTGTTGCATCCGGGGCGACGCCTTGCCGAAGGTCTCGAAGGCCTCGACCCGGAACATCTGCATGCCGCCTATCTCCAGCATGGGCAGCAGGCTGATCGCCATGACGATAATTCCCAGGCCGCCCAGCCATTGCAGGATGCCCCGCCACAAGAGGATTCCCGGCGGCAGGGTGTCCAGGTTCGTGAGGATGGTTGAGCCGGTGGTGGTGATGCCCGACACCGCCTCGAAATAGGCGTCGGTGAACGACAGGTCGAGTTGGCCAAGGGCAAAGGGCAAGGCGCCCACCGCGGGCAGAACTATCCAGATCAGGGTGACCATGATGAGGGCGTGGCGGATGGAAAATTCGACGCCCTCCTTGCCGCCGATCAGCCACAGCCCGACGCCCGAATAAAGGGTGATCATGCCGGTTGAGGCAAACACGCGCCAGTCGGGGTTGCCGGCCTGGGCGTCGGCGATGGCCGGCAGCACCATGGCGCCGGCCAGAAAGATCAGCAGCACGCCCATTACGGTGTAGACAGGTCTGAGGTCCATGGTCCGGTCTCCGCTCCGCTGCTCTCCGGCCTCTGTTCCGGTGTCTGGAATTGGTCTTTGGTCACAGGGCCTTCAGCGTCTTGCCCCCAGCATCCGGCGGGACACCCGGCGGGCGAAATGCGCCAACCCGCAGCCCACAAGCCGCCGGACCCAGAATCTAGGGATTGCGCCAGAAATCGCAAGGATTTAGTGGGATTTGGGGGATGGGTGGGTGAGGTGGGGGTGAGGCGAGGGTGAAAATGAGAACTGGATGGTGGTTGTACGAAGGGCGGCGTGAGCATTGGCCGGCAGCCAACTGCGGAGCTTGTCTGCAAAGGCCGAGGCCGACCCTATAGGCGCCCAACTACGCGCCCGGCAAAAATTCACAGATGAATTTGCTCTTACAGATCCCTGGCAAATCCATGCCAAATCCATGCCGGCAAATCCCTGCCGGCAAAGAGTATCAATGCATTCTCAGTTCTCGGGGGGCGCTAAGACCGTGGCTTAAACATCTCTTCCGCCCGGGCGAAATCTTCTCTGGTGTCGATCTCCGTCCATCTCAATCCGGTAATATCCAGCGCGTAAAAAGGAACGTCTTTTTCGATCAGTCTCTCGTACGCAGCTTCGTAATACTCTTGATGATAGTGCGTTTCGGCCATCATTTTTTCCAGCTCGGCAAATAAAAGCCTGGCCGTTCCAGCGCTGATTTTTTCGATGCCGATAGATTCACCCGCAGCCTCTTCGGGGTCAACGGTTTTGCTGGCTCTTACGACCCGGTTCCGGCCTTCAATAATGACCTTGATTTCTTCAGCATCAAGATCGATATTCTTGTCGATGCACAAGCAGGTGTCATGGTCACATTCAAGAAGTCGTCTAAGTATTTCCCTATCGAACACCACGTCGGCATCAAACTTTACAAATGCCGAATCCCCGATCAAATCACTGGCGAGCATGAGAGAATACCCGGTGTTTGTTTCCGCGTAGCGGTCATTGACAACAAAATGGGCGTCCAGTTCCGGAAACCTGGTGGCGACATAATCCCTGATCTGGCCTTGTAAATAGCCAAGAACAAAGACGATTTCATTGATCCCGCAACCCTGGATATGAGATATCATCCTCTCAAGAATGGTGCTGCCGCCAATCTTCAGCAGGCTCTTGGGGCAATTATCGGTTAGCGGCCTGATGCGGGACCCCACCCCTGCCGCCAGGATGATAGCTTTCATTTTATTTTGCTCAGCCACATTTCCACAGGTCGGTTTCTACAGGTAGAACTGTTCCTTGATCATTTCCGCAACGGTTGGTGCACTAAGATTTGTGTTATCAATTTTCAAATGATTCTTGTCTTTGAATTCATGGTTGTTTGAATTCAAAATATGTTTCCTGTCGGTTTCCAACAATTCTTTTTCGGAAGCTTCGAAGTTTTTCTTCGACGGTTTATGTTTTAGTCTGTTCGGTGACCTGTTCCGGATCAGCCTTTCTTCCGCGTCAGCTTCAAGTTCCACGTAACAAATTTTGGCATTTTCTTTTTCAAAGATGTCAACAATATCAGCAACAAAATTCCAGTCCCGCTCCTGGTCCAGTTCCCAGACATAGGTAAATATCAACCCGTCCAGATCGCTTTTGGCCACCTCTTTAAACATCTCAATTCGAAAGGAATCGACGAGTCTTTCGAAGCCCCGGCTCTTCGTATCAAAGAAAGGGAGGACCATTTCTATGGTCATGTGATTGTGAAACAACTTTAATTCAGTTATTTTTTCCAGTTCCTGGCCAACCGTCATTTTGCCCACAGCCAACGGCCCAAATAAGAGAACAAAATTCATTTTTCGATTTTAAATTTCTGATTGCGACCTATCTGCCAACCACGCTGCCAGCCCCGCGCAAGACCATAAGATAGCTGACTGGCGGCGAAAACCCACAGCATCGGCGTGAGCGCGTCAAGCAGCAGCGCCAAAGACAGCATGAAGATGAAAACACCTTCGGTAAAGGCAAGGATTTTCCGCTGTTCCGCCACAAACCACCGCAGGTTTGCCGCAACCCCAAATCCCAGGCCGGCGGTCTCTGCCTCCCTTGCCTCTGCTTCCTCCCTGGACAGGATTTCCAGGTATCTGTTATCGCGTAACATTACGGTGTAGATGGTGACATATTTCACATATCCGCGCAGCGCATAGAAGGCGACGCCGGTAAACGCCAGAAATATCGGTAACATGCTTTGCGATTGAGCATACGCGGCATATCCCACTGCCCCGAACCAAAATATTACCTGGACCTGATCGGTCAGTTTATCGAAAAAGGCCCCCGACAGAGAGGTCGTTTTTCTGTAGCGGGCCATCTGCCCGTCCATGCAATCAAGCACATGGCTCAAGTGAATTAAAACTGCGGCAGTGATGAAATTTGTTGTTCCGCCAGCAACGATAAACAGTGCCGAGATAAGAGCGGTGATGAAGGAAAAGAGGGTGATCCGGTTCGGCGTGAGCCATTTGATATCGACCACCAGATAATTCGCTGCAATAGCCAAGGGGGCCGTGACAAACGAGGACCACCATTCATCATCTTTTGCTTTGGCGGCCCATAAACGGGTCAGCTTCTCATTCATACTCTATCTGGTGATGTCCGGGGGCCGGTATCCAATGATGTCCGGGGGCCGGTATCCAATGATGCCCGGGGGCCGGTCAAAATCAGGGGAGGTCTCTTCAATTCCGCGACCGCAAGAGGGCTGACTGGCGTATCTCCAGGCAGCGATATAATGGGCTTTGCTTCAGACCGGACAGACCTCTGCAGGACGTTTTTCAGGGACTTCAGGAAAAACCGGATATCGGCAAATGATAATTCACCAATACTGCCGACCTGAAACACGCTGCCCTTAAAGCTGCCTTTGCCTTCATAGATAATGATGGATTCCTCACGCAATTCCTGCCGAAGAACGCTCACATCAAGGTGAGGCGGCATTTGCACGGTTGTTAAGATAGAACACATGTCTTTCTGATCGATCAGAAATTTAAGGCCCAATGCCGACATTCCCTGTCTTAAACGGTCGGCCTTGTTTTTAATTTCCGCGAAGCGCCTGGCAACACCCTGGTCCAGAATATTGCTCAGCGTTTGCTCCAAAGCAAAAAACAGCGGCACCGCCGGTGTATTGGGCGTTTGCGAACAGGTCTTGATGAACTGGTAAAATTTATCCAGGTTCAGATAAGTGGATTTGACCGGAAGATGTTTCAGTTTTTCAAATTCCGCTGTTTTTCCCACAACAAATGACAACCCCGGATAGGAGCCAATCGCTTTTGAGCTTGAACCTGAACAAAATGCAATATGGCATTTTTCCATATCGATAACTTCCGCGCCGGCGCTGCTGACGCAGTCCACAATAAATGTCGCACCCTTTGCTTCACAGAGAGCGCCAACCTTCTCCAGGGAATTCAACATGCCCGAGCTTGTTTCATGATGAACCATCGCAACGATGTCGATGGTATTTTCATTCAGGCAGGTTTCTATTTTTGCCATGTCCAGGCGCTCTCCCCAGCCGAATTCCAGCAAAAAAGTGTTTTTGTTCAGAATTCTGGACATGTTGTACAGCCGCTCGCCAAACTCACCATTGGATAAAATGAGAATGTTCCTGTCGCCAACCACAGACGAAAGGATCGCTTCGTTCGCGGCCGTCCCCGAGCCGGTAATCACCACCGCCCGGTAATCCGAAGTCTTGCGGATGCCAAAGAGCTTCAGCAACTTGCTCTCGATGCTCTGCAATAAACGTTCGAAATCGACCTCCCGATGGCAAATATCTTCTTCGCAGACAGCCATGCGCACATTCTTGGCCACGTTCACCGGCCCGGGTGTGAAGAGGAGATATTTTTCCATGTCGCCTTATTACTCCAAACGTCATTTGAGAAGCCAATACGCAGCATATTCGCGGGCAGAACTTCCCGGCTGAACAGCATTACAGCCCGTTCATCGCGCCTGCATTTTGGCGGTAGCTTATCGATTTTACATACCAAGTGGTGCTCAGACACCCTGATCCAGCCGTAACATGCGAGATTTTAGGAAGGTGGCAGGCCAGCTTGGCAGGGCCGCACAGGCCCAGCGTAACCCTGTTGATGTACACGTTTCTGCGGTCGCTGTCTAGCATGGCGCTTAACGAGCGTGGCGCTTAAACCGCCGCAAGATGCCCTGGCGCGCCAGGCAACCGCCTTTTTGCCGCATCAGGATCCGGGATCCGGTTCCTGCTTTTGCACCGGCTTGAGAGGGCGCGGCAGATTCAAACCCCAATAGCCTATACCGCGACCGGGCCGAACCACGCGTCGATTCCCCACTGATAAGCCAGCCATCTGTCATACTGCAAGAGTTTGACCAGTCCCCATAGGGTCATAACCAGCGGAAGGAATAGCGCAAGAGGTCCACACGCATAGTAACTCATAGCCACCGCGTTGTTCTGCCGCTGCGGAGATACTGAGGTTGGTTCGAAAAAGTAGCTCGGCACACAGGTTGCGGCGAACAGAAACAGTAGAAGGAACCCGAGCATAACGGCCACAGGCCATATTTCGGAAACCGCCTGCGCAGCCAGCGTCGGACCAGATTGCGCTGTCCCCATTCTGATAACTTGCGTCATGATGTCGGGAAACTGCAAATTAATCGGAATCGTCATGTAAGCGACCACCGTGGCAAGCAGGATGGGCAGGTGGACGAGCAGGACGGTAACGAACTGGAATCTACGGGCATCGCGAAGTCGAACCTCGTGCGCGTAATGTTCGCAGAACCGAAGAGGGCGAAACGGGCTATCAGCGCGCTGTGTCACCTGCGAGAGAGAAGAAAATAGCTGATTTTATCGATGACGGCAATGTAATTCCGAATTCGGTTTTGATTTCGTTTCAGCACGCCAAGCTGTCGAGGGATAAAACAACATTGACGGTAGATAACCGTCAGGATGCGGGTTGGATTATCGATGGCCAACACCGACTGGCGGCGATCGAGGTTACGGGGTTGTCTGCCTGGATGGTGGTGGTGCGTGGCGTGGATCTGAGAGTCTTCACGACACTTAATGACGGATCGTCTCGGACTATGGGTGATGCGTTAGAAGTTGGCAGCCAAGGGCTGGTGCTGAAATCCCCTAAGAACATTGGCCGGCTAGCGTATGCGTCCAAGGGGCATCTCAAAGATGA
>JACZSK010000077.1 GCA_022574255.1 Pseudomonadota bacterium
GTCGCTTGTAGCCAGGGCCAGCAGAAGATCCGGGCGAAGGTCAAGCCGACCCCGCTCGGCCAGTTGATGAAACGGCCCCAGGAATAGGAATCGACCAATGTCTGTGTCCCGCCCCCGGACGATCTTCATTACCTGTTCGGCGTTGGGCAAGGAAGTGAAGGCTATTATCCGCAAGCACGGGTGGGACGCCGACTTCCTGCCGCTCGATTCGCGTTATCATCTCTATCCCACCAAGATCGAGGCAGCGGTTAAGGAAAAGCTGGTCGAGAGCGACGGCCTTTATGAGCGCCGCGTCGTGGTCTACGGCCAATGCGGGGCGCACAAGCTCGACGCCATCATCGCCGAGCACGAGGGCGCGATACGGCCGGTGGGGCCCCACTGCTATGAAATGTATGGCGGCGAGGACTTCAGGAAGGCGGTCAAGGAGGTGCCCGGCACCTATATCCTGACCGACTATCTGGTCCAGGTATGGGAAAAGCTGATCATCCGCGGGTTGAAGCTGGACAAGCATCCCAAGCTCAAGAAGGTGATGTTCGCCCACTACAAACGCATGATCTATTACGCCCAGGAAGAGAGTGCCGTGCTGGTCGACAAGGCGCAGGCGATCGCCGACGATCTGGGGCTCGAACTTGAGGTCCGCCCCGTCGGGTATGGCGATCTGGAGCGGCGCCTGGTGGCGATCATGGAGGACAAGCCCCAGCCCGGCGCCGAGGCTGAGGCGGCGGATTACGCCTATCCGGTGGCTGAAGCGCCGGGAAAAATTAGCAGCGGACCAGAGACGAGGAGATCCAGCGGATGACCCCCCAGAGTGCCGAGAACGACGGACCGGACGAGGAGGCCACTGACCGGGTGGCGGAGACGGTCGCTGTCACATTCCAGCCCGCCGGACACAGCTTTGAGGTGCCCCGCGGCGAGACCCTGTTTGAAATCGCCGCCAAGGCCGGGGTCGAGGTCGATACGGTCTGCGGCGGCAATGGCGAATGCGGAAAATGCAAGGTGCGTTTCGATGCCGACCCGCCGGGCACGACGCCGCTCGACCATATACATCTGTCGGGCGGCGAGATCGCCGAGGGCTACCGCCTCTCCTGCCAGGTGAAAGCCATGCGCGACATAACCGTTCATGTGCCCGAGGCAGGCGACAAGGCAAAGGTGCGCATCCTGCACCAGGGCGTTGAGCGCGACGTTGAGCTGAACCCCAACATCAAGAAAATCTTCATTCCCTACCAGGACGTCCGCGCCCATGAGCACGAGGCCGACTGGGACCGTGTGCGCATGACCATGCCCCGCAAGGTGCGGCCCATAGACATCTCGCTGCGGCTGTTGCGCGAGCTACCGCGCCTGTCCCGCCTCAAGGAAGGCCTGACTCTGGTGCTGGAGGCGCGCAGCGTCATCGGGATTGAACCCGGAAATACCGCTCACCGGCATTTCGGGGTCGCCTTCGACATCGGCTCGACGACAATCGTCGGCCTGCTCCTCGACATTGGCACCGGCGCCGAGGTGGCGGTGGCCTCGGCAATGAACAAGCAGAAGGTTTACGGCGACGACATCATCGGCCGCCTGGCCCGCGCCCAGCGCAACCCCGAGGGGCTGGAGATGATGCACGGCATGCTGCTCGAACAGATCAACGCCCTGCTCGCCGAGCTCTGCGAAGACTCCGGCGTCGGCCTCGACGAAATCTACGAAGTGACCGTGGTCGGCAATATGGCCATGCACCATTTCCTGCTCAAGCTCGATTCCACCTATCTGGGCCTCGCCCCCTACGCACCGGTGGTGCGCGAGGCGGTGACCATCCGGGCGTCCGAACTCGGCCTCGACCTGGGACCGGAAACACCCATCTTCGTGTTGCCGAACATCGCCGGCTTCGTCGGCTCGGACACCGTGGCTGTCATGTTGGCCGCCGAGACCACGACCTCCAAAGGCTATCGCATGGCCATCGACGTGGGCACCAATGGCGAGATGGCGCTGGCCAACAAGCGCCGCATAATCGCCTGCTCGGCGCCAGCCGGACCGGCGCTGGAGGGTGCCCGTATCAAGATGGGCATGCGCGCCGCGCCTGGCGCCATCGACCATGTGAAGATTACCGATGACGTAACGGTTACGGTGATCGACGACGTGCTGCCGGTGGGCCTCTGCGGCTCTGCGCTGATCGACATTACTGCCGAGATGGTGCGCGCCGGCCTGATGCACCCCTCGGGCGCCTACAAGCGCCACAGCGAGATGTCGGCGGATGTGCCCCAGGCGCTTCGGGATCGCATGATCGAGGCCAAACAGCGCAAGGACAGCTATTTCATCCTTGTCCGAGCCGCAGATACCGGGGCCGAGAAGGACGTCACCTTCTCGCAGGCCGACGTCCGCGAATGCCAGCTCGCCAAGGGCGCCATCCGCGCCGGCACCATGATGTTGCTCGACGAAATGGGCATCACCGACGACGATCTCGAAGAGGTCTGCCTGGCCGGCGCTTTCGGCAATTTCATCGACCCCGGGAACGCGCTTGGCTGCGGGCTGACCCCGGCTGTGCCGCTGGAGAAAATTCGCCAGGTCGGCAATGCCGCCGGCGTCGGCGCCAAGCTGGTGCTGCTCAGTGTTGTGGAGCGGCGCAAGGCCATCCGCATCGCCCAGAAGACCGAGCATATCCAGCTCTCGGGGTCGGCCAAGTTCCAGAAGGCCTTCGCCACCGCCATGCTCTTTCCCGACCCAAACACAGCCAAAGAATAAAAAAGAGGATCACCCGTCATGGAGTCAACAGAACGCGTCTATAACGCCCTCAAGGGCAAGCCCGTCGACCGGCCACCGGTCTTCCCCCAGATCGGAGATCACGCCGGAATCGTCAAGGGGCTGACCTACGACGTCATGTACAAGGATCCCGAGGCGGCGGCCCAGGCCCATCTGGAAGCCCAGGAGCGCTACGGCTACGACGTTGTCACTATTCAGGTTGAGCCCTCCTGGCCGGTGGCTGAGGCCTGCGGGTCGGGGGTCACCTACCCTCCCACCAAATGCCCCTGGATCACCGATTATCTGGTCAAGACCAAGGAGGAGATCACCAAGCTGGATGAAATCCCCGATTTCATGGCGACCCAATCGACCGCGACGCTGATCGAGGGCACGCGCATCCTCGCCGAGAAATCCAGCGTCCCCGTTGTCGCATTTATCACCGGACCCCTGACCATGGCCTTGCAGTTGATGCCTTACGAGACCTTCGTCCGCGAGATGATCAAGGACAAGAAATTCGCCCATGAGCTGGTCAGCCGCGCCACCGCAATCTCCCGCGCCTATGCAGCCAAATTGAAAGAAGCTGGCGCGACGGTGTTGATGATCTGCGAACACGACACCCAGATGATGAGTCCCAAGCACACGCGCGAATATTCGATCCTCTACTACCCCGAACTCCTGGAGGATTATGATTACAACATGGTCCATATGTGCGGGCGCGTGACACCGCATATGGAGCGCAATGTGGATGCCTTCAAAACCCTCGACCGCCTCGATATGATCAATGTCGGCGAGGAAGTGGACATCAAGCGCATGCGCGAACTGTTCGAGCCGGAAATCGGCGTCGCCGGCAATATCGACCATATCCAGCTGTTGCCGCTGGCCACGCCTGAAGAGGTGAAGGCAGCCTGCCTGAAAGCCATCGAGGAAGCGGGTGGACACGAGGCCCGCCATTTCATGCTGGCGCCGGGTTGCGAAATCACCGGCGATACGCCACCCGAGAACATCCAGGCCTATGTCGATGCTGCGAAAGGCTGACGGCGCACCCCATGTTGTTTGGATTTGAATTCCTGGAGCTGGCAATTTGCATAACCGTCTGCACGTTGGCAATGGAGGCGGCGGTTCTTTTTGTTCCGGCTTTTATCTTTTTGTTTCCGCGCGTGATGGAGGGTTTCCCGACCGTAGTCAAATACGGGAAGACTCGATATCCCTCTTTCTGGTACATTATTGGATCATTTGTTCTCGTTGGCCGGGTATATCACCCGGATTAGTAGTTTGTTGTCTGTGAGCGTTATAAGGTTTTGTGTGCCGTGCAAGTTTCTGCGGGGCCTTGTGGATCGCTGCCTGGGTGGTTGAACCGTATCTGCAATAGGCTTCGGAATCTGTGCATGCGTTTGCCTAGAGGTAGCGATGGGTGTCGCGCCAAAGTATTGGGAATTCTTGCGTTACAGCCATGCCGTTAAGCAATGGGCAGAGTGGCTGCATAGGACGCTCGAAAGCTATTCTATCCCCCGGCATCTGATCGGCCGCAGCGGCGCCGCGGGTATTATTCCAGAAAAACTCCGACTGATTTTCCGCGATCGGGACGCGCTTCCGGCGCGCATGGATTTGAGTGTCGCTGTCCGGGCCGCGCTGCGGGATTCAGGATATCTCATCGTGCTGTGTTCGCCCTCATGCAGCGCGCCGAACTGATGCTCGGATATTCGAAATTCCGGGGCGGCAGCTTTATCGACGCCACTAACCCTGTTGGTGTCTCGGGCGACGCCAGCTTCTTTTACTTACAGATCTCGCTCAGTTTTTAGTTCAATACGAGGTGCTCATCATGACTTTGCAAGAAATAAACGCCAAATTACTGGGACGGTTCAAGATCGGCCAGCGGCTTGGGGGCGGCTTTGCCCTGGTGATTGTCCTGACCCTGATCATGGGTGGAGTCGCCCTGAATGCCATGGGCACTTTATCCGAATTGACGGTCAAGCTTTACCGTCATCCGCTGACCGTCAGCAACGCGGTGCTGCAGGTCAACGCCGACATAATCGCCATCCATCGTCACATGAAAGATGTGGTGCTGGCCAAGGATGCGGCGGGGGTCGCCAAGGCCATTGATAAGGTAGACGGCTACGAGAGAAAAGTCTTCAAGGGCTTTGAAATAATCGAAGAACGCTTCCTTGGAGACAAGAGCCAGATCAACGAGGCCAGGCAATCCATCGTCGACTGGAAGCCCATACGCGACGAAGTGATCGCGCTGATTCACGAAGGCCGCAGGGACGAGGCGTCAGCGATCACTACCGGCAAGGGCGCAACCCAGGTCGCGCTGGTCGAGCGGCATACGAACGGGCTCATCGAATTTGCCCGCAACAAGGCGTCCGAATTTCTGGCCAGCAGCGAAGCCACGGGCGAGTCCACAACAATAATGATGATAGGCCTGCTGATCGGCATCGTAAGTATGGCATCGGCGGTCGCCTTCTTCATAACCCGGGGCATTACCGGTCCGCTGGGATTGTTACACCGTTCCATGGCAACGCTGGCCAGCGGCGACAACAGCGTCGAAATTCCCGCCACCGACCGCAAA
Organism: Pseudomonadota bacterium; assembly: GCA_022574255.1. Taxonomy (GTDB): domain Bacteria; phylum Pseudomonadota; class Alphaproteobacteria; order Sphingomonadales; family SMXR01; genus JACZSK01. The sequence continues at coordinate 5,279 of JACZSK010000077.1, forward strand.
GACGAGATTGGCGAGATGGCCAAGGCCGTGCTGGTCTTCAAGGAGAACGGCGTCGAAAACGAACGCCTGGCAACCGAGGCTAGGGAAAACGAAGAGAAACTGACCGTCTTGAACGAGGAGCTCTCTTTGGAACGCGATAGGGCGGAAGCTGCCAACAGAGCCAAATCGGAGTTCCTCGCTGCCATGAGCCACGAACTGCGCACACCGCTCAACGCTGTGATCGGCTTCTCAGAGATTATCAGCAGTCAGGCATTCGGGCCGGTTGGCCACGAAAAGTACAGCGAGTATGCGGAGGATATTCGTGGTGCCGGAAAACACCTGTTGGACCTGATCAACGATATTCTGGATCTGGCCAAGGTCGAAGCAGGCAGCGAGGAGCTCCATGAGGAAAACATTGATATCGAGGAACTGTCGCGCTCGGTCCTCAGTCTGGTGAAGGGCCGTGCCACCCAACAGGAGGTTCAGTTCGAGCTGGATATTCAGGAGGATCTGCCGCTGGTCTACGCCGACCTGCGCAGGCTGAAGCAGATCCTGGTCAATCTGATAACCAACTCCATCAAATTTAACAACCCGGGTGGAAAAGTCACACTCAAGGTCTGGCACTCGAAGGATGGCTTCGTGTTTCAGATTATTGATACCGGAATAGGCATGGCTGAAGAAAACATCGCGAAAGCCTTGTCCCGGTTCGGCCAAGTCGACAGAAACATCCACCGCAGTCAAGAAGGTACCGGCCTTGGCTTACCACTCACAAAGGCGCTCGTTGAGTTGCACGGCGGCAGCCTCGATCTGCAGAGCCGCCTGGAAGTCGGCACCACAGTTACTGTGCGCTTTCCCTCAGTGCGAACCATTGAGGGCTGAGGAGCTTCCAGAAGAATGGTCTAGATTTACGCAATACCCCGAGATCATCCCACTGAAGACTTTCGATAAGGTGCGGCGGCTCTTGGAAGAGAGAAGCCCCAAGGTGATCACCCCGCGCCTTGTGACCAACCCGGTGCTTCTCTCAGGAATAGCCAAATGTGGCAGTTGCGGCGGCGGCCTCATGCTGGCGACCGGCAAGAGCGGCCGGTACCGCTATTACGCCTGCGCCGCCAGAATGCTCAAAGGCAGGACCGGTTGCAGCGCCCCGATCCGCATGCCCGAGGCCAAGCTCGATGCCCTCACCGATGGCAACGCTGGCGATACGAAAGACTTCCGCGATCACCAGGAGAAGCTGGAGAGGCGGAGAGAAGAGCTCGGCCGCCTCATATCTCTGAAAGAGCGGGACCTCCCCCTGCCCGTGGCGCGCCTGACCATGAGTCAGGTCACCCGCTGCGGCGAAGCGCTGACCGGGCTTCTTAAGAACGGCCCCAGCGCCTTCCGCAAGGAATATCTGAAACTCCTCGTCAAAAGCGTCGAAGTCACCGAGGAGCATGTAAAGATCAGCGGTTCCAGGGCGGCGCTCGCCGCCGCCGTCCAGGCACAAACAGGCACCTCAGGAGAGGTGCCCGGTATTGTACCGGAATGGTGCCCTCCCCCGGACTCGAACCGGGACGGAGATTGCTCTCCTCGGGATTTTAAGTCCCGTGCGTCTACCAATTCCGCCAGGAGGGCTCCTGTGGCTGGATGCGGGATCATGTAACAAAATTTCTGCGGAAAATAAAGCGGCGCCTGATATAGCAAGGCGCAATCAGCCCTGTTTCTTGTGGTGTGGCAATAGTGGCTCGCCATCCTCGTATTCGACCGAAATTTGTTCCAGCGCGAATTTTGTCTCGTCGATGGCGGCGTCGATGTCGCCCCCGTCCACGCCCCTGAACACCAAACAAGTGCCAACCCGTCCCTCGCCCCCCTTCGACAACCGGAAAAAGGGATAACTGCCCACCGACAAGGCTTCATGGCGGTCCTGCACGGCGGTCAGCAACGCCGCGATGTTGCTCTCGCCGGCATGCACGGTCAGGGATTTCGAGGTCACGATGGCGCCGCCCTCCAGCCGGTCGCGCAATTTCTCCAGCATGGCCTGCATGACCACCGGGATGCCGGCCAGCACGAAGACATTGTCCATCTGGAAACCGGGCGCGGCGGATACGGGATTATCGATCAGCGTGGCGCCCGACGGCACCCGGGCCATGCGCATGCGCGCCTTGTTCACGTCGCCCTCGCCATGATAGCTCTCGAGAATACGCTGCGCCTCGGGGTTCACCTCCAGCGGCACATTGAAGGCGGCGGCAATACATTGCGCGGTAATGTCATCGTGGGTGGGGCCGATGCCGCCGGTGGTGAAGACATAATCATACCGGGGCCGGCAATCGTTTACCGCCCGCACCACGGCGTCCTTGTCGTCGGCCACCACGCGCACCTCGCTGAGCGTTATTCCAAGCTCGCCCAGCCAGTTAGCCAGATAATTGAGGTTGGCGTCCTTGGTGCGGCCCGAGAGAATCTCGTCGCCAATGATGACCAGCGCCGCGCGTACCGTCTTTTTCCGTTGGTTTTTCACATCCGGCATTTTGCCATGTTGGGCCAGCGGCGCGCGGTATGCAAGGCTGCGTGAAAATCATACCGATTTTCTCCGCTATTTCTTGACTCGGGAGGCAACCGGGTTCACCATTTTTTCCGATTCCAAGGGGTGCCCAATGTGGGCTGAGAGTCTGGCCGGCGTGAATTCACACCCAGCCGCAACCCTTTGAACCTGATCCGGGTCGTGCCGGCGTAGGGAGTGGAGCACAAAGACGATGAACAAGCCTGAGACTTTCCCGAACATTTCCATCACCACGGGGCCGCTGCCCGCCTCGCGCAAAATCTATATCAGCGGCGAGATACACCCCGATATCCGCGTGCCGCTGCGCGAGATTTCGCTGCATGAGACGGCCAAGGAGCCGCCGGTGCGGGTCTATGATTCTTCCGGCCCCTACACCGACCCGGATGCCAAAATAGATATCGACGCCGGGCTGGCGCGACCGCGCCAGGCCTGGGTCATGGCGCGGGGCGACGTTGAGGAATACGCCGGCCGCGATCTGCGCAGCGAAGATAACGGCGGCGCCACCGGCGATCATCTGGTGGCCGAGTTTCCGGCTCTAAAAGCGCCCCTCAGAGCCAAAGCGGGAAAGACGGTCACGCAACTGCATTACGCGCGGGCCGGCATCATTACCGCCGAGATGGAATTCATCGCCATCCGCGAGAACGAGGGCCGCTCGGAGGTCGCCGAACGGGACGGCGAGGATTTCGGCGCCGAGATCCCCGATTTCATTACGCCTGAGTTTGTGCGCGACGAGATCGCCCGCGGCCGCGCCATCATCCCCTCCAACATCAACCACCCGGAAGCCGAGCCGATGATTATCGGGCGCAATTTCCTGGTCAAGATCAACGCCAATATCGGCAATTCGGCGGTCACCTCCAGCGTCGCCGACGAGGTTGACAAGATGGTCTGGGCCATCCGCTGGGGCGCCGATAATGTGATGGACCTCAGTACCGGGCGCAATATCCACAATATCCGCGAATGGATTATTCGTAACGCTCCCGTACCGATCGGCACCGTGCCCATCTATCAGGCGCTGGAGAAGGTGAACGGCGTCGCCGAAGACCTGACCTGGGAGATTTACCGCGACACGCTGATCGAACAGGCCGAACAGGGCGTCGATTATTTCACCATCCACGCCGGGGTGCGCCTCGCCTATATCCCGCTCACCGCAAACCGCGTGACCGGCATTGTCTCGCGCGGCGGCGCCATCATGGCCAAATGGTGCCTGGCCCACCACACCGAAAGCTTCCTCTACGAGCATTTCGACGACATCTGCGACATCATGGCCGCCTATGATGTTTCTTTCTCGCTGGGCGACGGCCTGCGCCCCGGCTGCACCGCCGACGCCAACGACGAGGCCCAGTTCGCCGAGTTGGCGACGCTGGGCGAGCTGACCAAGATCGCCTGGGCCAAGGATGTTCAGGTGATGATCGAAGGCCCCGGCCATGTGCCGATGCACAAGATTAAAGTGAATATGACCAAGCAGCTTGAGGCCTGCGGCGAGGCGCCCTTTTATACCCTCGGGCCGCTGGTCACCGACATCGCGCCCGGTTACGACCATATCACTTCAGCCATCGGCGCCGCCATGATCGGCTGGTTCGGCACCGCCATGCTTTGCTATGTCACGCCCAAGGAGCATCTTGGCCTGCCCGACCGCGACGACGTGAAGGTCGGCGTCATCACCTACAAGATCGCCGCCCACGCCGCCGACATGGCCAAAGGCCACCCCGGGGCGCGCATGCGCGACGACGCCATATCGCGGGCGCGCTTTGAGTTCCGCTGGGAGGATCAGTTCAATCTCTCGCTGGATTCCGCCACGGCGAAGGATTTCCACGACCAGACGCTGCCCAAGGAGGCGCACAAGACGGCGCATTTCTGCTCCATGTGCGGGCCGAAATTCTGCTCCATGAAAATTTCGCAGGAGGTGCGTGAGTTCGCGCGTATGCAGAATGATTCCGGGCAGAGCCTTCAGGAAGAGAGCATCGCCGGGGAAAAACTCTCGGAGGCCGAGGCCGAAGCCGGCATGGCCCGGATGAGCGAGAAGTTCAAGGAAGCGGGGAGTAAAATTTACCTGGATAAGGAGTGAGGGGCTAGGGAAGAGCATCGCCGGGACACTTAATCACGACCAGAACCGAAGCAGACGGACCTAACGTAGACACCAAAATTCTTGACGATTACTTGTAGACAGATCGACTTCGGCGACGGGCAAGCTCTTGATCCTCACCTAAGAATCCGACACTAAGCCGGGCGCATTCTGAATTATGTTTTTTTAGCTCGCGCCCAAAAAATAATTTACGGCAGTGAGGGCACCTCTTGCGACGCTCTGCCGGTTCTTTTGTATTTGTTGTACGAGAAAGTTCGGGACGTACTTGCTCCGCCCCTTTCTTCATTAACTTTTGGCGACCAGCCTCTTTATCCCAATCTAATTTGGTCATTGATCAATCAATTTTCCTATCTAACTTTCGATTGCCTAGACAATCACGGGAGCCGTGTTATGTGAGATGGCCTTCGCCATCAACCCGTTCAGCGATAACAGTAATTGCATCTGTGGCATCTCGAGTCCTATCCATCCATTCCTTCAATTCGGAAGGAACGTCTGATTCAAAAATTTCGTCGATCTGATCTAGCAGTTTTTTTATTTTGGCACCCTTTTTCTTCACATATTTCGGCAGATTTCGAAGTTTACCGTGGAACTCCGCAAACAGAACCAAATATAAAACGCCCCATCCGACAAACAGGAAACCCATGATCTCGGAGAGTCCGGGAGACAGCGCGAGAGTTAAATAGATACCCGAACCGATGGCGGCCGTAGCCATAGCCAACCCTCTTACAGCATGGGCTATCTGGCGATGCGGGTACTTCAAAAACTCGATAGCACTCTCCAAATCCTTAAGAAGCTCCCCCGCCGTTAGACGAGCGATTTTGACATTCATGGGAATTCCGCAATTGAAGATCAGATAAAGGAGAGCGCCTTCTAGAACATGTCGCAGAAGCTTTAAAAATTGCCAGAGAAACCCGATTCCCACAATGATTGTGACCGGCCTCAACACCCAGTCCCACGCTTGCCAAGCATCAGTTTCGCGCCAAAGCTGATCGATAAATTCCAAAAGTGATTGCCCAAATTGTTCCAACTGGAACACCGTTGAAAAATAATATTGAGTGCTCACTTCCAGGTCAGGACTGAACTCGTAGGTGGCACTTAGAAACAGGTTACCGCGCTGCAGTGGAGTACGATAATCCCAGAATTCACCGTAGTCATAGGCACAGTTAGTCGGGCTTCTTTGCCATCCAAATTCCCCATTCTTGATCTGGGTAGGGTCATCGTGACCATCCTGACCACAGCCAGGATCAGAGGTGGTCGCGGTGCTACCGGTCAATACACCATTTTCATCCCGAGTGGGTACCCGATAGTCGCCAGGAGTCGCGGTGCTGGACCATACGAAGGCAGACAGCAGCGTATCCGGACGATCGCGCATTTCCAGACGGCTGTGTTCACGCCAGTCGCCGGCAACCACTATGTCGATACCATTGAACTCGGTACCCCACAGTGCGCTGAATTGGACATCATTGTAATCACCTGCATCATCTTCCTGGCTCATGGTTTCAAACTTGAAGCCATCATAGGATTTGATGGGCACATAGTTGACCACCCCGGCCACCGCCTCGTTCCCGTAAAGCGCTGCCGCACCGTCTGTCACGATATCGAGGCGCTGAATGGCAATCTGGGGAAGGACTGAATTAATGTCGTTGTTAATTGTACGATAACCATCAACCAGGTCGAGGGTTGCACGCGTACCTAAGCCTCGCAGGTTTAACGATGTGCTAACATTACCTGCGCCGGTAAAAGCGTTAGCCGATATGGTGGTGCCCTGATTAAAGCTCAGGTTGTGGATTACATCTCCCATGTTTGGAGTACCCTCCAATGCTATATCCTCGACCGATAGCTGCGTTATGGGTGATGCGGAGCGGAATCCTTCACTACGACGAATATAGGATCCGGTTACAAGTATTTCTTCAATTTGCGCGTCCTGCGCAAAGGTAGTCCCAGCGAGTGGGAGTAGCGACAATGAAATCGCTGTATAAAGTAGTTTACGTTGAATTCCGGGAAGTCCGGCTTTTCGATAGACGTGCATATAAATCTCCTCTTGATGTACAAAAATAGATCTAATTATTATTTTCTTCGTGATACTCCAATGCTAGCGAAGCAGCATGAAGGGTCTTCCGGTAGGCAGATAGCCTAGCCTGTGAACGCCCCGGGAAGGGCTTTCAACACGCCGGGTACTACGTGCGGGCAGACCACCCACCAGCCGAGCCTAAAACCCCGTAGCGTTAGTCGTCAAGCCATATCCTTACTAATTAGGTTTATTTTGATTTTGATCAAAGCTTAAAGTGGTATAGACACACTTTCTCACGAATATGCACCAATAATTTGCAGGTAAGATAGCCAGGTCTCCTAACTAGAAGGGGTCTGGCACCCAAAGTTACGAATTTATCCTGCTTACCTTTCTGGTATAGCGCGACGCCCCCGGACATGGTGGAGTTGATCTGCGAATTGTCGAAAGATGCGCAGATCGGTGGAAATGCCTGAGTCTCAAACTACGGGTTTTAAATGGGCCCAATGCAGCCGAATGAGTGAAATTGAGATAATTATCCCCAACTGGGATGTGCCTGCAGAAATCATAGCGGGAGTTAGCACCAGGGCGGGTGGTGTAAGTCAGCGTCCCTATGACAGCCTTAATCTTGCCCATCATGTGGGTGACTCCGCTGTCAGGGTCAAAAAAAATCTGCGGCGGCTCGCCAATCGATATCCGCAACAGCTGCAATGGCAGTGGCTGCAACAAACCCATAGTAGCGATGTGCACAGAGCCGACTCTTGCTGTGCCCCTGTCACTGCCGATGGTATCTGTACCTCGGTGACAGATCTCGCTTGTTGCGTATTAACAGCAGACTGTATGCCGGTATTGTTTGCCGCCAGAGACGGCGGCGAAGTTGCGTTGGCCCACGCTGGCTGGCGTGGTCTGGTGGCGGGCATACTGGAGTATACGATTGCCAAGTGCAGCACGCCTGCCCAGGAGTTGGTGGCGTGGCTGGGACCTGCTATCGGCCCCTGCCATTTCGAAGTAGGCGCCGAGGTGAAGGCGGCATTCCTGGCAATCGCGGAGAATCTTGAGCAGAAAGCAGCACTGCAGAAATATTTTCGGGCAACCGCAGAATCGGGTAAATACCTGTGTGATCTCTATGGCATTGCCAGAACTAAATTGACTCAGTCGGGAATAGCCAGAATCTATGGCGGACAATACTGCACATTCTGCGAGCCCGAATTGTTCTATTCGTATCGTCGAGACGACGTCACCGGCCGTATGGCGAGCTTTATTTATATCAGGGAGCCTCTCTTGAGCTGATTGCCTCAAGGTTTTCCTGCCCCAGCGTCCTCTATTCATCTCTTTTCTTCGGCAGCTGACACTGGTTACAATCGTTTCTGGTAAAATTGATTACGGGGAAATTATTTTGCAAGATCCGCCACGCCAGGAGCCAGTCAAGAATATTGACTGGTTTATCTTCGGTACGGGCTCTGCCATCCTCACAGCCTTTGTGTTGACAATAATAGCAACCCCCGAATCTAGTGCTGCTGCAATCAATTCGCTATATGAATTCGTCACCACCCGGATCGGCGTAATTTACGTAGTTACGGCCATCCTGGTCTTCGGATTTTTGCTGTGGCTGGCTCTCAGCCAATATGGAAATGTGGTCCTTGGCGACCGGCTGCAACCGGAACATTCGACTTACAGCTGGGCGTCGATGTTGTTTTGCGCCGGTATCGGAGCTTCTTGCAATAATTGGATTTGAGGCCTACGAAACCTATAGCTTAAGGAAGGCTAAAACATGG
>JACZSK010000078.1 GCA_022574255.1 Pseudomonadota bacterium
GCGGTCGTCAGTGTGAAATTGACGTCGCTCGTATAGAGGTCGGGATTGTCCGGGTCGTTAAATGAACCCGGCGGGGCGGCCACGGCTATTTCCCGGGACTGTTCGTTAGCATCGCCTTGCTGTTTCAGATAGGCGATAACCGCCTTGCGGTCTTCTTCACGGCGCAGGCCGGGAAAAAACATACGCGTGCCGGAAAGCATCTTGCGGGGGTTGGCCAAAAACGCGTCCAGGCTTTCCGCATCCCAGACGATACCGGAATTCTCCATCGCCAGTGAATAGGCATACCCATCCACCGCGCCTGCTTTGGCTCCGAAAATGCCGAAAAGGGACGGACCCATCCGGTGCCGGCCGGCATCCAGAGAGTGACAGGCCTGGCATTTCTTGTAGGTCTTTTCGCCGTCGGCGGCGGCAAGCACCGGTGGTGCATCTGGCCACAGAACTGCGATAACAAAACCGATTATCAGCGCCGCCAGCGAAAGTGACGAATTTCTCATTTTTTGATTCTCCTTTGGCCTCTTGGCAATACCTAGAGCATTCTTGGGCACTTGGTAGTCCTTAGCCCGCACCAGCTGCATTGACATTGATCAATTGCAGCGGCGCACCGTATGAGCAATCTGCGCAGCATCATGTAGAGCTCCCCTCTCTGTTCCCCAAGGCAGCACAGACAAGCAAGTTGTCATCGCAATTCAGCAGACAACTAATGTCTGCTTTTGGCTAAAAGCAGACTCTTTGACCCTTCCATATTCCCAATCCGATAGATCTGATGCTATGTTCGGCCCCTCGCTAAGAGAGGGCGGACGTGACCGACAATTTATGAGTTCTCACCGGCAATATTCTGGAACATTACGGTCGGGACCTCGGGCCACAAATATTTGTTAGCAATGCCGTCGCAACGCTGATCCGGGGAGAATTTTCATGAAAAACCTAGTGCCGCCGCTCACCCTTGCCTCTGCATTCGCGCTTGTCGCCTTTTCGGCCCTGGCCAACGATCTCGGTGATGTGCGCGCCAGCGCCGAGAGGATGGAGGCCCGCATCGTGGCGCTCTCCGAGTTCGGCAGCAACAGCGACGGCGGGGTCGACCGTGTCGCCTATACCGACGCCGATATCGCCGGGCGCGCCTATATCGTTTCGCTGATGGAGGGTGCTGGTCTGGAGGTGCGTATCGACGCCGGCGGCAACATCATCGGGCGCCGTGCGGGGTCGGACCCGGCGTTGCCGATCATCATGTTCGGCAGCCATACGGATTCGGTTCCCGGCGGCGGCAATTACGATGGCGACGTCGGCGTACTCTCGTCCATCGAGGCGGTAGAGTTGTTTAACGAGGCCGGCATTACCACGCGGCATACCCTCGAAGTGATCGACTTCTCAAACGAGGAGGGTGGCCTGGTCGGCTCTATGGCGCTGACCGGTAAGATACGCCCCGAGACCTTGGCGGTGACCTCACAATCGGGACTGACCATCGCCGACGGCATCGACCGCATCGGTGGTGACCATAGCCGCATTGCCGAAGCGGTCTATGCGCCGGGCGACCTGGCGGCCTTCATTGAGGTCCACATCGAGCAGGGCGCCATTCTGGATGAAGAGGGTGTGAACATCGGCGTGGTCACCGGCATCGTCGGCATTCGCTGGTGGGATGTCACCATCACCGGCTTTGCCAACCACGCCGGCACGACGCCCATGAACCGGCGGCGCGACGCCATGGTGGCGGCGGCAAAACTGACCCTGGCGATCAACCACGCCGCCCTTGATACCCCGGGCCGCCAGGTGGCCACAGTCGGACGCATTCGGGCCGAACCCGGCGCCCCCAACGTTATTCCGGGGCGGGTGGTGATGTCGCTGGAGATACGCGATCTGGACCTGGCCAAGATGGATACAATTTTCGCCATGGTGGAGGCCGCGGCAGAGGCAATCGCCACCGAAACCGGAACGACCATTCAGTTCAATCCGATCGATACCGATTCCGTGCCTGAACTGACGGACGCGCGCGTGCAGGCCGTCATCGCAGGCGCCGCGGCGGAGCTGGGGCTTTCTTACAAGCTCATGCCCTCGGGCGCCGGCCACGACGCCCAGGACATAGCGACCATCGCGCCCACCGGCATGATTTTCGTGCCTTCCAAGGGGGGCGTCAGCCACAGCCCAAAGGAGTTCACCGCGCCCCGGGATATGGCGAACGGCGCCGACGTTCTGGCCCGCGCCATTCTCGCGATCGACGGCGGTGCGCTGGGGGACGAGTAAGGGAAAGCGCCTGGCAGCCCCTTCCATTCCTGCTTTTGGCCAAAAGCAGACTCTTTTTAATGACCCCCCAATGTCTGCTTTTGGCTAAAAGCAGACTCTTTTCAACGCTCGAAACTGGGAAATAAAAGCGTCCGCCATTGACCCAAAGCAGACTCTTTCTTGCCTAGACCACAATTGACAATTTCCGGCCGGCGAAGTCCTACAAAATGCTTGGATATAGCATGGAGAGCTTGACAACTAATCCCCGTGTTAGAGAACAGCCTGGGCCCAAAGCGGCAATTGAAGATGCCGGCTATCGGTGCGGAAGCTTGGACGGATTTCGACGGCGTTGTCCCATAGCAACGCGTTCGCCGCTCACTTTGTGTCGAGCATGTAGCTCCTAAAGGCCCTGAGGATATCCATGTCCAGGTGACCCCTGAACTTGCCCATCAGGTCAATGGCGGCTTCCTTGCTCATAGCCTCCTTGTATGATCGTTTGTCGATCAAAGCCGAATAGACGTCGGCGATCGCCATGAGCCGCACGTGATCGCTGATCTGCGCGCCGGACAGGCCGTCGGGGTATCCGCTGCCGTCCAACTTCTCATGATGGTGCACGGCCATGGCGACGGCGCTCGGATCGAGGCCCTGCTCGCGCAAAAGGACCTCCCGCGAGTACTCGGCGTGCTTGCGCATGACGTCCCATTCGTGGGGTTCGAGCTTTCCCGGCTTGTCCAGGATCTCCAGTGGCACCTGGGATTTGCCGATGTCGTGCAAGAGCCCCCCAACAGTCAGGAGCTGCAAATCGCTGCCGCTGATCCCGATCGCGTTGGCGAAATAGGTTATGGTGCCGCAGACGAACATGCTGTGTCGGAAGGAATAGTTGTGGTGCTCTTCGAGAGCGTCGATCCAACCGCCGAGAGTGCCTATTTGGGCGCTTTCGCGAATGCGCTGGCAAGAGGATTGGACCATTTCCATGGGCAGGGACTCGCCGGCTTGAACCCGGGAAAAGCAGTCCTCGAAGCACACAAGGCTGGACTCAAGAGCAGCCCGGCTCGTCGGATCGAGCGCCGCCCATGAGCGTTCGACCCGGCGGTTGATGGCCTTTTTTACCTTGGCGCGGAGCTCTTCCACGTCCACCGGCCACACCATGTAATCGGCGATGCCCAGATCCTTTATCCGGGCCACGCTCTTGCTGTTGTGGGTTGGAAGAATGAACAGCTTTTCACTGTCGCGGGCTTTAACGACATTTTTCAGTTTGGCGAAGGTCTCGTCCGAGCTGGCGTTGGCGCAAAACAAAGTGAGATGGGCACCTGACTCCCCGTTGGCTCGGCAGTCGTTCAGGCTTTCCTCGCGCAATCTGAAAAATCCATTGAGCGCCGAAACTATGTCGGCTGCATTCCCTCTGCCATCACTAACGATGACGATGTCCGAGCGGATTCCATGCATGGTATGCAACTCACAGGCGACGAAGCGATAGCTGCAATAAGATCACAGAAAAAGATTAATTCTTAATTTCGACCATTGAATTCGTCGATCTTGAATCCGTGAATTGTAAAATTCCCAATATTTCCATTTATTCGTATCCGGTGAAGATCGCCGTTAGTTTATCGATAAGAATAGAGAAGCACTCGTTTCGCTCATTGATACGATAAAAGCTATCCCATTCATGACTGAACGAATATTCTCTAACTATTATCCATCGAGATATGGCAGCGCCCGAGCAAGCTATCCCTTTGGAGATCAAGCTCGGCGCAGGCACGATGCGAACACCAAGGATTCGGCCATTTTTGGCCAAGAGCAGACTCTTTTCAACACGCAGTTATAGCTGCACGAAAGAGTCTGCTTTTGGCTAAAAGCAGACGCTTTCTTGCATTTGATTCGCCGGTTGAGCTGCGCTCCAGATCCGCGGTTTCATGGAATCGCCGCCAAGGCGCATAACGCAACGAGGGTCGGCGAGTGACGAAGAAAAATTCCCCTATTCCACCGTCACGGATTTCGCCAGGTTGCACGGCTGGTCGACGCCAGTGCCCAGGGTCTGGAAGATGCGGCGCGGGGCCCCGGCGCCGCGATCACCGTCACCGGCACATTTGCCGTCGATCGGCGTCATGCCGCACCGTCAAAAGCCGCGGCGCAGTCCCAGCAAAAGAGAAACGTCCCGTTGCCCCGCCACATGGCCGGCGTCAAACCTGTAGGCGAGGTTGGCTTCGGCGGTCCAGTCGCCGCTGCCCAACCGGGCCTGATAGGCGGTCTCCAGAGCGATCTGCCGACCGGATGGCGCAAGCGACAAGGCCTGTTCGGCAAAGATTACGTCGCCGGTGCCGGGGTCCAGCGTCTGGCCGGTCACCATCAACGCGCCTGCGCTCTCGACCCGCAGCGGCTGGTGCAGCGTAAAGGAGGCGGCGTCACCCGCCATGAAGATATCCCGCCCGGCCAGCCGCGCCGAAAAGCTGGTGCTTGTGATGGTGCCCAGGGTCTGGAAGATGCTGGCACGGGCCCCCGAACCGGCGGGAACCCCCGGGTCGGTAAGCGCCATTGTCAGGGATGCCGAAAACGTGAGGCTGCCGGCAAAATTCCTCTCGGCTTCCAGCGTCAGCCAGCTGGTCCGCGATTTATCGGTTATGGCCAGCCCGCCCGCCGCGCGGGTGCCCAGAATGGCGGCGTCCTCGACAAGAATTCCCGCTTCCAGCGAGACACGTGACCGGCTGGTGTAATGATCCAGCCTGAGAGCCGACGACAGCAGGGAAGCGTCCCTGCGCAATGCGGCAACCGGATGATTAGGAACGCCATTGCTGTCGGCCATGGAGGCACCCAGTTTCAGCTCTGTATTCCCGCTCAGCCAGAGGCCCGCCATGGCGTAGATACCGCCGGCGGAAGGGATCGGCGACGAAAAGGCCTGCGTTAAGGATAACAGCGCGCCACCGCCGGCATCATAGGGGGAAAGAGGCCGCCCTCTCATCGCGTCGCCCAGTGCGCGGCCATTTCCCGCCGCCCAGCTTATGCCCGCCATCCCCCCGAGCGGCGTCAACCGGCCGGTAATTTCCAGGATGATACCGTCGTCGCGGATCAGATCGGCCGTGGCCTGACCCACCATTGGCAGCAATTCCTGCGCCCGCTGGTCCCGGCCAACCAATAAATTGACCTGAGAGAACCCGGTGCCAAACCCGGCCAGTGGCTGCGTGGATGCGCGCCAGTTCCGGCGATGTGTGACCAGGTCATCCAGCGCCGCGCCAGCCGGGCGGGCCGAGGCAAATCCCGACAGGTCCAGTTGGAAGTCCCTGCCGAAGCCGTCCAGCATCATGACGCTGGAGAGGGCGAGAGCGAGCCCGCCGGCGTCGCCGAAGGCCGGGCCCAGCAGGATGCCGCTGTCGGCCACCAGCGGCTGGACGCTCCCCAGCGTGGCAATGCTGGCAACGCCGAGGGGTTGCAGGGCCGCGTCCAGGTTCAGCAGACCGTGCCCATAGATTATATCAACGCCGGGCGCGCCCAGATCGGTCGCCGAATCAAACAGGATGTTGGCAACCTCGCGCGCGGTCAGGCCGGGCCAGCGCTGGAATATGACCGCTGCCGCGCCGGATACATGCGGCGCCGAAAAAGAGGTGCCGCTGCCCACGGACAATACGCCGTTCCAGGGGAACGTTACGTCCTGGCCCGGGGCCACCATGTAATAATTCATGGCAATGCCCGCGCGGTCCGAGAAGGAAGCGATCTGGTTATTTTCGTCGGTGGCGCCGGCGATAATGAAGGCCCCCGGACCGCTGTCCAGAATGCCGTTGGCCCGCAAGTCGTCGATGATATCCAGATTGGAGAGCATGGGGTCGGGATCGCCGTCATTTCCCGCCGAAGCCACGAGCAGCGCCCCGTTGGCGACCGCGATGGCATCCAAATCGATGGTGTAGGCTTCTGTGACCGGGAGCGGGGTGAAGAAATCCTCTTCGTCAAAACCCAGGGACAGGTTGATCACGCGGACGCCGCGATCGGTCATATAGGTCCATGGGTCGGAGACGTGGAACAGGATTCCGTCCTGGGTCACATGCCGGTCGTTGACGCCCGAGAAAAAGTCGACTGCCAGCACCTGTGCGTCAAAGGCAACGCCGTGGGTCTCGAAATCATTCTTCAGCCCGGCCGCAACCACCGCCACCGCATGCCCATGCTCGTCGGCCGGCGCAGGTTCGCCGGTCCGCGCCTCTTGAAGCGCCACATTGAAGGGGTCCTTGTCCCGGCTGCCGGGATGCAAATCAAGCTCGTTGGTGGAAAAAACGAAGTTGAAGTCGAAGACGCCGATGGTGACACCATTGCCGGTAAAGCCCTGGGCATAGGCATCGGCTGCCCCGATCGCCTCGAGACCCCAGGAACGTTCGTATTCCGCAGTGCGAAAGTCGTCGGGATCGGAGGGCGGTGCGGGAGGAGCAGGAGGCGCCGGCGGCGGCGGTGGCAGTGCCAGCAGTGGCGACGGCGTGTTGCCCCCGGCACCGCAGGCTGTCACCATCAGGGCCAGGCTCGCGGTCCGTGCGGTCCGCCACAGCCTGTTTCGCCGCAGTTCCTCTGGCATCCCCCATCCCTTAATGCAATGCCGCAGTCTCATGATTTGACAACACCCAAGCTTTCGAATTCAGACAGTTTCCAACGGACCCGATGCAATTGCAATCTGCTTTCATTGCGTCAACTTCTGCGCGAACTGAGGCAGGCAAGTCCGCTGCACCCGGCAAGTGCCCGCTGCCGACGCGATTAACATGCGTAACGCCTGCTGTGCAGCAGTCCACGGCCTGGCGGCAATGTCCAAGTTCACATTTTTGTTATTGGGGGAGTTATTGGGGCATTGGGCTTTCACTTGATCGTCATTCGCCGACTTGATCGTCATTCGCCGACTTGATCGGCAAATCGAGTCCTATTTGCGAGCTGTTCTCAATGTCTGCTTATGACCCAAAGCAGACTCTACGGCTCGGACAATCTGTCGCATTGCCGTTGTAGCCTGAATGGGGCTAACCTAACGGCTGCAATGGAGGTTATCCAACTCTGATCTAGCCGATCAGGTGGGTCTTTCACCCTCGCCTTGCCTGCGCCGTCTCAGGCACCTCGAAAAAGACGGCTATATCAGCCGCTATGTGGCGTGGGTTGACCAGAAGCGTGTCGGACTTCCTGTCAGCATCTTTATTTCGATCAAGCTCGATAAGCAGGCAGAGAATGAGATCGATCGCTTTGAGCGGGAAGTCAAGAAATATCCCGAAGTGATGGAATGCTATCTGATGACCGGCTCCAGGGATTATCTCCTGCGCGTCGTTGCCGCCGATGTCGAGGCCTACGAACGCTTTCTGAAGCAAAAGCTCACACGCGTAAAAGGCGTTGCATCGATCGAATCAAGTTTTGCCCTTAACCAGGTTAAATATACAAATGTGTTGCCAATCCCCAATGAGTAACCTTAAACGGGGTCGGAGCGCATAATGGCAAATCTTGATGACATTATAATTCTTGATGGCGCGATGGGCACAGAGTTGCGCGCCCGGGGCGTCAGGGTGCCGGATTACAAGTCGTCGATCTGGTCGGCGCTGGCGCTGATCGAGGCCCCTGATGAAGTGCACCGGTTACACGGCGATTATATTGCTGCCGGTGCCGACGTCATCACCGTCAATAATTATTCGCTGACGCGCAAACTGCTGGCACGCGAGGGGCTGGAAGAAAGCCTTGGCCAGCTCACGCAGACGGCTTGTTCGCTGGCGGTTGAGGCGCGCGATGCCGCGAAGAGGCCGGCGAAGATTGCGGGTTCGCTTCCGCCACTGGACACCACTTATCGCGCCGACCTGGTTGGCTCATTCGACGATAACCTCGCCGCCTACCGCGAAATAGCCGATCTGCTTGCGCCGCATGTCGATATGTTCATTTGCGAGACCATGACCACCGCCGAAGAAGCGCGGGCTGCGGCCAAGGCAGCCGCGGAGACCGGCAAGATGGTCTGGGTATCCTGGACCCTCGATCCCGAAGGTGCCAAGCTCCGTGGCGGCGAGGAGATTCCAGATGCTTTCGCAGCACTGGCGTCGCTTCCGGTGGAGGCATTCCTTTTCAACTGCTGCTCAACCGAGGCGGTAACAGCGGCCATGCCGGCTTTTGCCGCAGCCAGCGACCGCCCGGTCGGTGCCTACAGCAATCCGGTGCGCGACGAACCGCCGGGCGGCGAGCCGGCGCGTGAACCGACGCGGCTTTTGAGCCCGGACGACTATGCCTTGGTCGCGGCCGAGTGGGTGAAACAGGGAGCCAGTATAGTCGGCGGCTGTTGCGATACCAGCCCGGCCTACACGGCGCGGCTGCACGAATTACTGCGCTGAAAGGCGGCTCAGGCCCTGACCGGCTTTGTCAGCACCCGCAAGGCCATGACCAGAAGTCCGGCCCCCAGCGCCAATCCGACCCACCAGGGCAGGCCAAAGCCCGCCGGCAGGGTTCCCGCAAGTATCGCCACGGCGCCGACCAGCAGGGCATAGGGCATCTGCGTGCGCACATGGGCAATATGGTCACAGCCCGAAGCCATCGACGAGAGGATCGTCGTGTCGGATATGGGAGAGCAATGGTCGCCCCACACCGACCCCGCCAGCACACAAGCGACAGAGGAATAAAAAATCGCCAATTGAGCGGGATCGATGACCCCGTCGACGCTGATCTGAGCGGCGACCAGCGGGATGGCCAGCGGCATCAGAATACCCATCACCCCCCAACTGCTGCCCGTGGCAAATGCAGTGGCCGCCGAAATTACGAAAATCAGCGCCGGCATGACCTGCACGGGAATGGCCTCGCTCAGCGTCGCAATCAGGTAGCCCGCCGTGCCAAGCTGCTGCGTGGTTGTCGCCAGCGACCAGGCCAACACCAGGATAAGGATCGGATAGACCAGCTTTTCGATTCCCCCGATGCCGGCCAATACGGCTTCATCCAGCGTCATCAGCCGTTGCGCCACCGACAGACTACCAGCGGTCGCTGTTCCCAACAGAGAGCCCCATAGAAGCGCCTGGTAAGAATTCGCGCTGGCGACAATATCCCGGATATTATCGCCTTCGCCCGACGCCAGCAGGCCGCCCACAACCCCCGCCAGCAGGACCCCGATGGGCGCCAGCGCGTTGATCGCGCGGTGCGGCATGTCGCCAGCCGGGTTGATTTCCGCCAGCTCCTTCTCGAAACGCGGGGTGGCGCCAGATGAAGCCCCAGCGCCCTCACCCGCAATGGCTGCCGCCTGCTCGGCCGCCTTCATGGGGCCATAATCCTGCCCCGTCGAGGCAACCAGAAAGACAAAGAATATCGCCAGGAGCGGATAGAAACTGTAGGCCAGCGAATTGAGGAAAATAAGATAAGGGTCGCCGAGGCCTTCAATGTCACGGGTCGCGGCGTCTATCAGGCCGACCTCGTAACCCACCCAGGTGGAGATCAGCGCCAGGCACGCCACCGGGGCAGCCGTGGAATCCACAATATAGGCCAGTTTCTCACGCGAAATCTTGTGGTAGTCGGTCACCGGCCGCATGGTGTTACCGACAATCAGCGTGTTGGCATAATCATCAAAAAAGATCGCCAGACCGAGGAAGCCCGTACCCAGCTGGGCGCGTTTCTTGCTGGTGGCCCATCGGGTCATAACTGTGACGATGCCCTGCAGCCCACCGTTCTTCGAGATGATACCGACCATCGCGCCGATCATCAAAATGAAAGATATCAAAGCCGCGTGATCCGCATCGGCGATCGCACCGACAATATAGACCTCAAAACTGGCGAGGAAGGATGTCCCCAGGCCCGGCATCGTGGCCCCCGAGATAAACCAGGCCCCCAGCCACAGGCCGGCAAACAGCGCCGGGATCACCTGGCGGAAAATCACTGCCGCGGTGATGGCCAGCACCGGCGGCAGCAGCGACCAGATATTCGGCGCCTCGGGTGAACTCAAACCCGCGGCCAAGGCCGGTTCTGCCGTGCCCAGCAGTATTGCGAAAAAGGTAAGAACAATTATGCGTATGACTGGCACACCCCCCTGTACTGATTTCTCGATGGCGAGACCTTCACCCGCCACCTAGGGACTGTTTAACAGTTCCAGGACAGCAACCACCATCGCCTCGATTCCCGACTTGATTGACGGCTCTGGCGCGATTTTGAAGAGCGGCGAATGGTGAGACGGAACAGCTGCGCCGCCTGCCCAAGAGGCGAGAGCATAGCCAACCGCGTTAGGATTACAAACGGGAAGTTGGCTAATGTCTGCTTTTGGCTAAAAGCAGACCCTTTTTGAAGGCCTATCACACACCTCTCTATTGCCTTGGGCCGCGATTCGGCTTCATGGCCGTGGCAATATCTGACAAGGCTTCGGCATCAGGCAGGTATTGTGGCTCCGCCCGCAGATGGGTCTGCTGCTCGAAAGCATAACCATAGGAAAGTATCGCCGCGTCCTGGTCCTTGGCACCGATAAAAGAGAGGCCGATCGGAACGCTGTGTACGGTGCCCATGGGCACTGTGAGGTGTGGGTATCCGGCGATCGCGGCCATTGACCCGGCACCTGCCCAGTCGGGCCAGACATCGCCATTGACAGGATCGACGCGCGGCGCGATTGGGCCGGACGGGGCCACCAAAACGGCGACGTCATGGGTCGCCATCAGGGCGTCGATGCCATCGGGGCCCGTTGCCTTCAGTACCGTGGCGAGTGCCGCCAGATAATCAGGGTCGTCGAGCCCGTTACTCTCGTTGGCCTCTTCAAAAATGCTCTGGTCGAACAGCGCCAGCTCAATGTCGGCATTGGCCTCATTAAAGGCGATGAGCTCGGTGAGAGTACGCGTTGTGACGCTTGGCGGTGTCGCCGCGAGGTAGGCGTTCAGCGTTGCCTTGAATTCATAATACAAAACCCTGCGCGAAAGGGCCCCGAAGTCGTCGGGTCGCGCCGGTTCATCTTCGATTTCGACGAGGATTGCGCCGGCCTCCTCGAGGGCCGCGAGAGCCTCGTTGAAGCGCCGGTGGATATCGTTGTTCGAGCCCTGGGCAAAGCGCAACACACCGACGCGGGCACCGGCGAGGGCATTAGCGTCAAGGCTGGCCGCATAGTCGGTTTTGGCACTGCCGGTCGCCATTGCGTCGAGCATCATGGCGGCGCCTTTCACGGTCTTGGTCATCGGCCCGGCGGTATCCTGGGTCGAGGATATCGGGATGATATACTGCTGCGACACCAGCCCGACCGTTGGTTTGAAACCGACAACGCCATTGACGTTCGAAGGGCAAATGACCGAACCATTGGTCTCTGTCCCTACTGCTCCGGCGGCCAGCGACGCCGCCGCCGCCGCGCCGGAGCCCGAACTTGAACCACAGGGGTTGCGATCCAGCATATGCGGGTTGCGGACCTGACCGCCGAGCGCGGTCCAGCCGCTCATCGAGGAATTGGAACGGAAATTCGCCCATTGGCTCAAATTCGCTTTGCCAAGAATAATCGCTCCCGCGGAACGCAGTCCGGCGACGAGCGGCGAATCCCGGCCGGTAATATTGTCCTTGAGGGCAAGCGCCCCCGCGGTCGTCGCCATGGCGCCCTTCGATTCGATATTGTCCTTGAGCAGGACAGGTACGCCGTGCAGGGGACCGACCGGCCCGCTCGCTTCCAGTTTCGCATCAAGTGCGCGGGCTTCCGCGAGCGCATTTGGATTAAGGGCGATAATGCTTTGCAGGGTCGGACCCGCGCGATCGACACGCTCGATGCGCTCGAGATAGGCCGCGACCAGCGCTTCGGAAGTGATCTCGCCGGCTTGCAGCCCGGCGGCAATCTCCGGCAGCGATTTGGACAGCCAGCCGTCCGGCGAATACGTGACAAGCACCGTTTCTTCGGATTGCTGTGCTTCTTGTGTGTCCTCGGGTCCTTGGTTACAGGCCCCCAGCAAGGCAGCCGCGATCGCAAGATAGATCAGCCGTTTCATAGTTCCACCCTTCCCCTCGTTCTTCAGACTTCAGCATAGCGGGCCCATCGAAAATCGAAAGGGGCTATCATAATACCCGATTCGAGCTGTTTTTCCTTCATTATCCAGACATCTGGTGCATCGCGGGTCTAACGTCTGCTTTTGGCTAAAAGCAGACTCTTTTGAAACCTGATCAACTGACGTCTTTGCTGACGGGCTCCGAGCGACCCAAAACAAAAATGAAAAAGCCGCTCCGGGAAGGGGCGGCTTTTCGCGTTTAGCCCTAATGGTCGGGAAGCGCCACTCCGCTGCCGTTTATCTCGGTGCGCCGCCGTAGAAGGTCTCAACCGTCACCGGGAGTTGGTGATGCGACTTCAATCGGCTGCGAAACAGTAAAAAAGGCCGTTACCACCGGTACCCTGCAGATTTTCCTGGCTGCATCCCCGCGAGCCGTGGGCCGAGTTCCATGATTCCGGATTGGCGCCTCCACCTTGCAGATCGTGATGGCCGACCTGGGCACTGCCGTCGCCGCTCGACGTCCAGTTGCCGCAAGTCTTGTCGGCGGCCCCCGCAAACGCCGTGCCGTCCAGCTGCGAGCCGGTCAGGATGTCGTGCATATTTGGACTGTCGCCGCGGCCGTTGACCACTCTGCCGGTCTCGTCAAGCGACGTATTCTTGCCGAGCTTGGGGTTATCACCATGCAAGTCCTCAACGCTGGTGGCGATAACAATGCCCTTGGCGTTCTGCCATGGACCGGCACCGATCCGGTCGCGGGCATTGATCGCCGCATCGTCACCGGCAGCGGCGGTGCTGAGGTAGGCGCGCCAGCTATGGCCGCCGGCCCCCGCGGCTTTGGCGAGCGCCTGACAGTGGGCGTCGGCCCCGGTCAGGCCGCCGAGGGCGGCACCGTTACCCGGGCCAGAGCTGGTTATGAAAAAGCCCATGTCGACGTCATCCTCGGCAAATGCCGCAGGGGAGACTGCCGCCATCAGTATGATTGCCGCATAAACGGTTTGCTTCGTTTTCATGTCTGATTTCCTTGTGCCGGGCACCATGATGACAGGCACGTATGGCTCCCATCTTCAGGCGATTCCCATCAATCATTAGATGATTTTCCGGCCTAAAGAAAGCATTCGACCGCCGATTGGCTACCCGCCAATCAAATTGTTTCTGATCGACCCGATAGCGCTCTACGCTGGCACCGGGCCAGTTATCCCCGGATATCCAGCGGGTGAAAGAGCTGTTCGCAGTGATCGCCGACGATGGGGATGATCGCCTGCCGGATGTGGCGCGCACCTGCCTTCGGGGCCTGGCGCGCCAGTTCTTCTCATCGCATGAGGAGATAGCCCTGCTGGAGAAGCGTATCTATGCCTGGCACCGATCAAACGAAGCCAGCCGGCGTCTGGAGACCATCCCCGGCATCGGCCCGATCACCGCCTCGGCCTTGGTGGCATCGATCAGTGACCCTCACCTGTTCAAGTCAGGCCGC
>JACZSK010000079.1 GCA_022574255.1 Pseudomonadota bacterium
TTGAGGACCTTATCACCCGAGATATGGCGTTGCAATTTTCCCAAAGCACATCCGTCGAGTGCATTACTGAAGTGTGACCGATCACGCGATACGCATCTATGGGGCGTTCAACCAGAATGCGTGCGATCGACTCCTATCCTGCTGAAAAGGTTTCGTTCGGCTGGATAGACTTTTACCGGCAAGTCACGGCTATTGCGAAATGAAATAATCCCACGTAGCAAACTTCGAGAAAACATTTCTTCATTTAGCATTGATCGAGCGGGCATTCGGTATACGCCCGATACAGAACTATGGAATGGCGGAAGCAGTAGCAAATGCTTCCCAGTGCGAACGCGGTCTTTTACATATAGATGAGGACCTTGCTGCGGTCGAGTTCGAGTGCCTTTTCGCAGGCCAGATACTGCGCCGCGAAAGCCTCGTTCAGTTCAATCACCGCCATGTCGTTCAAGCCAAGCCCGGTGCGCGCCAGCAGCTTCAGCGTGGCCGGGGCCGGGCCGATGCCCATGATCCGCGGCGGCACACCGGCAACGGCGCAGCCGACAACGCGGGCGAGAGGGGTCAGGCCGTTCCTTGCCGCGGCCTCTTCCGAGGCGAGGATCAGCGCCGCAGCGCCGTCATTGACGCCCGAGGCGTTGCCCGCGGTCACCGTTCCGCCATCACGGAAAGGCGTGGGCAGTTTCGCCAGTTTCTCGGCCGTAGTCCCGGCGCGGGGGTGCTCGTCGGCGCTCACCACCACCGGGTCGCCGCGCCGCGCCGGAATTGTCACCGGGATGATTTCCTCGTCAAAGCGCCCGGATTCCTGTGCCGCCGCCGCGCGGGCCTGAGAGCGGGCGGCGAAGGCGTCCTGGTCGCCGCGGGTTATGCCGCGCTCCTCGGCCAGGTTTTCCGCCGTCTCGGGCATGGAATCGGTGCCGTAGGCCTCGTGCATTTTCTTGTTGATAAAGCGCCAGCCAAGGGTGGTGTCGTAAATTTCGGCCTGACGCGAGAAAGGCACATTGGCCTTGGGCATCACGAAGGGCGCGCGGCTCATGCTCTCGGCGCCACCGGCAATTTTCAAATCCCCCTCGCCGGCCTGGATGGCGCGGGCGGCCAGGCTGATGGCTTCCATGCCCGATCCGCAAAGCCGGTTGATGGTGGCCCCCGCCACCTCCACGGGCAGCCCGCCCAGAAGACCGGCCATGCGCGCCAGGTTGCGGTTGTCCTCGCCCGCCTGGTTGGCGCAGCCCATGTAAAGATCATCGACCGCCGCCCAGTCGACACCCGGGTTGCGCGCGATCAGCGCGGCAATGGGAATGGCAGCCAGATCGTCGGTGCGCACCGGCGCAAGCGCCCCGGCGAAACGCCCGATGGGCGTACGAATTCCGTCACAAATGAAGGCGTCTGCCATAGTGAAAAGCTCTCTCTTGCCGCCCGGCCTCAGCCCATCTGCTCAGGCGGGCACAATTGCGGTTGCCTCAATTTCCACCAGCGCCTGGTCCTCTATCAGCCCGGCCACAACAACCACCGACATGGCCGGATAATTGCTGCCCATGGCGGCCCGGTAAATCCCGCCCAGTTCTTTCAGCGACGCCTTGTAGGCCTCGCGGTCGGTAATAAACCAGGTCATGCGAGTGATATGCGCAGGCCCGCCGCCGCCTTGGGCCAGCACCGCCAGAACATTGTCCAGCGCCTGCGCGAATTGACCGGGAAAGCCGTGCGCGTCAAAGCGGCCATCGGGCAGCCAGCCAATCTGCCCGGCGATAAAAATCGTCCGGTCCCCGGGCCGCGCCTCAACGGCAATGCCGTTGGAGTAGCCCGGTGGCCGGGGCCAGCCCTCTGGAAGCAAGATATCCAT
This sequence comes from Pseudomonadota bacterium, assembly GCA_022574255.1. GTDB lineage: Bacteria > Pseudomonadota > Alphaproteobacteria > Sphingomonadales > SMXR01 > JACZSK01. The sequence goes on from JACZSK010000079.1 coordinate 1,835, forward strand.
AAACTCCATCCTCACCTGGGGCCCTGACCCTTTGTGGCTTGTTAATCGCGCAGCAATTGGCGGGCAATGATAATCTTCTGCACCTCCGACGCGCCTTCGTAAATGCGCAGGGCGCGGACCTCGCGGTAAAGCTTCTCCACCGGCATGCCGGTCACCACCCCCAGGCCGCCGAAAATCTGCAGCGCCTTGTCGATGGTCTGCTGGGCGCTGTCGGTGGCATAGAGCTTGGCCATGGCGGCCTCGCGGGTAATCCGCCCGCCGGTCTTGTCCTTGGTCCATCCGGCGCGGTAGATCAGCAGCGCCGAGGCGTCTATATCCACAGCCATTTCGGCGAGCTGCACCTGAACAAGCTGCAAATCGCCGAGCGGCGCGCCGAACAGTTTGCGATCCCTGGCGCGGCGGAGGGCCTCATCGAGAGCGCGGCGCGAGAAACCCAGCGCCGCTGCCCCGACGGTCGAGCGAAAGATATCCAGCGTCGCCATCGCCGCCTTGAAGCCGGCGCCCGGATTGCCCAGCAAATGGCTTTTCGGCACGCGGCAATCCTTGTAGACCAGCCGCGCCAGCGGGTGCGGCGCCATCACCTCTATGCGTTCGGCGATTTCCAGCCCCTCGGTGCCGGCCTCCACCAGGAAGGCGGACAGGCCCTTCGCCCCCGGGGCCTCGCCGGTGCGGGCAAAGGTCACATAATGGTCGGCAATACCGCCGTTGGAGATGAATGTTTTCTCGCCGTTCAGAAGGTAATGATCGCCCGCGTCTTCCGCCGTCATGGCGATGGCGGCCACGTCCGATCCCGCGTCGGGCTCGGTCAGGGCAAAAGCGGCGATGCGGCTGCCGTCGACCACGCCGGGCAGGGTAGCCTGTTTGAGGGCATCGTCGCCATAAAGCGAGATCGTGCCACTGCCCAACCCCTGCATGGCGAAGGCGAAATCCGCCAGCCCCGAAGTGCGCGCCAATATCTCGCGGATCAGGCACAGCGAGCGCACATCCAGGGTCTCGGTAACGCCGCCATATTCCGCAGGCACCACATATTTCAGCCAGCCGCCGGCGGCCAGTCGCCTGACCATTTCGCGGCAGAGCGCGTCGACCTCTTCAATGCCCGAATGGGGTTTTGCCTCCAGCGGCGCAATTTCGCTGGCCGTCCATTCGTCCAGTTCCGCCGCCAGACGCCTGTGGCTGTCCTCGAAGAACGGCCAGTCGAGAAAGCTCCTGTCGGCCATCAGTCGCCCTCGAACAGCGGTTTTTCCTTCTTGATGAAGGCTTCATAGGCGCGAGCGAAATCTTTTGTTTGCATACAGAGTGCCTGGGCCTGGGCTTCGGCCTCGATGGCCGTATCCAGGCTCATGTCCCATTCCATATTGAGCTGGTTCTTGGTCATGGCATGGCCAAAATTGGGCCCCGCGGCCAGCCGCCCGGCCATGGTCATGACCTCGGCCATCAACGCGTCGGCGGCGACAACGCGGCTGAAATATCCCCAGCGTTCGCCTTCTTCGGCGGAGAAGGAGCGCCCGGTGAAAAGCAATTCCGCGGCCCGGCCCTGGCCGATCAGACGCGGCAGGATGGCGCAGGCGCCCATGTCGCAACCGGCCAGCCCGACGCGGGTAAAAAGAAAAGCGGTCTTGGCTTCAGGCGTGGCGAAGCGAAAGTCGGAAGCCATGGCGATGACCGCCCCGGCGCCCACCGATACCCCGTCGACCGCGGCGATGATCGGCTGCGGCGCGTGGCGCATGGCTTTCACCAGGTCGCCGGTCATGCGGGTGAAATCCAGCAGGCCCTGCATGTTGGTGTCGATCAACGGGCCAATGATTTCATGGATGTCACCACCGGAACAGAAATTCCCCCCGGCGCCGGTGATAACCACCACCTTGACGTCGCGCTGGTAAACCAGATCGCGAAAGCAGTCGCGCAGCTCGGCGTATGATTCAAAAGTAAGCGGGTTCTTCTTTTCCGGGCGGTCCAGCGTGATGGTGGCTATTCCTTCAGCAAAGTCCCAGCGGAAATGCTCCGGCGCGTAGCTGTCGGGCTTCATGATTGCTCTCCCTGCACCGACAGGCTGGTCTTCAAGCTGTCGAGCAGGTCCATGAGCGCGGATATTTTTTCATCGTCCATCTCGGCAAAAATCTCGTCGATCCATGTCTCGTGCACAGCCGCCATGGCGGAAAATTCGCCCAGGCCCTTGTCGGTGAGCTGGACAAAATGCGTGCGCCGGTCGTTGGGCGCGGCGCGGCGCGTCAACAGGCCCTCTTTCTCCAGCCGCGCGACGATGCCGGTGACATTGCCGTTGGAGACCATCAATTGCCGCGACAGTTCGCCCATGGTCAGGCCTTCCCGCGAATGTTCCAGCGCCGCCAGCACGTCGAAGCGGGGCAGCGTGGTGTGGAACTCGGCGCGCAGCCGGTTGCGCACCCGCTTTTCGATGACGCTGGTGCAGGTCAACAGCCGCAACCACAGCCGCAGGGACTGTTTGCTATGGGGCGGCCCGCCAGGTATTTCAGACAATTCCAGCGCTTTCGACAGCATCAGGTCACTTCTCCTCCAGCAATGGCAATCGCCTGACCGGTTACCGACCGCGCCAGGGGCGAGGCCAGCCACAGGGCGGTCTCCGCAACTTCGTCGGGCGCAATCAGCCTGCCTTGCGGGTTGAATGCAACGAACTCGGCCATAACATCTTTCTCTTTGCGTCCGGTGCGATTCACAATAAAGGCGACAGCGTTTCTGACAAGCTCCGTGTCGGTAAAACCGGGGCAGATGGCGTTGGCTGTAATGCCGGTTCCAGCCAGTTCAGCGGCCAGCGCGCGGGTCATTCCCACCACCCCATGCTTGGCGGCGGTATAGGCGGCGGTATAGGCGTAGCCCTTGAGCCCGGCGGTGGAGGCGATATTGATAATCCGCCCGGCATCGGCTTTGCGCATCCCGGGCAGCACCGCCCGCGTGCAGAGGAAACAACCGGTCAGGTTCAGGTCCAGGCTGCGCTGCCAGCTCTCCAGGCTGGTCTTGTGCAGCGGCGCGGTCTCGGCGCCGCCGGCATTATTGACCAGTATGGTCACCGGGCCGGCTTTGCCAGCGGCGGCGGCAAAGCCCAAGTCCACCGATTGTTCGTCGGTCACATCCACCGGCACAACATGCACTGGCCGGGTAGCGGAAATTTCAGCCGCTGCCCTGTCAAGTTTCTCCTCGTTGCGGGACATCAGAGTCACCGTCGCGCCGGCGGCGGCCAGCCTCCTGGCGACCGCCAGACCGATGCCCGTTCCGCCGCCGGTAATGGCGGCATGCTGCCCGGTCAGGTCGCTCATCCGCCCGCCGCCAGTTCCTGGGTCATTTGTTCCTGGGTCATTTGTTCTTGGGCTTGGCGTTCCAGCACGCGCTCAAGCTGCTCGAATCCCGCCTCGTATTGGGCGGGCACCGGCACGCCGTGATAATGCTGGGCGGCGGCGGCACGAAGCGTCCACGAGGGGTCCATCAGATGTGGCCGCGCCAGGCAGCAAAGGTCGGCGCGCCCGGCGGCAATGATGCTGTTCACATGGTCGGTCTCGAAAATATTGCCCACCGCCATGGTGGCGAAGCCGCCGTCGTTGCGAATGCGGTCCGAGAGCGGCGTCTGGAACATGCGGCCATAGACGGGCGCGGCGTCGGGCGTGGTCTGGCCGGCGGAGACATCAATGATATCAACCCCGGCCTCATGGAAGGCGGCGGCAATTTCAACCGCTTCTTCAGGCGTCACGCCCTTGCCGTCTATCCAGTCGGTGGCTGAAATGCGCACCGACATGGGCTTGTCGTCGGGCCAGGCGGCGCGCATGGCGCGGAACACCTCAAGGGGAAAGCGCAGGCGGTTTTCCAGCGACCCGCCATATTCATCCGAACGCCGGTTGGAAATCGGCGTCACGAAAGTGGACAGCAGATAGCCGTGGGCGCAATGCATCTCGAGGAGGTCGAAGCCACATTCGTCGGCCATTTTTGTCGCCTGCACATGCTCGGCAATCACCTGGTCCATATGGTCGCGGTTCATCTCGCGCGGCACCTGGTTGCCTTCCGCCCAGGGAATTGGCGAGGGCCCGAGAATTTCCCAGTTGCCGTCGTCCAGCGGTTCGTCCATGCCCTCCCACAAGAGCTTGGTTGAGCCCTTGCGCCCCGCATGGCCCAGCTGAATAGCGATCTTGGCCTGGCTGTTGGCATGGACAAAATCGACGATGCGCTTCCAGGCGGTCACATGTTCGTCCTTGTACATGCCGGCGCAGCCCGGGGTGATGCGGCTGTGCCGCGAAACGTCGGTCATTTCCGTATAGATCAGGCCCGCCCCGCCCATGGCCCGCGCCCCGTAATGCACCATGTGCAAATCGCTCACCGTGCCGTCGTCGGCGGAATACATGCACATGGGCGAGACCACCACGCGGTTCATCAATTCCAGCCCGCGCATGCGGAAGGGGGTGAACATGGGGGGGATGGGCTCGTTGGCCGGGTTGGTGCCGGCCGCGGCCGCCGCGCGCCCGGCGAACCAGGTCTCCACGCTCTCCAGCCAGCCCTTGTCGCGCAGCCTGAGATTCTCGTGGCTGACCCGCTGTGAGCGGGTGAGCAGCGAGTAGGCGAACTGCAGGGGCTCGAAATGCAGGTAGCGCTCGACATTCTCGAACCATTCGGTGGAATTCCGCGCCGCCGACTGGATCTTGATGACCTCCAGGTGCCGCTCCTCCTGGTATTGCTCCAGCGCCTCCTCCACTTCCAGGTCGGTGTCGTTCAAAACCTGCGCCAGCTTGATGGCATCCTCGAAGGCCAGCTTGGTGCCCGAGCCGATGGAGAAATGCGCGGTATGGGCGGCGTCGCCCAGCAGCACCACATTCTTGTGGTGCCATTTGCTGCATATCACCCGCTGGAAATTCAGCCAGGCATGGCTGCGCAGATGCTTGGCGTTGCTCATCAGCGCGTGGCCGTCCAGGTGATCGGCGAACAAAGCCTCGCCGAAACGGCAGGTCTGGTCCTGAGTCATGTCGGCAAAGCCGGATTTTTCGAAAGTCTCCGGCGAACATTCCATGATGAAAGTCGATGTGGTCTCGTCGAAACGATAGGCATGGGCCCAGACCCAGCCGTGTTCGGTTTCCTTGAAAACGAAGGTGAAGGCGTCGAAGACCTTGTGGGTGCCCAGCCAGACAAACTTGTTCCTGCGCACATCGATATCGACCTGGAACTCCTTGGGAAAGGCGTTGCGAACCTTGGAGTTGATGCCGTCGGAGACGATCACCAGGTCGGCGTCGGCGAAGCGTCCGTTTACGTCCTCCACTTCGGTCTCGTCACCAAAGATCAGCTTTACGCCGAGCTCGCTGGCGCGCTCCTGCAGAATATTGAGCAGCCGCATGCGCCCGATGCCGCAGAATCCATGCCCCGAAGAGGTGATGACCTCATCGCCGAAATGCACGTCGATATCGTCCCAATGGGCGAAGCTGCCGAGGATAGCCTCGGCGCTCTTCCGGTCGTTTTCAACCAGGTTGCCCATGGTCTGGTCGGAGAACACGACGCCCCAGCCGAACGTATCGTCGGGCTGGTTGCGCTCATAAACCTCGATCTGGTGGTCGGGATTGCGCAGCTTCATGGAAATGGCGAAATACAACCCGGCGGGGCCACCGCCCATGCACTTGATTTTCATTTCAGTTTCCCATTGTGTAATGTTATTGTTTTATGCTTAAAATAAAAAGCAGGTCAAGCGGAATTGATCCAGGATCATAGCCGAATTTCATCCAAGAGGGGTGCGGCAGGCCGCCGCGCCGTGCTATGGCAGCCTGGGGCGGTCCGCGCAATCAGGGCAGACGGCAACAAGGGGGGCTAAATGACAGAGATTGGCATTCACCAGAGTTGGTCATCGCGAACCGGGTTTTTGATGGCCTCGGTGGGACTGGCCGTCGGGCTGGGCAATCTCTGGCGCTTTCCCTATATCGCCGGGTTGAACGGCGGCGGCGCCTTCGTGCTGCTCTATATTTTCTTTGTCCTGGCCTTTGGTGTGCCGATCATCATGGGCGAGCTGGCGCTTGGCCGCCGGGGCCGGCTAAGTGCCGTCGGGACGATGAAAAAACTGACCGCCGAAGCGGGCGCCAGCCCCGCCTGGCAATCCATCGGCTGGCTCAGCCTGCTGGTGCCTTTCCTCGGGCTTGCCTACTATTCCATCGTTGCCGGCTGGTCGTTCGATTATATTTACCGCGCCCTCTCGGGGGCTTTCGCGGGGCTTGATTCCGCAGCCTCCACTGCCGCCTTTGATGCCCTGCAGGCCGACCCGGTCAGGGTTATCTCCCTGCAATTTGCCTTTATCGCGCTCACCGTTCTGGTGGTTGGCCTGGGGGTGCAAAAGGGCATCGAGCGGGCCTCCAAAATCATGATGCCGGCGCTGTTCGCTATGCTGCTTCTGCTGGTGGTCTATGCGGTGTTTGCCGGCGAATTTGCCCGCGGCCTCAGTTTTCTCTTCAACCCCGACTTTTCCGCGCTGACGCCAAAAGCGGTGCTCATGGCCATGGGCCAGGCATTCTTTTCCATCGCTGTCGGCGTCGGCGGCCTGATGACCTACGGCGCCTATATTCCCGAACGCATCTCATTACCGCGCGCGGCGCTGGTTATCGCCGGTGCCGATACGCTGGTCGCCATCCTTGCCGGGCTGGCTATATTTCCCATCGTCTTCGCCAACGGGCTGGACCCCCAGGGCGGCCCGGGACTGATTTTCGCCACCCTGCCGGTGGCCTTTGGCGGCATGCCCGCCGGGGCGCTCTTCGGGGCGCTGTTTTTCCTGCTGTTCCTGTTCGCCGGCTTCACCAGCGCTCTCGGCATGGTAGAGCCCATTGTCTGCTGGGTTGAGGAAAAATGGCAGGTTGGCCGCATGACCATGGCCGCGACGGTGGGGCTGCTGGCGGGCATCATAGGCATTGCGCCGGCGCTGTCTTTCAACAAGCTGGCTGACGTCAAGCTGCTGGCCGGAATACCCGGCGTTGAGAACTGGAATATCTTCCAGATATTTGACGGCCTGGTCGCCAATCTCATGCTGCCCATAAACGCCCTGCTGATAAGCCTTTTCGCCGGCTGGATTCTGTCGCGCAAAGTCGCCGAAGAAGAGCTGGGGCTGACTGGAAAACCGTTCCTGGCCTGGCAATTCTCGGTGCGCTTCGTGGCGCCGCTGGCGATAATCACAATTGTCCTGTTCGGTTTTTTTGGCGCATAGCTCCGCTGCACTTGCACAGCACCGGCCCGGCCCGATAGTTTGCTGGTGCGAGCGCGCCAGCCCGAACGCGAAAGGAATTTACCATGCGACCCATGTTTGTGATGATAAAATGCGAGCTTGGCCGGGCCTATGACGTGGCCGAGCGGCTGATCGACGAGATTGAGACCACGTCGGAAGTGCATTCCATTTCAGGCCAATATGACCTGTTGGCGAAATTCTATCTGGATGAGGCCACCGACATCGGCCATTTCGTCTGTAATGAGGTTCAGAGAGTTTCCGGCATCAAGGAGACCTTCACGCTACAGGCCTTCAAGGCGTTCACAGCCTGACCGATGAAATTGCCGGAATGACCAACTCAGCAACACACTGGACCCTGGACCATATCAGGGAGATGGACGCCCGCGACCCGCTGGCCGACCGGCGCGATCTTTTTGCGGTCCCCGAGAATATTTTCTATCTGGATGGCAATTCGCTGGGCGCGCTGCCCCGTGCGACGCCCGGGCGCATTGCCGAGGTCATTGAAAAGGAATGGGGCGAGGGGCTGATTCGCTCATGGAACCAGGCCGACTGGATTAACCTGCCGGCGCGCGTCGGCGCCATGATAGCGCCGCTGATAGGCGCCGAGACCTGGGAGGTGGTGGCCGCCGACAGCACTTCAGTCAACCTGTTCAAGATGGTCGCCGCGGCATGTGCCATGCGCCCCGGGCGGCGGAAAATCATCACCGAGACGGGCAATTTCCCCACCGATCTGTATGTCATGCAGGGACTGGAAAGCCTGCTCGACGGCGTTGATCTGGTGCGCGTCGGCGCTGACGATATATTCGAGGCACTGGACGAGGATACAGCCGTGCTGTCGCTGACCCATGTGAATTACCGCGACGGCACTATTCACGACATGGCGGCGCTGACCAAGCGGGCCCAGGCCATGGGGGCGCTGACGGTCTGGGATTTGAGCCATACGGCGGGCGCCATGCCCGTTGACCTGAATGACGCAGGCGCTGATTTCGCCGTTGGCTGTGGCTACAAATACCTGAACGGTGGCCCCGGCGCCCCGGCCTTTCTTTTTGTCGCCGACCGCCACCAGGAGGAAATCGATCCGCCGCTGTCGGGCTGGATGGGCCACGCCCGCCCGTTCGATTTTGCCGCCGAGTATGAGCCCGCCGAAGGCATCGCCCGAAATCTTTGCGGCACGCCGGCCATCCTCGGGCTGGCGGCGCTGGAAGCGGGGCTGGAAACTTTCAGCGGCGTCGATATGGACGCCATACGGGTCAAGTCCATGGCGCTGGGTGACCTGTTCATCGACCTGGTGGAGCAAATGTGCGGTGACCATAATTTCACACTGGCCTGCGGGCGGGACTGCGAAAAGCGCGGCAGCCAGGTATCGCTGCATCACGCCGACGGGTATGCCATCATGCAGGCGCTGATTGCCCGGGGCATTATCGGCGATTTCAGAGCGCCGGACGTGATGCGCTTCGGCATGACGCCTTTGTATTTGCGCTACCGGGATATCTGGGACGCGGTGAGCGGGATGGCGGAGATCATGGACGGTGCGGTGTGGCGCGACCCTGCTTTTTCCGAACGCGCCGCCGTCACCTAGATGGACCCCGGCAGATGGACCTTGGGCGGCGTTGACAGGCTTTGTTAAAACCCGTAGGGACACCAGCGCGCGGATCGGGCGGAGACCACATCATGGACTATCAGGAAATTGCGGATTTGATGCAGCGCGCGGTGGCGCACCAGCAGAGCGGCGCTATGGTGGAGGCCGAGGCGCTTTACCAGGAAATTCTCGAGCAGCAGCCGGGCGTCGACGAGGGAAATGGCGCGCTGGACGCCAATGCCAATCTCATATTCGCCAGTGCCCATAACAATCTGGGCGTCCTGTTGAGGGTCGGGAACGAGCCGCGCGAGGCCATTGAGAATTTTCGTCAGGCCCTTGATCTTGCCCCCGGTCATGTGGAAGCCTTGACCAACCTGGGGATCATGTATCTGGGCGAGGGCAACAAGGAGGGCGCGGTCGAGCTGCTTGGTCAGGCGCTGGAGCTGCAGCCCGACTATGTGCAGGCGCGTATCGGCCTGGGCGAGGCCTATGCCTCTCTGGGTCAGCATGAAGAGGCCGCAGATGCCTATGGCCGGGCAGTGGCAGCCTCGCCGCCGAACGCCCACCTGCTGACCATGCTCGGCGAGGCCAAGGCCGGCGCCGGTGATCTGGATGCCGCCGTTTCCGCTTATCGCAAGGCAATCGAGGTCGATGCGACTCATATTCCCGCCCATAACGGCCTGGGCAGGACGCTCTTTTCCATGGGAGCCACGGATGAGGCGGCCGGCGCGTTTGCCATGGCAGCGCAACTGGCACCGGATGATCCCGTCGCCTACAACAATATTGGTCTCTGCCACCAGCGTCAGGACGCAACGGAGGACGCGCTTGATGCCTACCGCAAGGCCCTGGCCCTGGAGCCGGCGTTTGTCGATGCGCGGGGCAATCTGGCCTTCATATTGCTGGGCATGGAAAAGCGCCAGGAGGCCCGGGAAATATTGCAGGAGGGGCTGAAAATAACGCCTGCCGACAGGTTCCTGAACCTGGTGGCGGCGCGGTGCGACCGCGAGAGCGGCGACCCCGCAAGCGCGATTCGACGCCTGGAGACCTTTGTGGATTCCAGTCTGGACGAAACCCTGCATGACCGCATCACCGCTGAAATCTGTCTGGAACTGGGCAAGAACTATGACCAGCAGGGCGATGCCGAGAAGGCCGGGAAATATGTTGCCCAAGCCGAGGAAATCGCGCGCGACCTGCCCCAGGCGAAATATGCCCTGGAAAAGACGCGTTCCCAGGGTCCGGACTCCAGCACCGCCTGATCAGTCCTGCTGGCCAAGAACAGCCCCTTCGATTATGCTCAATCATGGTCCCCAAACGCAGCGGGTGCGTGTCGGGACCCTGCGGAGCCTGGATGTCATGAGTTTTCAGCGCAAGATACCGGCGATTCTGCTGGCCGGGGACCGGGGGCCAGCGGACCCGGTTGCCGAAGCCGCCGGGGTAACGCGCAAGGCGCTGGCCCATGTTGCGGGCGAACCCATGCTGGCCCGCGCCATTCGTACCCTGCAGCAAAGCGGCGCGGTGGAACGCATTCTCGTGGTCGCGAATTCCTGTCATGAACTGAAGGCCGACCCCGCCGTGCATGAAGTGGCGGAAGCCGCAGCGGATGGCAACGTCGAATTTCTCGAGGGCGCGGCCTCGCCCGCCACCAGCATACTCAAGATTCTCGAGCCCTATTCGGGGCTTTTCCCGGTGCTCATCGCCACTGCCGACAACCCGTTGCTCAGCCCGGAAGTGGTGGCCGATTTCGTCGCGCGTTCCGGCGAGACAGACTGTGACGCGACGCTTGCCGTGGCGCCCATGGCGGCTGTAAAGAAACGCTTTCCCGGTGTATCACGCACCTTCATCCGGCTGCGCGGCGAAGGCTACAGCGGCTGCAACCTGTTCTGCCTGAAAAACGAGAAGGCGCTGGCGGCGGTGCAATTCTGGACCGAAATTGAAAAAGACCGCAAGAAAGCGCTGCGTTTTGTCGCCGCCTTTGGGCTGGGCACCCTGTTTCGCGTATTGTTTCGCACCATCGGGCTGGAAGCGGCGGTTGAGCGGGCCTCGCGGGTGATCGGCATTGATGCGCGGCCGCTGGTGCTCGATGCCGCCGAGGCGGCGATGGATGTGGACAAGGCCGAGCATCTGGTCATGGTGGAAGCATATCTTGCCGAGCAGGCCAGGGACGCCGGAGATACCGGGCCAGATAATGCGCCAGACAGTGCGCCAGATGATGCGCCAGATAGCGCGGAAGAGCGGGCATGACGGATGGCTCTGGGGATGGCTCTGGGGATGGCGGCAAAGTTATCGCCATTTTCGATATGGACCGCACCATCACCCGCAACGGCACGTTTTCGCCTTTCCTGATTTCGGCCTGCCGCAGCCGCCCCTGGAGGCTCCTGTATCTGCCGCTGATTGTCCTCCACATGCTGCACTACAAGCTTGGCGGCCTGACGCGGAAAGGGCTGAAAGAGCACATGCAGGCGCTGCTGCTGGGGGCTGCCGGGCTCGACCAGATGGAGGGCTATGTCGGGCGGTTTATCCAGCGGCTGGTGGAGAGGGGCATAAGGCCCGGGGCGGTGGCAAGGATTGCCCATCACAAAGCGGCCGGGCACAGACTGGTCATGGCCACCGCCAGCATGGATTATTACGCGGCCCCCATTGGCGCTCTGCTGGGCTTCGACCTGGTGGTGGCGACCCGTTCAACCCATGATGAAGCCGGGCGTCTGGCGGCGCGCATCGAAGGCGAGAATTGCTATGGCGAGCCCAAGCT
>JACZSK010000080.1 GCA_022574255.1 Pseudomonadota bacterium
CGCATTTCCCTGTTAAACAGGGAATTTACAGGGAAATTTCGCGATTTTGGCCGGTTTTCGCCGAATTCGCCCCTCTGTAACTCGCAGAAGCACTGGGGTTCCGACGCAAATTCCCTAGGCAAATTAACAGGGAATTTATCTCAGGTATCAGGGAATTAATTCTGCGGAACAGGGAATTTCAGGTATCGACAATGGAGTAGCTCGTGCTCCGGCCGCCGCCGGGGTTCTTGACCAGTGCGCCGCGGCCGAGCAGGTCAACGATATCGCGGTGGGTGGCATCCCCGATACGCGCTGCAGCCCTCCACTCGGTGATTGAGTTTAGACCCTAGCGCTCTGGAACAATTTTGCTTAATTTCTCGTAATCATTCTGGCGAAGGTCCTCGATAATTGTCGCGACCTCATCCGGTGATGCACCCACTGAATTCATCACTAACCCACCCAGATGAAGGCTGGCCTCAATGGTCTCGGGAACCACTGCAGTTGCTCCTGCAACTTCCAGCTGCCGGCTGTGACTCAGGTCCCGTGCCCTGACAAATATCTCCAGATCCGGGGCATATTCCTTGAGAACCGCCACCAGCCGACTGGCGGTGTCTGGTTGGTCAATAGTGATGACCGCGCCTCTGGCCCGATCCGCACCGGCGGCCTTGAGAACTTCAATCCGACTGGCATCGCCAAAAAATACTGGCACCCCGATTCCCCGGCATTTTGCTACCCGGTCGGGGTCTAGGTCGAGCGCCACAAAGGGAACTCCGCCTGCCGAAAGAACATTTGCTACGGTCTGGCCGACACGCCCAAAGCCGGCGATCAGTACGTGATCTTTGAGATCGTCACTTATCTCGTTAACACCGGCACTGGGCTCTTCCTCCCGCGCCGCAAATACCCTGAAACCACGACTGCCCAGGTAGGCCATTGCCGGTGTCGCCGCCATTGTGAGCGCTATCACGGCCAGGAGCATTTGCGCAGTTTCTGCAGGGATAACACCCAGCGCGCTGGCCGATGCAAAAAGAATAAACCCGAATTCTCCGCCTTGGGAAAGCAGCATCCCGACGCGCAGGGAAACAGAAGCCGGCAATCCGAAACCCCGGCATAACACGGCCGTGACAATACTCTTCCCGATCAGGAGAGCCGCCAGAATAGCGGCGATCTTTCCCGCCTGGGCGCCGATCAGGGGGATGTCGATAGACATTCCAACGGTCATGAAAAAGAGGCCGAGCAGTATTCCCCGGAATGGCCGGATATCAGCCTCGACCTGGTGTCGATATTCGGTTTCCGCTAACAGCAGACCTGCCAGGAATGCCCCCAATGCCATGGACAATCCGCCCAACGACAGAAGCCAGCCGGTACCGAGAACGGTGAGCAATGTCATCGCGACAAAGAGCTCGGAACTCTTGGCTCCGGCAATTATTCGATATACGGGCCGGAGGATCAGTCGCCCCACGCCGATGACCAGTACCAGCGCCACCGCTGCTCTTATTGTGGCGCCTCCGACGGCGGCGATAAACGAGCCCTCCCCCTGGCCAAGCAGGATCACGAGTATCAGCAGAGGCACCACGGCGATGTCCTGCAGGAGCAAAATGGCGAAGGAAACCTGGCCGAAACGCGTTGTTCGCTCCCCCCTCTCGGCGAGGAGTTGAAGCACAAACGCGGTAGACGACAGGGCTAGGCCACCGCCAATTATCGAGGCAGCCTCTACGGTTGATCCCAATGTCCAGGCGATGCCGCCGATCAGAAGCCCGGAGACGGCAACCTGTAATGAGCCCAATCCGAATACATAACGCCGTAGCGCCCGCAGGCGCGCAAACGACAGCTCCAGGCCGATCATGAAAAGGAGAAACACGACCCCGAATTCCGCCAGCGTGTGTGCACTTTGCGAATCCCGGATGAACGCCAGACCGTGCGGCCCTATGAGCAGACCGGCAGCCAGGTAGCCAAGCACGGGGCTGGACCGCAAATGCCGGAACACCGGCACCACAACGACTGCAGCGACGAGAAAGACCAGGACGTCGTGAAGAAATTCGGGACCGTTCAATTGATTTCCCTATGTGCCGCAAAGTGCCGCAAATATATTCGACAGACTGCCAGTTTCTGTGCGCAGTTGTCGAATTGAATCACACCGTCTTGCGGCAAGAAGTTTTAGCCGCCGCTGAGCGATGCCCTCCGCTGTTTGCTGTATCGTTGGCCTTGCGGCGCGTTCATATCAGAGCGCGGGACTGTCAACTTAACTTGAGCCGGGTCAGCCGAAGCCCGGAGCCAGAGCGGATCACTCTCTTGCTGTCACGATCTCCCATTCTTCCATCGCCTGGTAGCGGAAAATCCGGAGTGTGCGACGGGAAATGAGATGGCGGTGGACATTGAACAGATTGTAGATGGGGCCAAAAGCTGAGAGGAATCTTTGAGCTGATTTTTGTGATTTGAAGCACTGCATCTTTCGCTCCCGTCGCCGAATTGGAACATGGGAACTCTCAGCCAGATTGTTCAGACGATGGCCGGTTTCATGAAGGTGGCTCAGGCCCATATCTCGAAATGCCGCGCCGTAAGACTTCAGCTTATCCGTCACGATGCGGGTCGGACGCGGGCTTTGGTTCTTCAGCAGTTTCCGCATGAATTTCGCTGCAGCGCGCTTGTTGCGGCGCTTCTGGACCAAGACATCCAGAACCGTGCCCTCACCGTCGACTGCTCGCCACAAGTACATTTGCCTGCCGCCAATATTCACAAAGATTTCGTCCAGATGCCAGACCTCGAACGCTGGGTCGCGGTGCTTGCTGATCCGGTGGGCATAGGCCTGGCCGAATTTCAGAACCCACAGCCGAACCGTCTCGTAGCTAACATCAATGCCACGCTCGGCAAGGAGGTCCTCAACATCCCGGTAGCTCATCGTAAAACGGAAATAGAGCCAGACGGCTTGGCGGATAATGTCTGGGTGAAAGCGGTGACGGCGGTATGATATTTTCTGCATCGGGGAAACTTATCAGGCAATCACGCGACCACCCATGAGTTAATTTGACAAACCCCTGCCGACAGTTTCTAGTCATGATTATCCAGTACGGTCCGCAAAATGATGTCGACCAGCCTCAGCCGATCATCTTTTCCAATCGCCAACAGTGGACGATAGAGCGCCGCCCGGAGCTGTCTTTCTTCGTCCGAATTCTGGGACGCGTTTGGAAATCGATCCAACAATTTCTCAATTTCCAGCGCCAGCTCATTAGCATCGACCCCGGCGCCAGCTAGCACCTTGTCATCTTTGAGCCGCCAATAGGCCCCGAACGCGCGCGGGCCAAGCCCCGATTCACCAAGTTCCTTTTCCGCCGCTTCTTTCTCCTTAGCCAGCGCGGCAAGGAGGTCCATCGCCGCCAAGCCGGTCGTGTTCCGGTCTATCAGGTCTTTCAGAATTCTTTCTGCGCGATCCTTGAGCGGCACGAGGATCGGCGCCACATCCTGCCGTTCCTCAGTCTCCTTCTGGAGTCCCCTGACCAGGTTGAAAACCTTACCTTCGTCGGTGCCGCCTTCGCCTCCCAGTCCTTCCAGAGTTTCGACGTCGAAAGTAACTGTCTTGGTAAGCCGACCCAGGCCTTCTTGTGTTGCGCTCTCTTGGACGAGCCTTCGCGTCTTGTGCGCAAGGTCGGCGATAAAACCAATCTGCGTGGCATAGGCATCGCGGCAAGGCCCTGTCGGCTGCTGGCATGCCGCAGGCGGACAGGAATAGGCGGGATATTCCGGGATAAGGCGGCGCAGGGTGCGCTTCTACGCTCTCAGGCGCATTCGCCTTGAAACCCGCCAGTAGATGACGGCGTTCAAAGCGAAAATAAGGATTCCAATCACGACGAAGCCGCTTCTCGGAAAACCGCCGAAAAGCAGTTCCGGATAAACAAGCGGCAGCACATACTCTTCAACAAAACTCGTAGCATAGCCCTCGGCCGCTCCTTTGGCGCGCAGGTCGTTCTCCAGATAGGTCAGTGGACAAATCCAGCCAAAGAGGCCGATCCCGCCGCCCCAGAGAAACGACGGCACGTGGACCCAGGCCACCCTGGGCCAGCGGAGCGCCAAGAAACCGCCAAAAAAGACGAAGGCGATAAACAACAGGTGAACCGCCACCGCCACATCGGCCAGTACTCTGTAGAGCATCGCTTCTCTCCGTCGAACAGAGAGTATACCGGGGTTCTGTCGCTGGCGTATTGAAATGCATCAGGGACTGGAAGTCGCGCCCACATCAAAGCGCCGACTTAGGCCAATCCGGGGCGTGACATGAAATCAATCGCCCGCTTTATTCGCAGCCAGAGCGCCTTGCCTTCATGGTCGCCCATTTCCAGGAAGTGGTCGGCTCGCTGCGCGGCTTCGAATTCAGCGTCCTCACCATGCTTCTCAATAAGGAAATGGGCAGCGCCGTATATGTCGCGTACAGCGCCACCCTGAAATCAGGCCCCACACCGCCATACACCGCCTTAATGGCTATGTGTGGTCCGCAGGCGGCTTTACTTGCCGTCCAGCTTTGTGGGGCACAGGAATTTGACGATTTGATTTGCAGCGGATCCGCCGGCTCACCGATGGGGTAGGTTGTATTCCAGCAGAGCCGCCAGGTCGTGGGCCTGCGCGTTCGAGAGTTGCAGGCGGAGCTGGCCAGCGCTGGTATCAAATTTTAGCACGAGTATTGGGGGTGCCGTCTCATCGCTATGGTCTTTCCATATGGGATGCACCGTTGTCACTTTGATGGTTTCATCCGTCATGTTTAATCCCCCCAAAGCGGCCCGCGCGTCTACCCCGGCTCAGTTAAGATGCCTGTCTACCGGCTCATGACCTCTGTACAGGAAACCACCCACCACACACCCTGCAGGGGCCATAAGTGTCGCGGTCTGCCGAATGATAATGCTTTCACGATCCGTATATGGCGGGACGGGCTCCCGGTCAAAATTGAGAAGCAACTGCGCCTCGCCAACGAACCAGTCCGTCATTTCCAAGGAGCTGTGGCCCGTAACGTCAAGATATAATTTATAGGACTTGCTCATATACAAAACATGGGAAGAGGGCGCCGGATATCAAGCAGCCGCAATTGACCGCCGCCGGGCTCGGCGCGCCCCATCAGACAATGCCCTAACGGCTATCAGGGAAGCGCAGGCAGCGGGGGATTCATGCGAGGTTACGAGCAAGGGCGGCGAAAAGGTCGTGGGCCAGGCTCTCAGATAATCGCAGATTTACGACGCCGGTTTCGGTCTGAAAGCCGAGTGTGAGCGTTATGGGCGTGCGGGGACTCCTGCGGGTCCTTGTCACAGCAAAAACTGTTGTCACCTGTTGGGGCTGCTCCATGACAGTTCCTTTTGCGATTCCCCGGCAGTATAGCATGGCCGCTCCCACTGTCCGGGCCCAGCCAGTCTGCCCGATGGCCTAGGTGGGCGGGTTTTTCCCACCAAGAAAAGGGAAGCCCGTAGGCCGCGGAGTTTTACCCCGCGTCAACGCGGGATAAAGTCTCGCCCATGGCCATGATTCATCCGGGCGCGAGCTGTTTTTAAGCAGCGGTTATGCCGTTGTGCGCCAGCTTATCAACCAAATCCTGGGCATCATCTAACGACACCACAAGGTTGACAACACTTGTCTCGGTCTGAAATCCGAGCAGTAGCACCTGTTCCGGTATGTGTTGCTTTCGCACCTCCACTACTTTCGTCACCCGCTGGGGCTGGTCGGTCACGGTTCATCCTTTCTGGTTTGACGAGCAGTCTAGCATAACCCTTGGCTGCAAAAAAAGGGAGGCCCGAAGGCCCCCCAAACTCGGAACGTGTTGGGATTATGCCGGCACTTCCCGGCCTATGACCGCGTGGGCCGAAACAATCTTGTCTGTCCGCACCGCCAGCGCTTTGTCCGGCATGTCGTTTTTCCCGACCATAAAGACGGGTTCAACGTCGCCGGTAAGGGTCCACATATCTTCCGGGCAGTCGACAAGTAGCCGGCACAGCATTCGCCGCCCCGAAACAGTTTCCAGCGCTATCACATCACCAACCTTGCGCGGCGCGCTGGGGTAAAGCCGTACCACGTGCCGGATGATCTCGGGAGGCAGACGGTGGTGCCTGGAAGAGATATTCTGCATCCGTAGATGCTACTTCGGGGCAACCTCCAGACGGCATTCCAGTTAATGTGACAATGCCTGTTATACAGGTTACGTCGACAGACCCCCGTCGATCGCCTGGGAAGCAAGAGCAAGAGCGCCGTAAGCACCGGAGCGGCTTCCCAGTCCCGCCGGCACGATATATTCGTCCAGACCCTCCCGGACCGCCGATATCCGTATATAGTTATTCAGGCGTTGCGTGAAGCGCCTCCGGATCATCGGGAAGAGATGGTCCTGCTGCATCAGCCCGCCGCCCAGGATAATACGTTCCGGCGATAGCGTCATTGTCAGATTGAGGCACATAAGCGCCAGATATTCAGCCACCAGGCCCCATACCGGATGATCGGCAGGGGCATCCCGCGCAGACCCGTCAAGGCGTGCCGCAACCGCCGGACCCGACGCCAACCCCTCAAGGCAGTCACGGTGGAACGGGCACAGACCCGGAAACGGATCTTTCGCCCGATCGTGAGGCACGAACATATGACCGATCTCGGGATGAAGGGCGCCGTGGACCAGCGCGTCGGCGATCATTACACCACCGCCAATTCCGGTTCCGACCGTGACATAGACAAAATCCTTAACGTTCCGGGCGGCCCCCCAGCGCCTTTCGGCCAAGACCGCGCCGTTAACATCCGTATCGAAGGCGACCGGCACACCCAGCGCCGAGCCGATCGATCCAACCATATCGGTCTGCGCCCAACCAGGCTTGGTCGTCGTCGTGATATGCCCATAGGTGGGAGAGGTGACGGCCAGATCGAGAGGCCCGAAGGATGCTATACCGAGCCTGGCGAGCGGTCCATGCACCTCCCGTTCGGCCTTGAAGAAGGCAATCGCGTCGGCAATTGTCTCGTCGGGCTTCCGGGTGGGAATCCGAATTTCGGCGACAATATCGTCCGGTGCCCTGCCGATCAGGCAAATGAATTTAGTCCCGCCGGCCTCGATGCCGCCTAGCAACGCGTCAGGGTTACCATCCGTCCGTTGGCGCACCATTGTCTGCCCTTTTGTGTTGGACCCCTCGGGTTCCATCCGGGACGCAGGGTTGGTGGGACTGTGACATATGAAACCGGTCGGACGGAGTGATTATGAAGAAACCCTGCCAAAATCGTCCTCAATACGGACGATGTCGTCTTCACCAAAATAGTCCCCGATCTGTACTTCGATGAAGACGAGAGGCTCTGGTCCTGGATTAGCCATGCGATGAGCGCTGCCCACCCCGATAAATATATGGTCGCCGACACCAAGCAGAACATCGCGCCCATCAAGGGTTGCGATAGCCTCACCGCGGACGATCACCCAGTGCTCCGAGCGCCGGTCATGCATCTGCAGGCTGAGGCGTTGGCCCGGGGCAACCGTAATCGTCTTGACCTGATGATCCGGCGTGGAAGTCAGCACATCGTAATGGCCCCATGGACGGTGATTTTCCGGGGTCGCCCGCGTGGCATCGTTGCCAGCACTGGATTCGCTCTGTCTCTCGCTCATCATATATCTCGCTGATCTATCAACCGGCAGGTCTGGTGGCAAGCAAGATTGATCAAGGCCAGTCCGCGACCATCAGAATCGAATTATCAGGATGCTGTTTGGGGAACACTGTCTCCCTCGGTGTCGCGCTGCAAATCCCCGACCTCAATCAGAGTCTCCATGGCGTGCATCTCGGCGAGGGACTGGAGAAGCGCCAGGGTCGCTTCCGCCCCCCGATTTTCGTTCGGGCGATCGGCGTGCAATCCATCACGACAACTGCCTGACACGGGATCGTAGAGAGGCTCAGAAAGGTCATTGGCACCGAAGAACCAGTCGAAAGCCCAGCGAGCCTTCGCCCGCCATTCCGGATCATTGGTCGCGCGGTACGCATCCAGGCAGGCCGACACCATAGCCTGCGCTTCTATCGGCTGTTGGTCAAAGCGCGCACGGTGGCCGCCGCGCGGATAAAACCCGTTTGACCCGATCGGCGAAAAAACTCCGGACGCTAGGCACTGGACGTCGGCCAACCATTCCAGCGCATCGAGGGCGCCACTGATCATTTCCTTGTTATTCATCGCCTTGCCGCTGATCAACAGGGCATGCGGGAGCACTGCATTGGCATAGCTCAAGATGTCCTCGAACCAGGGCCAACCAGGACCAGCGGCTATTTTCAATTCCTGCATCAAGCGGTTGGCCAGAACATCGCGGGTGCGCTGGGCTCTTCGATCCCCGGAAAAGTGCGACAAATATTCCTGGAGCCCCAGCAGGGCAAACGCCCAGGCCCGGCAGCTCGTGGTCTTTTCTACTGCCGACAGAGCATTGTCGAACAGGCGTACAGCCATGCCCCGATATGGTTCGACCTCTGTTCGTCCGATCACCGTTCCCAACGCCCACAGTGCCCGGCCGTGGCTGTCGTCCGATCCAACCTCTTCCAGCCACCCCCGATCATAGCCCATGAAATTACGGAACCGGCCGCTGGAGGGGTTGAACGCGTGAAGCAGAAAGGCCAGGTAGCGAATGCTTAGCTTCTGAGCCCGATCAGTCGTTTGCCCCGAATCCTCAAGCAGCGTGGTGACAAGAAGGCCGCGGGCATTGTCGTCAGTGGTATAGCCGTCGGTATAGTTTGGCACGATAAAAGTCGCGTGCTGCAGTAATCCCGTGTCGTCCGTCAGCCGCTCCAGATGCTGCAGATCAATCTTGACAAGATCCCTGGGCCGTACGTTCAGCGGTGAGGCATTGCGGCACTGTTTCGGGTGTTCCAACCGGTCCTCGCGAACTTTGGTGAAGCAATCCATGTATTGGCCGGCCACCACCGGCCACGTCATCTCGCGCCCCAATTCATAGGCCCGCTTGCGCAACCTGTGCCTTTTCGCGTCGTTATGCAGCAAATCGGTAACCGCCGCCGCGATCGCGCCTGGGTCGGCGAACGGTACCAGCACGCCTCTTTCGTCGCTCAGTAACTCCTCTGCGTGCCAATAGGGTGTGGAGATAACAGCCTTGCCCATCCCGAAGGCATAAGCCAGCGCGCCCGACGTTATCTGCTCTTTGTTCAGATAGGTGGTAGTATAAATGTCGGCCGCACCGATGAATTCCAGCAGTTCGTCGAAGGCAACAAATCGGTCGTAAAAGACGACGTGCTGTTCGACACCCAGATCGGCTGTCAGGCGCTCAAGCGATATGCGATAGGCCTCTCCGTCTTGCTTTATTACGTTGGGATGCGTGGCGCCCAGCACAATGAATACAACATCTGGATATCGGTTGGTGATTTCCGGAAGGGCCCGAATGACATTCTCAATACCCTTGTTGGGCGACAGCAGGCCGAAGGTGAGGATAACGGTCTTGCCCTCGACACCGAATTTATCCTTGTAAAAATTGGGATCGATAAATGGCACATCCGGAATGCCATGCGGTATGCAGTCAATCTTCTCATCGGGAACGGAATAGACGTCCGACAGAATATCGGCACCCATTTTGCTCATGACGATCAAACGGTCGGAAAGACCTGCAAGCTCTTCCAATACACGGCGCTGGTCCGCGTTGGGTTCGCGCAACATAGTATGAAGCACGGTAACGAGCGGGACGCGCAGTTCCTTGACAAGCGTCAGGATATGGCTGCCGGCCGGACCGCCATAAATGCCATATTCATGCTGCAGACAAACAACATCAGGCGCACTGATGTTCAGAAAATCTGCGGCAAAACGATAGGATGCCAAGTCGTTTTGCTGCACCTCGAAGCGGACGCGTTCCGGATACTGGTATCCCTCCTCGGTGTCGGTGATGGGGACGGCAAAACAATCCGTTTCTGGAAAAGCGCGACTGATAGCCTCCGCGAGATCGGCGGTGAAGGTGGCGATGCCGCATTGGCGGGGAACATAATTGCCAATCAGCGCCACCCGGTTAACAGACGCGCAACCGCGCGACCGTCCGGTAGTTCCCGGGTAGGTTTTGGTTAAAATGCCTGACGTCATCTGCTTGGCCAACGTTGGTCTAAAGTAGCAACTCCCACTCACCCATCATGGAATTAGGCACCTGGGCACAATGCTCGACGACTCAAAAACTCAACGTATGGTACCACAAAATAACAGGCTCAGCGCGCTCGCGTGTTGATCAAAGTCAATAGCGTAGTTTCTTGCGGCCTGATCGCATGGGCACCGACGATAAAGATGCCGGAGTCAATATCGGGCTGAAGCTTTGAATTTTTCGCGGATGAAGTAGCTTACGGCAGAACGGCCCTCAACCGGTGAGCGCCTGCATAAGATCTTCGATATTGATGGTCGCGAAATTCGTAAACGTATCTGAAACACCGTAAGGCAGAATAATCTGCTCGCCGCAGCGCATCGCACCGCAGGTGTAAACCACGTTTGGCACGTAACCTTCGCGCTCGGCGGGATCGGGGCGAATAAGTGGTTCTGGTGATCTCGCAAGAACCTTTGAGGGGTCCTCCTTGTCCAGGAGAACCGCACCGATCGAGTATTTCCGCACGGCGCCGACCCCGTGAGTCAGCAAAAGCCAGCAATCATCCAATTCAATGGGTGACCCGCAATTACCGATCTGGACAAATTCCCATGGATATTCCGGCTTGAGGATCGGCTCTCCACCCTCCCAGTTGTAAAGATCGTCGGAGTAGACCAGATAAAGGTTCTCGTTATCGTGACGCGCGATCATGGCGTAGCGTCCATTGATCTTTCGCGGGAACAGCGCCATCCCCTTGTTGCTTGCCGCGTCCCCGCTCAGCGGTTTCATCAGAAATGACTTGAAATCAGAGGTTTCCAGCAATTCGGACCGGATCGCCGTACCGCTATATGCCGTGTATGTCGCGTAATAAACCTTGCGGCCTTCATCGTTGAATTCAACAAATCGCGCGTCTTCGATGCCATTCGCCTGGCTGTCGGTGACGGGAAAGATAACGCGCTCGCAAAGCGTGTCTTCGGTTTGAAAGACAACATCCACCCCATCGCCATTTTGTCCGGCATTGAGGCTTCTGATTTCGGGTACGGATGCAAGACGCGTCGCCGGGTCGATGGTGATGCATCCGTCTGCGGCCACTGTTCCCGACCGAAAGGTCAGCGATGAAATATGGCCTTCACCGACGGCGCGCAGACTCAGGATGAACCGGCATCCGTTCTCGGGCGCGTCCGACTGGTCTGGATCCAACACAATGCTTGGATTGAACAACGCGGACGCTTCAAACGAATATTCATGCAGGAAATATGCGCCGATCAGGCAACGCTGCGTATCCGTCAGCGTATCGTTTAAATTCAGCATCTCTTCCATCTCCGCGCCCCGGGCTTCGAAAGCTTCCGTCAGTCGCCTGTGCCGGCCTTCGAAATCCTCAAGAACTCGGCGCAGTTTTTCGTCAACGGCCTTTAAATCGAGATCAAGTACCCTGTCAATAATATGGTTGGCTCGGCTCTTGTCGATGGGGTTAAGTTTCCGCGGTTCGGTAGCGTGCTTGAAGGGCCTGACAACGACCCTGGAGGGATCGGGATACAGACTTACCGATTGGCGCTTCAGGAACCAGGACTGAGTCAAGTTAGAGCTCCGTGATCAAACGCGGCGCCTTGGCCGAACCTCAAGCGCTGCGGATCAATCATTGCCCGGAGTTTATGAACGTTCCGTTTACCGTTGCACGCGAAATGCAAATTCCTCAGAAACCACTCTGCTCGTCGCGCTCACCGGCGCTGAGTTCTTCCACGATATCCTTGACCTCTTCCGAGCGCTCAAGCGGCAATACCAGGACCATATCCTTGGTGGTCACGATCAGAATATCCTCAACGCCCAATGCAGCGATTGCGGCACCATCAGCCCGCAGCAGCGAATTTTTGACGTCGCGCGCAATCACGTCGCCCCGGAGCAAATTGCCTTCTGTGTCCTTATCGCCGATGGCCCACAACGAAGCCCACGTCCCGACATCGCTCCAACCCATGTCGGCGGGAACGATAGCCGCGTGTTGCGATTTCTCCATCACCCCGTAATCAATGGAAATAGCCGGGGCCCGCGCGAAGGCTTCCGCATCGATGCACTCGAAGTCGAGCTCCCGCCGGCGATCCCGAACCGCCCTCCGGCAAGCCTCGACGATGCTCGGGATAAAGGCCTCCGCTTCCTGCAGAAACATCCGCGCCGACATCAGGAACATGCCGCTGTTCCAGAAATAATCACCCGCCTCAACGTATTCTTGGGCGCGGTCCTGGTCCGGTTTTTCGACAAAGGCGTCAACCCGGAAGGCCCCCTGTGCGCCCTCCAGTGGCAACCCGCGCCTGATATATCCATAACCGGTCCGAGGGCTATCGGGAACAATGCCGAACGTCACGAGCAGGCCCTGGCCGGCCGCTTTCGCGCCACACTCTACGGCCTGCAGGAAAGCTGCCTGGTCGCTTATCTGATGGTCGGCGGGCAGCACCAGCATCAGAGCGTCTTCGTCATCCTCAGCAATCAGCAGCGCCGCCAGAACGGTCGCCGGCGCCGTGTTCTTGGGCTCGGGTTCGAGCATGATCGAGTGTGGTTTAACGCCGGCGGCCAGGAGTTGCTCAGCGATCACCAAACGGTGCTCCACATTGCACACGACAACCGGAGCGGCGAACAAATTTTCGGCACGAACTCTGAGCGCGGTTTGCTGCAGCATCGTCCGCTCGCCCACAAGCGGCAGCAACTGCTTCGGCAGCAATCTTCGCGAGACCGGCCACAGCCGACTTCCGGATCCCCCGGAGAGAATTACTGGGATAATTTGTGCGGTTGTCATTCTTGTCTCAATTCCGTTTCCATCTGAACCTTCCCGATCTGCTGCACTGTTGGTCAGGGGATAATCATCCTAACCCGGACAGGGGAAAGTACCTGGGGCAAGTGGTCACAGTGAGGCATTGTCGCATTAACTGCCCTGCGCACGAAGGAATTCTTGGCTGAGAGCTTTCACTCAGCTGTGGCAGCGTTCTCTCACGTATCGAACGCTTCGGCACGATACAGCCTTGCTACGCTCAGATGCGAAGGAGTACGGGGGATCTGTGGTGGAGATCAAATTCATTAATTACAATTGCGCGACGGGACGAAATACGTCGAAAGGCGGTGCCACCTAGAAACTGTAACCCACAGGTAACTGTCATCGTGTGAATCCAGTTCCCCGGAGGGCAAATCTGGAGACTCAAAAGAGTCTGCTTTTGGCTAAAAGCAGACATTGAGAAGGGTTCGCAGGTAAGCGCTTTTGAGGCTGCGATAATCGAATCTTTTGGCTAACAGTTTTAGCTCTACCTTGATCTCGCCAAGCCGCGGGTGGTGG
>JACZSK010000172.1 GCA_022574255.1 Pseudomonadota bacterium
GGCCCCTGGGTCTTGCGAACGGAAAAATACCCGTGGAATAAGGCTGCCAATATACAGGCGTTCGACGGTTTCGGCGCCGGCCAAGTCAATCCTAAGTTCGGACAGAGCCCGCCGTGGAATTCGCGCATGCCAGCGATTCGAGGTCTGATCAAGCGTAAAGCGCTTCGATACACGCCGCATCTCAACCGAAATGCGTGGGGAATTCGAATCAGCATCCGGCCAGGAAAGTCCGGGGACAGCCTCGGTGGAAATGATATCGACGCCGACGTCAATTTCGGACGAACCAACCAATGGAGTCGCGATGCAAGCCAAGACAATCGAGACCAGCAGCGTCGCCAGCGCCGGCTGCAACGCGTTACGCGTGCTTTCCGCTACCGCTTCAACGCTGTCCGGCGAATCCAGGTAGATACTCAGGCCACTGATGCCGGCATCGTTCCACCAGGCGTCGTATGCGCGGCGGGTCATCATCACCGCCCCGCGATCGCTGGCGTAGCTGTAAAAGATCCCCGCTACGGCGAACTCCTTCGCGCCGGCGGGCGTCGGTAGTGTCACGGCTTCCCCGACCCTGATGCCGCGTCGCTCTGCATAGGGCTCCGACACCAACACTGCTCCCTCGGTGAAGCGCTGCCAGGCGATGTCGGGGTTACCGTCGCGCAGCCGATAGGCCTCACGATCGGGCTCGTCGTGCTGCACCACCAGCAACTGGGTAGGACCGCCGTCCGTTTCCAGCGTCACCGCGCGGATGGACCGTGTTCGCAGCACGCCAGGCAGCGCGCGAATGGTGGCCAACTGTGATGGATCCATCGGCAGCGTTGCGGCCTGGCCGCGTGGCGATACCGCCGACACGTAAAGATCCGCCTGCAGCGTATGACCGAGCCAGTTGACCAGGGTCATGCGAAAGCTCGTGACCATCACCCCCACGCCGACCATCACCCCCATCGCCTCGCTGGCGCGCACCGCCGACCAGCTGGTCGACGAGTTGCAGCCCGCCAGGGAAGTAAAAAGTAAAAAGCAAGCCAGTGACAGGGAGGAGCTGGTCAATGATATCCACGACGCCATCCGCACCGTGGCGCGGCGTTCGGAGGGGCTGATGGGCTTTGTCCAGTCCTATCGCCAGTTGACCCAGATGCCGCCGCCGAAGATGGAAAAAATATCGCTGAAGAGTCATTTCGAGCGGCTGAAACAGCTGATGGCCGCGGAATGGAAAGGCAGGGGGATTGCATTTCACGTCTCGGGGGCCGGAGACGGTATGATGCTGATGGCCGACGAGAGCCTTCTGGACCAGACGCTGATTAATCTTTTGCGCAACGCCGCCGACGCCGCATGCGAGGGCGCGCAGCCGCAAGTCTGGCTGTCCACCCGCCTGAATGATCGCGGCCATCCGGTGATTGAAGTCGCCGACAACGGCGCCGGCATTGATGACGAGGTCATGGAGAAAATCTTCATGCCGTTTTTCACCACCAAGGAAAAGGGCTCGGGCGTCGGCCTGTCGCTGGCCCGCCAGGTAATGCTGGTCCATAAGGGCGCTATCTCAGCCGCCAACCGCGAAGACGGTGGCGCGATCTTCCGCCTTACTTTTTAGGGCCATCGAGAGCACGAGGGCGGAAATGCAGCGCTTTTCCTGTGTTCATCGGTGGTTCAGGTTGCCGGCTCTAATATCCGAATCAAGATTACCATTGTCCGCGAATCAGCTGAACCGGGTGAAAGCAATGAAAAAAACACTGAAAAGCATCATCATATCCACTGTGGCGGCGGGATGCCTGGCCACCGCAGGAACCGCCAGCGCTGGTGGCACCTACGGCAGCATCGGCTATTCCAGCGGTCATGGCGGTTACAGCTACGGCGTTGGCTACAGCAGCGGTCGTCACGGGTATCGCGGCGGCCACCGCAGCCGCGGCCATGGCGGACACGGCCTCGCATATGGCCTGTTGGGTTTCGGCCTGGGCATGATGCTTGTATCCGCCGCAAACCAGCCGCGCCGCGGATATAACAGCGGCTATTCGCGCTACGACAATTCCTACGGCAGCCCGAGCTACGGTTATGCGGCGCGCCCGGCGGAACCCTACCGGTATGCGCCGGCGCCCGCCCGCAGCAACGTGGTGAACCCGCTGGCCTCGGCCCAGAACAGCTCGTGCCTGCAAACGCGCGAATATCAAATGACGATCATTATTGGCGGCGAAGAAAAAGATGCCTACGGCACCGCCTGCCTGCAGCCTGACGGATCGTGGCTGCAGGGCCCACCGACAGTTGTGCCCGATTATAATTGAGCACCGCAGCGAGAAAATATGGGGCGCAGTGAAAGCTGCGTCCCTTTTTTTGCTGCATTTTTGACCGCATGCAACGGGCCGGAGAAATCAGGGATTTATAACCACACAATCGATGCCGATGGTCTTCAGGTTGTTGCATAAAGAAACCGCCTGCGACCGCGCGGTGAACGAACCGGCCAGCAGGCGGCGAAAAATGCCGCGCTCCGGGCCGCGGTCGACCGTGACGATCCTGCTCTCGATGCCGGGCTGCAATTCCTCGACGCGCGGTGCGATATCCTCCCAATAGTTCCGGGCATAGATAAGGCTGCGATAATAGCCAAGCTGCACCGACCAGGAGCCGGGTTTTTCCATCTCCATATCGCCCTGCAACGGCGCGGCGTCCGGGGCCGCGCTGGCAGCAGTTGAAGGCGGCGGGGTTAACGGCGGGGGGGTCTCTTCCGCCGGGCTTTCTTCCTGCGGGGTCTCATTTGGCGAAGTCTGGGCAGGCTCTTCTTCCGGCGCGCTGGTTTCCGCCGCCACCGCATCGACGGTTTCCGGCACTGCTTCTGGTTCTGCTTCCAGCTCAGGCTCAGGCT
>JACZSK010000173.1 GCA_022574255.1 Pseudomonadota bacterium
ATAATCTATGTAAGAATATTTTTCCGCAACCCGCTCAGAAAACTCTCCACTAACATCCAAGGCCGTTACATCAAGCCGTAATCGCTCATTTGTAAGTGGATGATGAATTTTTGATAAAAGTGCGGTACCGGCGGCGGTACGCGCACCAACATCCAAGGTTTTTATAAGTTTTTCCCTTCCAAAATAGAGTTTATGTATTGTAGGAATAATGTCGATCATGAATCCTATAGATTGAGGGTCAAAGTGCCAATCCAAGGTATCGCTATCATACCCGACTTTTGCTAACTCTATACGATTCTTAACCATGGTTTGTTCTCTTCCATTTAACCTGTAAAGCCCAATACATGAGTTATCGCCGAATCTGGTGTTTGAGCATTTGAAAAGAAGCGGCGTATCAGGTTGATTTGTTGTTGCAAGACATCAAAGCCAACCAAAGGAGATACGCCACTATGAGCAAGAATAACGTTTTAGAATTTGCGGGTCGAGATGCAATTTTTGATCCCCTGACGGATTTGTTGAGATCGGGCGCTCAGCAGTTGATCACTCAAGCGGTAGAGGCGGAACTTGAGGAGCTGCTGAGCCAGCACTCTGACCGACGCACCGAGGACGGCTATGCCGTTGTGGTTCGCAATGGTCACTTGCCTGCGCGCCAACTGCAGACGGGCTTGGGGCCGGTGACGGTCAAAATCCCCAAAGTTCGCTCAAGGACCGGGGAACCTGTGACGTTCCGATCCGCCCTTGTCCCGCCCTATGTCCGCAAGACGAAGTCTCTGGAGGCGGCATTGCCCTGGCTGTATCTGAAAGGCGTATCGAGCGGAGAGATGGGTGAGGCCTTGAAAGTACTGATTGGCCCTGAAGCAAAAGGCTTGTCAGCCAGCACGGTATCGCGCCTGAAGCAGGTATGGGGGCAGGAATACCAGAGTTGGTGTGACGAACCTCTAGATAAAGACCGCTGGGTCTATGTGTGGGCGGATGGCGTTTATAGCGGCTTGAGGGGCGAGCAAATGAAGCTGTGCGCTCTGGTGATCATTGGCGTCAATGAGCGCGGAGAGAAGCATTTTCTGGCCATTGAAGACGGCATGCGGGAATCGACGCAAAGCTGGCGCGAGGTATTGTTAAAATTGAAGTCACGCGGCATGAACGGGCCGGAGCTGGCGATTGGTGATGGCGCCATGGGGTTCTGGGCGGCGCTGGAGGAGGTTTATCCTGAGACCCGCCAGCAACGCTGCTGGATGCACAAGACCATGAACGTGCTCAACTGCCTGCCCAAATCCGCCCAGGCGAAGGCCAAGGGGTCTCTGCACGACATCTGGCAGGCCGAGACAAAGGCGGATGCAGAAAAAGCCTTC
Source organism: Pseudomonadota bacterium (assembly GCA_022574255.1). Taxonomy (GTDB): domain Bacteria; phylum Pseudomonadota; class Alphaproteobacteria; order Sphingomonadales; family SMXR01; genus JACZSK01. The sequence continues at coordinate 1,350 of JACZSK010000173.1, forward strand.
GACCTGTTCATCAAAATGTATGAGCCGAAATACCCAAAGGCTGCCATTTGTCTGCAAAAGGACCGTGACGAGATGATGGCTTTCTATGACTTTCCAGCACAGCACTGGCAGAGCATTCGGACCAGCAACCCCATTGAATCGACCTTTGGGACCATCCGTCACCGTACCAGGCGATCAAAAGGCTGCCTGTCGCGTGACGGCATGTTGCACATGATATTCAAGCTCGGCCAGTGTGCCGATCCCCGAAGGGGCCGCTGCGTCCGCCCCGTCGATGTTCTGCGGGTTGCCGTTTGCGGCGGTGGCGTCGGGGGAAGGTGCCCAGTAGAGTTCCACCAACGCGCCGGTGGTCGGCCCGATGATGCTGGGTCTCGACCGCCCCGCCCACCTGCTGCAGCCCCACTCCTGCGGCGTGTCCGACGTCGTCCACCTGACCGCCATCGCGTGCATGAAGGGCACGCCGGTGCCCTTCCCGGTCGAGATCTGATGCCCTCCTCCCTCGTCTTCCGGCTTCCGCCGGAACAGGATCCGCAGGAGCTGTCCGCCGACTCCTGGCGCGCCCTCGCCGCCACCGAACTGGGCGGGCGCTATCTGGCCCGCGCCGTCAAGGACCCGGGCGACAGGCAGGCCCGCCACCAGTTGATGTTCGCCGCCACCCTCGCCCTCACCGCGGCGATCTCGGTGGTGATGGTCTCGATCCACTGGGATGGCCAGCAGGCCTCCACGGCTGCCCCCAAGATCGACACGCTGCTCGACGTGATGATCGTCCTCTCGGCCTTCGTCTTCTCGCTGGTGGCGGCGATTCTGGCTGTTGTAGCGCTGGCGGTGTCTCTATGAGCGAGTACGAGTCTTTGCGATCTCTGGCCTCTGGGTACCCGGAAGCCGACGAGACGGACATCGCCGATCTGGCCAGGCGGTATGAGCACAGACAACAGCAGGAAATCCTTGACATTGCAGCGGTCGCGGCCGATGTCTCAGTCGATTCGATTCTAAATCTTGGGCTGGAGCCGGAAAGTAATCCGCAGCTTGCGGAGGCGTTCCGGCTGCAGTATCCGCATGCCGACCCCATCTTGCCGGAGGACTCGATAGAAAGACTGGAGGGGCTCTCGAACGGCATCAAGGGGAAGTATTTCGAGGTACTCGTGGCGGACCGTCTGAACAGGGGCGAGAGTCTGGGCGAGCTGACCCTGGGAGCCGGGCAGATTGCAGAGATTGCCGAATCACCCACGCAGGCAGGTTGGGATCTCCGGATTGTGAGCGAGGGTGATGGGGCGGTCATAGATGAGCTGCAACTGAAGGCGACCGAATCGATGAGCTATGTAAAGAGTGCCCTCGTCAGGTATCCCGGCATAAGAGTGGTCGCACCGTCTGAGATCGACGGGATCGCAGAAGAAATCCTGCAGACGAACATTTCAGACATGGAACTTGAGGAAGCCACTCGCCAATTCGTCGGCGAATTGAGCGAAGGCACGGTTACGG
>JACZSK010000174.1 GCA_022574255.1 Pseudomonadota bacterium
ACCGGATCGGGCAGGTGGTGGGTGTTGATCCGCGCCCGCCCGACCCCGGCGGCGTCGAGCGCGTCGATCCAATAATCCAGAAGCATCCGCCCGCCCACCGGCACCAGGCATTTCGGCACCCTCTCGGTCAGCGGCCGCAACCTTGTGCCAAGACCGCCGGCCAACAGCAGGGCGCGTGTGCGGGGCCGGCTATGGGGCATAAGCAGTCAGGACGCGCCGTATCCGTTGGGGTGGCTTTGGTGCCATTTCCAAGCCGATTCGACGATCGCTTCGAGGCCGTGCTTGGGGGCCCAATCGAGCTTCGACCTGATGCGATCCCCGTTGGCGACCAACAGTGTCGGATCGCCCGGGCGGCGCGGCGATAGTTCGAAGGGAATCTCCATGCCGGTCACGCGCCGGCAGGCTTCGATGACTTCCAGCACCGTATGTCCGGAACCCGAGCCGATATTGAAAATTTCACGGGACGTCGAGGTCATCCGCTCCAGCGCTTTCAGATGGGCGGTGGCGAGGTCTTCCACATGAACATAATCGCGAATGCAGGTGCCGTCCGGGGTGTCGTAGTCGGAGCCGAAGACATAGAGCTTGTCGCGCTGGCCCAGGCAGCATTGCAGGATTACGGGAATCAAGTGGAATTCCGGATCATGGGCCTCGCCATAGCGCCCATCCGTATCGGCGCCGGCGGCATTGAAATAGCGCAGGATTGTATAGCCCAGGCCATGGGCATCGGCGAAATCCTCGATCATCCATTCCACCGCCAGCTTGGAGCGCGCATAGGGACAGCACGGCAGCTTGGGCGTATCTTCGGTCATGGGCTCGTTCTGGCTCTCGCCGTAGACGGCGCTGGTGCCTGAAAACACGATCCGGTCGATACCGGCTTCGCGCATGGCGTTCAACAGGCTGAGGGTGCCGCCGACGTTGTTGTCGTAATGGTACTCCGGCTTGGCGACGGATTCGGCGACATCGCTGGCCGCGGCGAAATGCATGACCAGTTCGATATCATTATCGCGCATGGTTTTAACCAGCAGCGCGGTATCGGCGATATCGCCCAGCACCAGTTGATTTCCGTCGACGGCTTCGGCGTGGCCCTGGCGCAGATCATCGAAGGCAACGACCTTATGATCGGTTTTCGCCGCTAAATACCGCAAGCAGCTTCCGCCGACATAACCGGCGCCGCCGGTGATCAGAATGTTCATGAATATCCTCCGTCCCTGACCAGGGACTGATGGTCGCTGATGAAAATAATGCGGCTGCCCCTTCGGTCTATCTTGAAGGTGATTTCCCGTGGCCTGCCGAGCGCTTCGCGAATGGAGTCGTGACAATCCTCGGGGGCGAAGACCATGAGAAAACCACCGCCGCCGGCGCCCAGCAGCTTGCCGCCGAGCGCGCCGGCCTTGCGGGCGGCATGATACCAGTCATCGATACCCTGATTGGTAATGACGAACCCCAGGGACCGTTTGAGTTCCCATCCCTCATGGAGGAGCCGTCCAAATTCCTCCAGATCGCCGGCGCCTGTCAACGGGCCCCGCATTTCTCCGGCAAGATCGCGCATCTGGCGCAGGATCGACATCTTGCCGGCGGTGCCTTCGCTTTGCTCCTTGAGTATGCTGTTCGCCGCCCGTTGTATCTGGGTATAGAAAATAAGCGTTTCCGCCTCCAGGCGCTGAAGGATTTCGGGCCGGCTGGGAATAGGTTCGACATCGACGGTTCCGGTTGGGTTGAAACGAATATAGTTCAACCCGCCGAAGGCAGCCGCGTACTGGTCCTGCTTGCCGATGGGATGGCCCAGGATATCGATTTCGATCCGGCAGGCGTCTTCGGCGATGCGTTCGGCGGTCATGATGTCGCCGCGAAAGGCATAGAGGGCTTGCAGCAATCCCGCGGTCAGGCTGCTCGACGATCCCATGCCGGTGCCGCCCGGCACGTCGCCGACAGTGGTGATCTCGATGTGCCGCGACAGGCCGGTCAGGCGCAGGGCCTCGCGCACCAGATCATGTTCGATGGCTTCGATGCCGTCGGTGATTTCGGTTTTCGTATAAGACACGCGCACGGTTTCATCGAACCGGGGGCTGACCGTGACATACATATGATGATTGATCGTCACTGACAGAACGGCGCCGAATTCGTTTTCATAAAACGCCTTCAAATCGGTGCCGCCGCCCGCGAAACTGACGCGATTCGGAGTCTGTGTGATCAGCATTGAATGCCCCTAAGCTGTAAATACATGAAGAGGATTTTTCCGAAACAGGTGGAATATAAACAAGGTAAACTACCTGTAGGGGTCTGAATAATGAGTTGAGGTTTTATCGGATTTTGCAAGGAATGTCATCCAGCCGATGTTGCTGGTAGTGTCACGGCAACATTAGCCATGGATAAAAACTCGCGGGTAGCCGCTATCTGAACTCCATGTTGGCACCCGCCTTGATGAACCCGTGGTAGAGAATCGTATGGGGTTTGAAAAAGATTCACTGCGCTTTTTTCGATTTGCAAATATGCTATCGTTTTTTGACGGCAATTATTGATTTCGGAATAAAAAACTTTCGTTCAATAAGAAATTTTGCCTCCGGAAATAGCCCCGTCATTGTGTGCAGACTAAGCACTCTTGTTCCCATCACCATTTCGGTCCATGCGGGTAATTTCTTTTGCCAGTTCTTTAAAATAAATTTCTTAACAATTATTTCATCACCAATTATTGCCTGCACAGTGTAAATGCCTTTACTAAATTTTGATGTGTCTAATTCTTTTATGTAATCCCCTGAATATTTATTTGCAATATCAGTAAAAATTTCTTTGCC
>JACZSK010000081.1 GCA_022574255.1 Pseudomonadota bacterium
AGGGGCCTCGCCCATGCCCTGGACCGGTTGCTGGCAGACCTGACGGCGGTGTTGGAAGGGGCGGGGAAGGGCGCCCGCCGCTTCTCCCTGGCAGCTTACGGCGCGGATGCCAGCGTTTCGCGCATCGCAATTGGCACCGGGGCCCCCTCGCGCGACCCGGATCACCTGAGGTTCCTGTTCCGCGAGCGGCTGGAACGCATTGGCCTGCAATATGGCATTGATCTTCTCATTCTGAATGCCGAGAGGGTGGATGCCCTGACCGCGGCGCAGCAGTCTATGGCCGGGGACCACAGGGATCACGGGGATACCGGCGCTTTTTCAGGGCAGGATACGGCCCCCCTGGTTGCCCCCCAGGTTGCCCCATTGATAGACCGTCTGGCCAACCGGCTGGGACCGGTAAATGTGGGCCGCAGCAGGCCGCGGGCGAGCCATCTGCCCGAGCGCGCCGAATGGCGCGTATCGGCGCTCACGGGGCTCTCAGAGCCCCCAGCGGTGTCTCCAGGGAGTTCCCCGGCCGTGCCCCCGGCGAATATGAGCGACAGGCCGCGCCCCTTTCGCCTGTTTGGGCGGCCCGAACCGTTGGAGGTGATAGCTGAAGTGCCCGAAGGGCCGCCGCTGAGCTTCCGCTGGCGGCGCATGAACATCCGCGTGGTGCGTGCCGAGGGTCCCGAGCGCATCGCCCCGGAATGGTGGCTGGACAATGCCGGTGGCGGGGGCTCCGGCGGAAATGGGGCCGCCTGCAATGCGGGCGGCTGCTGTGGCGATGCCGTGCGCGATTATTACCGGATTGAGGATGTTTCGGGGCGCCGTTTTTGGGTCTATCGCGACGGTTTATATCGGGATGCGGGGCGAAATGGCCCGCCACGCTGGTATATTCACGGACTTTTCGCCTGAATCGACTGGGAAGCCCCGGAATCCACGAAGAAAAAAGACCTTTAATCCTGAAAGCCGTAAAAACACATGGATAAGTCATGGAATACGCCGAATTACAGGTCATAAGCAACTTTTCCTTCCTTCGCGGTGCCAGCCACGCGGACGAGTTGGTGGCCACCGCCAAGACGTTGGGCCTGGCTGCCATCGGCCTTGCCGACCGCAACAGCCTGGCGGGCATCGTGCGCGCCCATATGGCCGCCAAGCGCCATGATATGCGGCTGCTGGTGGGGGCGTGGCTGGACCTGCGGGATGGCCCGAGTTTCCTCTGTTACCCCCGTGACCGGGCCGCCTATGGCCGCCTGACCCGGTTGCTGACGCTGGGCCAGCGGCGGGCCAGGAAGGGCAGTTGCGAGCTCTATCTGGGTGACCTGGCGGATTATGCCGAGGGCCAGGTTCTGATCGCCCTGACGGACAGGGAAATGCCTTCCAGTATATTCAGTATTCACATAAGAAAACTGCAACAAGCAGTTGATAATAAGATGTATTTAGCAGCGTCTTACCTGTATCACGGAAACGACAAGGCGCGCCTTGACCGGCTCGCTATATTGGCCAGCGAGCTGGGTCTGGGCCTGGTGGCGACCAACGATGTGCATGCCCATGATGCGGCGCGCCGGCCCCTGCAGGATGTGCTGAGCTGTATCCGCGAGGGCTGCACCATTGGCGAGGCCGGTTACCGGCTGCATGCCAATGCCGAACGCCATCTGAAACCGGCCACCGAGATGTTGCGGCTGTTCCGCGGCCACGGGGATGCCGTCGCCCGAACGCTGGAGATCGTTGAAGCCTGCAACTTTTCGCTGGATGAATTACGTTATAATTACCCCAACGAGCCGGTCCCGGCAGGCACCACCCCCGACGCGCATCTCCATGACCTGGCCTGGAAAGGGGCGAAAGTGCGTTTTCCGGAGGGGATATCCGAAAAAGTCGCGGCCATGCTGCGCCATGAACTGGGTCTGATCCGCGAGTTGGACTACGCGCCATATTTCCTGACCGTCCATGACATCGTCAAGTTTGCCCGAGCGCAGGGGATTCTCTGTCAGGGCAGGGGCTCGGCGGCCAATTCCGTGGTCTGCTATCTGCTGGGTATCACCTCTGTTGATCCCACCGAGGTGGATCTGCTGTTCGAGCGCTTCCTTTCCGCCGAGCGGGGCGAGCCGCCCGACATCGATGTGGATTTCGAGCATGAGCGGCGCGAAGAGGTGATCCAGTATATCTATGCCCGTTATGGCCGCCACCGCGCCGCCCTGGCGGCCACGGTGATCCGCTACCGGTACAAGAGCGCGGTGCGCGATGTGGGCAAGGCCATGGGCCTGTCGGCGGACCTGGTGGGCATGCTGGCGGGTACCGTATGGGGTACGCATGGGGGCGAGATTACGGCCCGGCAGGTGCGCGAGGCGGGCCTTAACCCGGATGATAGAAAACTTCGACAAACGCTTGTATTAACAGCGGAAATAGTTGGTTTTCCCCGGCATTTATCGCAGCATGTGGGGGGCTTCGTGCTGACCGAGACACCGCTTGACGAGGTGGTGCCCATCTCCAATGCGGCGATGAAAGACCGCACTGTCGTCGAGTGGGATAAGGATGATCTGGACGCGCTGGGGATCCTTAAAATCGACTGTCTGGCGCTGGGCATGCTGACCTGTATCCGCAAGGCCTTTACCCTGCTGGAGGTGCATTATGGCCGCTCCATGAGCCTGGCGAGGCTGCCGCGCGGCGATGCCGCCACCTATGACATGCTCTGCCGGGCTGACTCTGTTGGCGTGTTTCAGGTTGAAAGCCGCGCCCAGATGAACATGTTGCCGCGCCTTAAACCACGGAATTTCTATGACCTGGTGATTGAAGTGGCGATTGTCCGCCCGGGCCCCATTCAGGGCGACATGGTGCATCCCTATCTGCGCCGCCGGAATGGCGAGGAGGTGGTGGAATATCCTGCCCCGGCGCCCGAATTTGGCCCCGCCGACGAGCTTCGCCAGGTTCTGCACAAGACCCTGGGTGTGCCACTGTTTCAGGAACAGGCCATGCGCATCGCCATCGTCGCCGCCGGCTTCACCCCGGCGGAAGCCGATCAGCTCAGGCGCTCCATGGCCACCTTTCGCCATATGGGCACCATCAACAGCTTTGCCGGCAAGTTTGTCGGCGGCATGACGGCGCGTGGGTATGACGCCCGTTTCGCCGAGCGCTGTTTCAAACAGATTGAGGGGTTCGGCGAATATGGCTTTCCCGAGAGCCACGCCGCCAGCTTCGCACTGCTGGTCTATGCCTCGTCATGGCTGAAATGCCATTATCCGGCGGTCTTTGCCTGCGCGCTGCTGAATTCCCAACCCATGGGCTTTTATGCCCCGGCGCAGATTGTGCGTGACGCCCGCGAACACGGGGTTGAACTGCTGCCGGTCGATATCAACAAAAGCGACTGGGATTGCATTCTCGAGCCGGGCAAAGACAAGAAACTTGCGCTGCGGCTGGGTTTTCGCCAGGTCGATGGCGTCAAGCGGGCGGAGATCGACAAGCTCATTGCGGCGCGGGAACCGGAATATGTCTCTGTCGAGGAGGCCAGGCGGCGCGCCGGGCTGCAGGTGTCCGGGCTGGAAAAACTCGCGGCGGCGGATGCCATGCGCAGTATTGGTCTTGACCGGCGTCAGGCCCTGTGGGAGGTGCGTGCCCTGACGAAAGATATCCCGCTGCCGCTGTTCGCCCATGCGGATGCCCGCGAAATTGGCGTCGAGCCTGTCGTGGAATTACCGTTGATGCCGCTCTCCGAGCATGTGGTGAACGATTACCAGACGCTGCGATTATCCCTGAAGGCGCATCCGGTCTCTTTCCTGCGCGATGGTTTTCGCGCGGCGGGCATCCTCTCGGCCAGCGAGTTTGAAGGCACCGGGGATGGCCAGCGGGTGGCCTATGCCGGGGCGGTCATTGTCCGCCAGCGCCCGGGCACCGCCAGGGGCGTGGTCTTCATGACGCTGGAAGACGAAACCGGCATCGTCAACGCCATTGTCTGGCCCAATGTGATGGCGCGCTACAGGAAGGCGGTGATGGCCGGACGGCTGATGCTGATCCGGGGCAAAATCCAGCGTACGGAAGAGATCATCCACCTGATCGCCGATGAAGTGGAGGATGTGTCGCACCTGCTGGCGACCCTTGTGGAAGATGCTCCCGGGGCATCACCCATCACAATATACCGGGGCGTCGCGCCCCCCGGTCAGTCCAGGCGCCATCCCCGCGATGTCAGGATCATTGCCAAGACCAGGCCCATCCTGCCCAAATCGCGGGATTTTCGATGAACGCGCATATGTTGCGGCAGGCCGTCTTGCGGGTTGCCCCGGCGGGGTCTATCGTTCGCGTAACAGACAAGGGAGCAACAACATGACCAGACTGGCATTCAAGGTCGCGGTTTATGCCGTGGCGCTGGTGGCAAGCGTAGGATCTTATGTGGCCGAGGCAAGGCACCACACGCCCATTGAGCAGGCAGTGCAGAACCCGGCCCGGCCGGATGACGACAGAGCCCGCGACGAAGCGCGCCGGCCCGCCGAAGTGCTGGCGTTCTTTGGTGTTGAGCCGGGTATGCGGGTCATGGAAGTGGGTGGTGGCAGCGGCTACTACACCGAAATCCTTAATTACGTTGTTGGCGGCGAGGGTAAGGTGATCGCCCAGAACGGCCCTGGACCCTTTTACGAGAGCTTCCTGAAAGAGCCGCTGGCCACCCGCTACAAGGATGGCCGCCTGGAAAATGCCGAGCAATTGCTGGCCAGCGCCCCCGACTGGGAGTTGGAAGACGGCTCGCTGGACGCCGTCTTCATATTCCTGATCTATCACCATATGCATATCGGCCCGGACGGGGCCGAGGCCATGCCGGAGAGCACCGTGGCGACGCTGGCGAAGCTTCGCGCGGCGCTGAAGCCCGGCGGCCTGCTGGGTCTCATCGAACACCGCGCGGCGGACGGCGCGACCAGGGCGGAAAGCGCAGCCTGGCACCGCATAACGGATGCCGTGGCCAGGGCCGATATGGCGGCGGCGGGTTTCGCCTTTGACGGCGCAAGCGACATGTTCACCAACGCCGAAGACGACCAGCGGAACTATTGGCGCGAGTCAGGCATGTCGGGCAAGACCACGCGGATCGTGCATCGTTACAGGAAGCCCGCGGAATAAGCGGGCGGCGCCACCGCAAGCCCGGGTAATCCGACGCTAGAATTTAAGGATCACCTTGCCGCCGCTCATCTCCGCAGCATAGGCGTCCATGGCCGCCGGGTAGTCCTCGATTGCCGTGATGCTGCGGATCGACGTTTCCAGCGCGCCTGACTTGAGCAACCGCTGGATTTCCCTCGAGCGCGAGAGGATGCGCCACAGGCCCAGCGCCGGCAGCGCCTGGGAGAGCCAGAAGCCCTCCATTTTGGCGCCCGCGAAAATCAGTGCGCCCAGCGGATAACGTCCACCGTAGGGGTCGCTGCGGTCCACCGAAAGCCCGCCATAAACAATTGCCGTCGAACCGCCAGGCATGGCCATCAGCACCCGCGCGGTATCCTTGCCGGAAACTGAATCAAACAGCACGCGGGCCTTCAACTGTTTCGCCAGGCTCTTGAGCGAAGCGTCGAAATCCGCGTCCGTGGTGATCAGCACATGCTCGGCGCCGATGGCCTCCAGGGCGTCCTTCTGCGCCTGTCGGCGCACCGTCGAGATCACCGGTATGCCGCGCATTTTGGCGATGCGAATGACCAGCCGGCCAACCTGGCTGGCGGCGGCGTTCTGGATAACGGCGGGTGTTCCCAGCGCTTTCGCCCGGTCCAGCAGGCCAAAGGCGGTGAAAGGATTGATAATAAAGGTCGCCGCCTGCTCGGCCGGTATGGCGGCATCAACCGGCATGCAGGCCTTCGCCGAGGTGACAAAATACTCCGCCCAACAGCCGTCGCCCTGGCCGGCGCTGACAAAAGCAACGCGCTTGCCCTTCATCCGGCCGGCAAAGAAGCCACCGCCGGATTTTTCAACCACGCCGCAGCCCTCGAAACCGGCGGCCATGCCATAGCGGGGCGGAATACCGTAAAGCCCCATCAGGTACATCAGGTCGGAGGGGTTGCAGGGCGATGCCTGTACCCGGATCAATACTTCGCCGGGGCCGGGCTGGGGAATGTCTTTCTCCACCAACTCGACCCGCGTCGAGGGTGGCGCTTCCATGTCGTCGACTTTGACCGCGTTCAGGGCTTTCATGGTTCCGCTCATTTTTCGTCCTGTCCAGTTGCCTTATCAAATCCCATGGCATGAGCCATGATGTGAAAAACTACATTCTGTTCCATCACGCCCGACACCAGATGCGCCCAGGGGCCAGTGGCGAACAGGGCGACATCCTCGCCGCCGTGGGTCTCCGAGCGGGTGGGCACGATTGATTGCTGTATGTAATCCAGCGCGGTGGTGTCAACGTCGCTCAGGTCCGGGCGCGCGCCGGTTATGGCGCCGGGGCCATTCCAGTATCCCAGTGTGGTGTAGGGCTTGCCGTCTTCGGCCAATTCGGGGTCGGCCTCGGGCTCGCCGGAATCATCAACAGATTTTACCAGCCCCAGGATGGGATTGCCCCGCGCCGGATAGCCGGCAATGGTGAATACATGGCTGTGGTCGGCGGTCACCAGAATCAGCGTCTCCTCGAGATCAACCATATCCACTGCCGCCTGAACAGCGTCGGCGAACACCTGGGTATCGGTCAGGGCGCGGTAGGCATTGCCCGCATGGTGGGCGTGATCCACGCGGCCGCCCTCGACCATCAGGTAATAGCCGTTCTCGTTCCGCGAGAGGATTTCCAGCGCCGCCCGGGTCATTTCGGTCAGCGAGGGCTCGCCCCCGGCGTCATTGGCGCGGTCGGCCTCGTATTGCATGGTTGCGCGCTCGAAAAGACCCAGCAAGTGATCGGTCTTGGCGAGATCAACGGCGTCAAAACCGGCGCTGTTCCACACATAGGCCGCGTTCTCAAGGGTTGAAGTCCATTCGCTGGTCAGGTCGCGGCCATCGGCGCGGGCGCCGCTTTCTGCACTGTTCTCCGGGCTTGCGGTTCCCGCCGGGTAAAAGGCCACACGCCCGCCGCCCAGCGCCACCTCGGGGCCGAACTCCAGCATCTGCAGGGCGATATCCTTGCAGCCGGCTGCCTTGGCGGCGTCCGGCATGCGGGAATCAAACATCCAGCCGCGGCTGGGGCTGTGCGCATAGACCGCCGCCGGGGTGGCGTCGACAATCAGCGAGGTGGAAACGACGCCCACTGATTTACCGGCTTTCCTGGCCAGCTCGCCCATGTTGGCGGGATGGCCGTTCAGGGAGGCGGCACAATCGCCGTTTCTCACGCCTGCGGGCGTGCCGATTACCCCGATGCGGGTTTTGACGCCGGTGTTCAGGGCGCTGGCGGTGCCCGCGGAATCCGGCACCTGAGCGTTGGAATTATAGGTTTTCACCAGCGCCGTATAGGGAAAGCGCTCGAACGACAGGACATTTTCCTCGCCGCTCTCTCCGCGCGACTGACCGTCGAATATGCGGGTAGCGGTGATCGTGGAGATGCCCATGCCATCGGCGACAAACAGAATTATATTCTTCGCCCGGTTGGTGTTGGGCCTGAGCGCCAGGCGCTCTTGCAGCGCCGCCTGGCCCGCCTGGTACCAGGGGTCGTCCGCCGTGACGTAGGGCGTCTCACGGGAAGATTTCTCGCCCGCGGCGGTGCCTGGGCCTGCCATCAGCAGTACGGTAATGGAAACCGCTGCGACGCCAGCCAGCAGGCGGGGGAGGGGGCTGAATTGGCGTTCAAGCATAGTTGATCCTCGATTGGTCGTGAGGGGCGGAAATGGCAAAGAAACTCTCTAGGTGCAAACGCCGACCATAGCAAGACGCGCGACTTGAATCGACCAGACTTCGCGCCGGAACGCAGAAATCTCTCTCCGATCAGGAAGCCTCATCCGGCACGGCTTCTTCGCCCGGTTCTTCGCCTGCCTCTTGGCCCGGCGGGAAGACAAAGCGGCGATAGAGATAGCCGATGCCCACCAGAACCGCGCCCAGCCCCATGAATGACAGGGCCCGCCAGAGACCCTCCAGTTGTCCCAGGTCAAAGAAGAAGACCTTCAATATAGCCAGCATCAAAACCGCAAGCGAGGCATGCCGCAACGCTTTGACCTTGCGTAACAGGCCGCCCGCCAGCAAGACCCCGGAGTAGGCCAGCCAGGCAATGGAATAGGCATAGGCCTCGCCGTCGGTCTCTGCACCGGCGCTCAGGTCGCTGCCGTGGAAAGCGTGCCGCACTTCGAAATTCACCCAGATGAACATCAGCACCAGCGCGCCGAGGCCGTATATCAGCGCCGTTCTTTCCGCGCCGATATCCCTGGCCGCGCGATAGAGGAAATATGCCATCGCTCCCGGTATGGCATAGGCGATGAGCAGCAGGTTGAACACCGGCCATGGCCCGACCGGCGCACCCGGCGTGAGAATTTCCCATAGCCCGCCAAAGATGAAGATGTTGATCACCAGCAGCGCCATCAGCCCGTGGCGCATCCAGGCATAAAAGGCCCGGCGCCGCCGCCCTTCCAGCCGCAAGAGCAACAGCGAAAAGCCCATCCAGTTGACGGTCTGTATGGCGCGCTCGGCGAATTTATAGCTGCCGGTCACCGATCCGGTCTCCGACAGGATCGAGCGCAATTCCAGCGTCACCAGCAGGAAGGCAAAGATCAGCGCCCCGGCTTCCAGCACATCCTGCAGCCGGTTCTCGTCGCCGTTGTCGAACAGCCGCCGCGCCGCGAAAAAGGCCAGCGCCGGCAGGCCATAGCCGTAGAGCAGCCAGTTGAGCCCCGGGATAGAGCCCGAGATGGCATAATCCAGGGTGTAGGGATTGAGCGCCAGCCGCACCAGAACAATGCCCGCCAGCACCAGCGCCGTGGTCCTCAGGCCATCCACATCCAATCGCTTCCATATCCAGGCGATGGCCGGCAGTTCAATGGCCAGGGCCACCGTCAGCCAGGCGTTTTCCAGCAACATCGCCAGGGCCAGCGCAATGGCCGCGGTCACGCCCACCGCATAGGCGCCCAACGCCGCTTTCATGCCGGGATCATCCCGGTAATGCGCCGTGCGCTCGCCGAGATACAGCAGCAGGGCGCCCAGCCCCATGCCGGTAAAGGCCCAGCCCAGGTTGGGTGCGTAATTGTGAATTTTCACGTAGATCAAAATGACGATGACCAGGGGCATGACCGTGGACATGCTGGCCCAGAAGCCCGGTCGACGCGCCCCCCAAAGACCGGCGAAGCCCCCGGCCAGGAACAACAGGCCGAAAAGCCCGCCGGTGATCGCCAGCGTCTGGTATTCGACCGGCACGAAAGGCCGGGCGATGGGCCCCCAAGTGGCGACTTCAGCCAGCGCCACGGCATCGGTGGCGGTAACATGGGGGATGACCCAGGTCGCCAGCAGCAGGAAGACGAGGGTGCCGGCCCCGGCCAACAGGATATCCAGCCGCCCGTCGCGCCGCGCCACCCAGCCGCACAGGCCGGCAAACAAGGCGACCACCAGGAATGACTCTGATGTGCGTCCGGCCATATCAGCCGCGATTAAAATAATCAGGGCGCCCGATGCGGCGCCGCCGACCGCGAATTGCCGCCAGAATGGAAATTGCCCGACCGCGTACCAGGGCAGAGAATCGTCTTCGGGGGTGGCCGGGTCGCTGCCCGGATAAAGGCGGAGCAAATAGATCGCCGTCAGCGCCAGGCCAAAGATGCCCACATAAATTGCGTCCCAGGATCGCCCGACCTCCTCAAACCACAGGAAAACCCACAGCGTGCTGATGCCCAGCGCCGCGAGCGCCAGATACCGCCACTGGCGATAGCGCACCACTTCCAGCGCACCGGCGGTGACCACCAGCAGATAGGGGAACAGCGATGCCGCCTGTGGATCACCGAGCGTAATGATGGCGGGAACGGCGTAGGCGCCGACCAGTCCGAGAAAGGCCAGCAACGGCCCGTGGACCAGCGCCAAAGCCATGCCGGCAAAGCTGACCGCCGCCAGAAGGGCAAAGGCGAGGATGCCGGGGATCATGTCGTACAAGGCATGCGCGGAATAGATCGTTGCGAAGGCGGTAAAAATGCCGGCTGCGGTCAGTGCCGAGGGCACATAATCGGGCGCCTGCTCGAGCATTCCCATGATCGCCTCGGGCACCGGACCCTTGCGGCGCAGCCATTCGCCCAAAGCGACCATGGTGGCTGCGGCCAGAATGCCCATTGCGATGCGCATGCCTGGCCCAAACAGGCCAATGTCGATCGAATATTTGACCATGAAGCCGCCGCCCAGCGCCAGCGCGATGCCACCCAGCCAGACCATCCAGCGCTCGGTCAGGCGTTGTTCAAATGATTTCCCGGCAGGGCCTGGCTGCTCTTGCGGCGGGCCTGGCTGCGGGCGCCATGGCCCCGGATTGCGGCTCGGATGGAGTAGCGGGTGCGCCTTCAGGTGGCTTGGCGGCGAATGGCGGCGCGGCGGGCGGCGCCTCCTGAGCCTTGACCGCAAAGGGCGGCAGCGTGGGGGAGGGCGCGGTGGATGGGGTTGGCTCAGGCTCGGGTGGTTTGCTCGGCTCTTGCTCATCGCCACTCAGGCGCCGGTAAACAATATCCATATTGCCGGATATTCGTTTTATCTCCCGCTCGGTCCTGGCGGTTCTCCTGAAGAGTACCACCAGCGCCACAGGCACTCCGATAAGCAGCAATGGAACCACGACAAACAACAGATCGAAGAAAGCGTATCCCATTTTCCCCTCCCGGCTTTCGCGTGCACCGCTGCAGGATAGAATGAATTCCTGTCCGCCGAAAGCCCAACTACCGGCGCAGCACCGCCATTGCCTTGTCCAGGCCACCGAGGGTCAGCGGAAACATGCGGTTTTCCATGATGCTGCGCACCATGCTGATCGAGTGGGTCCAGTCCCAGTGTTCTTCAGGCAGGGGGTTCAGCCACACCGCCTTCGAGTAGACCGAGAGGGCGCGGCGCAGCCACACCTCGCCGGTTTCCTCGTTCCAATGCTCCACCGAGCCGCCCGGATAGGAAATCTCATAAGGGCTCATGGAGGCGTCGCCGACAAAAATAAGCCGGTAATCATGGGGATAGGTATGCAGGATTTCCATGGTCGCCGTGCGCTCGGTATTGCGCCGGGCGTTGTCCTGCCACACCCCCTCGTAGAGGCAATTGTGGAAATAGAAGAATTCCAGATGCTTGAATTCCGAGCGCGCCGCCGAGAACAATTCCTGGGTGAGCTTGATATGGGGGTCCATTGAGCCGCCCACATCGAGGAACAGCAACACCTTCACCGCGTTATGACGCTCGGGCACCATCTTGATATCCAGATAGCCCTTGTGGGCGGTCGAGCGGATGGTGTCGTCCATGTCCAGCTCTTCCGCAGCGCCTTCGCGGGCGAAGCGCCGGAGCTTCCTCAGCGCCACTTTTATGTTGCGGGTGCCCAGCTCGACGGAATCGTCGAGATTGCGGAACTCGCGCTTGTCCCACACTTTAATGGCGCGGCCGTGGCGGCCCCCGTCCTGGCCGATGCGTATACCTTCGGGGTTATAGCCATAGGCACCGAAGGGCGAGGTGCCGGCGGTGCCGATCCATTTCGAGCCGCCCTGGTGGCGCTCCTCCTGCTCGGCCAAGCGCTTCTTCAGGGTCTCCATGATTTCGTCCCACGAACCCAGCGCCTCGATCTTCTCCATTTCCTCCTTGGAGAGGTAAAGTTCGGCCATTTTCCGCAGCCATTCCTCGGGGATTTCGGCGTTCTCTTCGTCGGCAATAAATTCAATGCCTTCAAAGACTTTGCCGAATATCCTGTCAAACTTGTCGAGGTGTTTTTCGTCCTTCACGAAGGTCGCGCGGCTGAGGTAATAAAAGTCCTCGACCTTGTAGCTGGCGCAGCCCCGCTGCATCGCCTCCATCAGGGTCAGATATTCCTTCAGCGTCGCCGGAATACCGCCATCGCGCAGAGTGAAGAAGAATTCAGTGAACATGGGTCAGTCAGTCGGCATCGGCCAAATCTCTTCGGCTGCAGTGAGGTGATCTTTGATATTTTGCGAGACGGCAGACAGACGCTCTCTCTGAGACTCAGAAAAATGGGTGACGTGGTATGGATGGTGGCGAAGTAGGCTTGTTGTGAAATCAATAGCCGTCCTCACGTAGCTAGGTAACATAGGTATCCATATCGAATGTACAGATGCATCTGGGTGAATCAGATAATTTCGCAGATGCATTACCTCCTCGACTTCTTTTGTTTGCTGAGGATTGGGTTCGAGGCATTGACCGTGCATCCAATCTTTGCCACAGGCCCTTTTCCAAAGCTCGTCAAATCCGGCCACTTGGCATATTGATTTGCCCGCTCCATTTATAAGCTCCTGCCGAGCTTTTTTGTTTCTGCACTGCAGAATCTTGAGCTTTTTCTTGCGCCCGCCCGTTCTCAGGTGGTTTAGCTCGTTATGACCGGATAAGGCACCTGTGATCGCTTGGAACAGTGCGTCGTGAATCTTGATGATAACCCATTTCCAGTTACCAGATTTCCTGAATACCTGGCCCAGAGAATTTTCCAGGGACTCAAGAGACTGCAAAGCGCTTTCGCGATGATCGAGGGAAAAATAATCTCTGATTTCCGCAGGATTTCGATTATACGCGCCCAAAATATTTATTATCTCCTCAGGTCCATTGTCGGGGTCAAGCTTATCCTCTGCGCCAAACATTACCCCCCCTCGCGCCGGTGCATGAAGGCCAGCTTCTCGAACAGATGCACATCCTGCTCGTTCTTCAGGAGGGCGCCATGCAGCGGCGGGATGAGCTTACGCGGGTCGCGTGAGGTCAGGACGTCAAGGGGCAGTTCCTCGGCCATCAA
>JACZSK010000175.1 GCA_022574255.1 Pseudomonadota bacterium
ATAATTTCCGCCTGCTGGCGGCGCCCTACGGCGAGCTGCCCGATCTCGACGCGGTCAACCCCGATCACGATATTGTCTTCCCCTGGAACGGCACCACTTCGGGTGTGCGGGTGCCGAATGCCGACTGGATTTCCGACGACCGCGAAGGCCTGACCATCTGCGACGCCACTTCAGCGGTCTTCGCGGTTGATTTGCCCTGGGCCAAGCTGGATGTGGTGACCTATTCCTGGCAGAAGGTGCTGGGCGGCGAGGCGGCGCACGGCATGCTCATCCTCGGCCCCCGCGCCGTCGAGCGGCTGGAGAGCTACACGCCCCCCTGGCCGTTGCCGAAGATTTTCCGCCTGACCAAGAATGGCAAGCTCATCGCCGCCATTTTCGAGGGCGCGACCATCAACACCCCCTCCATGCTGGCGCTGGAGGATTATCTCGATGCCCTCAAATGGGCGCGCGAGGTGGGCGGGCTTGATGGGTTGATCGCCCGCAGTGACGCCAACGCCAAAGCCATCGCCGACTGGGTTTCTCAAACGGATTGGGTCGAACATCTGGCGGTGCGCGCCGATACCCGCTCGACCACGTCGGTCTGCCTGCGCATTACCGATCCCTGGTTTGCCGGGCTGGACGAGGCCGCCCAGCGCGACATGCAGAAGAAGATCACAGCGCTGCTGGAGGCCGAGGCCGCCGGCTATGACATCGGCGCCTACCGCGACGCGCCGCCGGGGCTTCGGCTATGGGCCGGGGCGACGGTGGAAACAACAGATTTACAGGCGCTCTTTCCCTGGCTGGACTGGGCGTTTGACCAGGTAAAAGGAAATTCCTGATGGTACGCGTATTGATATCCGACAAGATGAGCCCGATGGCGGCAAAATGCTTTACCCAGCGCGGCATCGAGGTTGACGAAAAACCGGGGCTGTCGAAAGACGAGCTGCTGGAAATCATCGCCGATTACGATGGCCTTGCGGTGCGCTCGGCGACCAAGGTGACCGGGAAGCTGCTGGCCGCCGCCAAAAAGCTGAAAGTCGTGGGGCGGGCCGGTATCGGCACCGACAATATCGACATCCCGGCGGCCACCGCGCGCGGTGTGGCGGTGATGAACACCCCCTTCGGCAACGCCATCACCACCGCCGAGCATACCATCGCCATGATTCTCTCCACGGCCCGGCAAATTCCCGCCGCCGATGCCTCCACCCGCGCCGGCAAATGGGAAAAGTCGGCCTTCATGGGCGTTGAGGTATCGGGTAAAATTCTCGGCATCATTGGCTGCGGCAATATCGGCGCCGTGGTGGCCGATCGGGCGCAGGGCCTGAAGATGAAGGTGCTGGCCTACGACCCGTTTCTCACCCCCGAGCGCGCGGATGATCTGAACGTAAAAAAGGTCGAGCTGGAGGCGCTGTTCGCGGAGGCTGATTTCGTCTCGCTGCACACCCCCCTGACCGACGCCACGCGCGGCATCATCGACGCCGCGGCGATCGCCAAAATGAAAGACGGTGTGCGCATCATCAATTGCGCGCGCGGCGGGCTGGTTGACGAGGAGGCGCTGGCTGAAGCGCTCGAATCGGGCAAGGTGGCGGGCGCCGCATTCGATGTGTTCAGCGAGGAACCGGCCACCGAAAACGTGCTGTTCGACGCGCCGAACATGGTGGCCACCCCGCATCTGGGTGCGGCGACCACCGAGGCGCAGGTCAATGTGGCGATCCAGGTGGCCGAGCAGATGGCCGATTACCTGCTCACCGGCGCCGTGACCAACGCGCTGAACATGCCGTCTGTGTCCGCCGAGGATGCGCCCAGGCTCAAGCCTTATATGTCTCTGGCCAAGGATATCGGCAGCTTCGCGGGGCAGGTGATCGAGAGCGGGCTGCAGAGCGTGACCGTGGAATACGAGGGCCATGTGGCGGAGTTGAACACCCGGCCGCTGACCGCGATTGTGCTGCAGGGCCTGCTGCGCCCGATGATGGACAGCGTCAACATGGTCAACGCGCCGGTCATCGCCAAGGAGCGCAATATCGAGGTCACCGAGGTGGTGCACGACCGCGAGGGCGACTACCAGACACTGATTACCCTGACCGTGATCACCGAGAACCGCAAACGCGTCGTGGCCGGTACCCTGTTCGCCAACGGCGCGCCGCGCATTGTGCGCCTCGACGGGGTTGAACTGGAGGCCGAGCTGCGCCCGCACATGATCTTCGTGGTCAATGACGACGAGCCCGGCCTGATCGGTGCGCTGGGCACCATGCTGGGCGAAGAGGGCATCAATATCGCCACCTTTAACCTGGGCCGCGAGAAGAAGAAAAAGCGCGCCATTGCCCTGATATCCGTGGACCAGAAGGTGTCGCCGGAGTTTATCGAGCGGGTGGCCAGACTGGATCAGGTGCGGCAGGCGAAAGCGCTGGCTTTTTGAAGCGAAAGGCCGCACAAGGTTTCGCTTAGGGATCGCAAGATAAAAGCTGCTTGAGGGAGTAATCGCCGGTGGCAAATGTGGTGGTTGTCGGCTCGCAATGGGGCGACGAGGGCAAGGGCAAGATCGTCGACTGGCTGTCCGAGCGCGCCGACGTGGTGGTGCGCTTTCAGGGCGGCCACAACGCCGGGCACACCCTGGTCATCGACGGCGAGGTGTTCAAGCTCAGCCTCCTGCCATCGGGCATTGTGCGCGGCGGCAAGAAGTCAATCATCGGTAACGGCGTGGTGGTTGACCCCTGGGCGCTGATCAGGGAGATCGACGCCATCCGCAAGCAGGGTGTGGAGG
>JACZSK010000082.1 GCA_022574255.1 Pseudomonadota bacterium
AAAGCACGCCGGATGCAAGTTCGGCGCGATACAGGAAATCGAAAGCTTCCTGAGTCCCAGCCACGAGTGGGAGGGCCAGCCTACTTGGTCGCCCATGCCTGTTTCGAATGCCGTAAATCCTTTAAGGCCAAAAGCGACGGAAGAAAGGTGAAATGTCCACAATGTGGCGGTCCATTGCGCTATATGGGGCGTTCATTCAAAGCTCCCCGCAAGTCAAATTTGGAGCAATGGAAGAAGGTCGAATTACTTTGGCAGAACGGCTTTAGGTTTCCGACCTGTAGTTGCCATCCAGATGCAGAACCACTCCCCGCTAAACTCAGCGAGGTGGATGGTTTCATTCAGCGGAATCCAAATCACCCATTTAGGGTTGGATCAGAATAATTCTCCCAATGTCCGCTTTTGGCTAAAAGCAGACTCTTTTGATGAACGTTGGCGCTTTATTACGCAGCCGCTGCCTGCTTCGGTTGCCGCGATAAGAAATGTCGGCACGGTTCCGCGCCTCAAGCCTTTAAATCTTAAGCCTTTTCGCCTATATATGGGGTGCCGGCTTGCCGGCTATGGCGATAAACGACGTGTGGAATAGACATTTCGGACCCGGGGGCAGTACCCGGCGCCTCCACCAAAAGCCGCGTTTCCGGATTCAGCCGAAACGCAATTAACGCGGTTTCTGATGGGGGCGAACCAGGATCGACGGATGTTCAAAGGCACGATCTTTTGCCCGGTATGATACCGCCGTGATGGGTCAATTTCACAAATGCCAATGATAATGAGGCATTCGCTGTTGCGGCTTAGTTCTACGGCGCAAGCCATGAACTAAGGTAATACTAGCGCGGTCCGGAGGGCACCGGGCAACAGAAGCCCTCCACTTTTATCGCCATTTCATTTCACTGCGTTTTGAGGTTGCTGCGGGTTGCAGGGCCCCCGAGATTTACAAAGCTGGCTTGCCGGGGCATGCTGGTTGCTGGCGACGGCTTCTGCGATATCGCCCGCTGCTGGGATGAGCCAAATGACCAGGCAAGGAAATCCGCTAAATATAGCGATTGCATCCGCTCTGTTACTCGTGGCGACGGCCTGCACGCCTGCGAGCCGAAGCTTGCGGGACGACATGGCCCGGGAGTTGGCCTTTGCCGCGGACGACCTCAAATACGGTCGTTGCGAGGAATTTCTGGGAAAGCTGGGGATAACGGAGCCCGGCCCACCGCAACCATACCGCCTGCTGCGCGCTATACTGCATCTGGAAGGGCGATGCCTTGAAAAGAGCGCCGCGAAGTCCCTTGCATTGTTACGGGCACAAGTGGCCGATGGCCCCAATGACGAGATCGCGCAGGCGAGGCTGGGCTGGTATTTGTGGGAAGGAATCGGAACCGAGCCCGACCGGGCGGCTGCCCGGCGACATTTCAAGATCGCGGCGGATTTGGTCGGGCCGACCCTGCTGGGCCCGAGCGAGGAGGTATCCTGGCAGATACCGTCCGGCGCCAACGAATATTGGGGACTGAGCGAAAGGCAATATGCGACCGGCTTCGTGGAACCCCACACCGGCAGCTGGGCGCTGCCCGAAGCATTGCTTGGGGAATTACAGGAAATTGAAGCTCTTGGGCGCGGCGACGGCAGCGGAATAATGGCGCGGGCGATAGAGATAAAGCATGGGCGCAACGGGCATGAACCGAACCCCCGCGCTGCGCTTGGCTGGCTACAGACTGCCACCGCGCCGCCTTTTGATTACAGACCCGGATATTTTCTTATGTACCAGTGGCAGGCAGATTATGACCGGATTTGCAGAGGAGAAGGAGAAGGAGAAGGCAAAGACGATGCCGTGATCGCAGAACCGCTTTCCCTTTCCTGCTCTCTCGCCATGGGGGCCAATTTGTCACTCAAATTCGCAGCCAACGGAGGAAACTTGCGCGCTGCCGAAATTATTTCGCGCTGTATCGAGAAAGCGCCCGACTATCCTGAACGTAATCTGGCGATCTATTTCTGGCGCAGCTGGCGGGCGAAACACGGCCTCCCGGTTCCCAAGGAAGCCATCGCCGCACAGGAATTAGAGGGGGATCAGAAATGGATCATGAATGAGTGGAATATTGCAGTCGATGGTGTGCCCTTCACGCTACTCGGCGACACCCAATGCTAGCGCCTCGGCCGACACCGCAATCTACTTCGCTTTTTCTGGATCACTGAAATCTCCCGCTTGGCGCCCAGGATACTGCGATTCAATTTCGCAATCTCCCGATTGTGCCGCGCAATGTCTCCAACCGCTGACAATTGACTGGAGACGGACCCGGCCAGCCGTTATATACTGTTCAAGAGCAGTGACCCTTAATCGGGAGCCATGCCCGAGTCACAAGGCCCGAATTTATGAGCGACATTGAATTCGATTATGATGAGCTGGTGCAGGGCGCCCTGAAAGGCGCGATCCGCAAGGTATTGCAGCATGTGGCCGACCACGGACTGCCCGGCGAGCATCATTTTTACATCACTTTCGATACCAACGCCGAGGGCGTGACGCTGCCTGTCCACCTGAAAGAGCGCTACAGCGATGACATGACCATTGTGTTGCAGCACCGCTATTGGGGGCTGAAGGTGGACGAGGAACGCTTTGAGTTGAAGCTGAGTTTCGACGGCAAGCCCGAGCTGCTGGTCATTCCCTTCGACGCGCTGATTGCCTTCGTCGATCCCAGCGCGCAATTTGCCCTGCAATTCACCTCCGATCTCTATCCGCCGGAGGAGCTGGAGCAAGACACCGCCAGCGGGCAGGACACCGCCAGCATCGAGAAAATGCCCGGTACGGGGGAAGCCGCCATCCTCGCCCCCAAGCCGAAGAAGGGCAAAGACAGTAAATCGGCCAAAAGCGACTCGGGGAGCGAAAATGATAATGTTGTCGCCCTCGATACCTTCAGAAAGAACAGCTAGACTTTCCCATGGCAGACGCCGACAGAAGCAGCCTTACGCACAGGGTTGAAAGCGACAGCTTTGGCCCCGTTGAAGTGCCCGCCGATAAATACTGGGGTGCCCAGACCCAACGCTCGCTGGGTAATTTCCCGATCGGCGACCAGCGCATGCCGGGGCCGGTGATCCGCGCGCTGGGCATTATCAAGAAAGCGGCGGCGCTGACCAACCTGGCGCAGGATAAAATAGACAGGAAAATTGGCGAGGCCATAGCCCAGGCCGCCGGTGATGTGATCGACGGCAAGCTGGATGACAATTTCCCGCTGGTGATTTGGCAGACCGGCTCGGGTACGCAATCGAACATGAACGCCAACGAGGTGATCGCCAACCGCGCCATCAAGGCGCTGGGCGGCGAACTGGGCTCGAAATCACCGGTTCATCCCAACGACCATGTAAACCTCCAGCAATCGTCGAACGACACCTTCCCCACGGCCATGCATATCGCGGCCGCCGAGGAAATCACCCACCGGCTGATTCCGGCGCTGCAGCACCTGTACGGAGCGCTGGTAAAAAAGGCCGCTGAGTGGAATGATATCATAAAAATTGGCCGCACCCACCTGCAGGACGCGACACCATTGACCCTGGGCCAGGAATTTTCCGGTTATGCAGCCCAGGTGGCCAACGGCGTGCGCCGCGCCGAGAGCGCGTTGCCGCCGCTGATGGAGCTGGCGCAGGGGGGCACGGCGGTGGGCACGGGCCTGAACACAAAGAAAGGCTTTGCCGAGGCTTTCGCGGCGGAAGTAGCAAAGATTACCGGGCTGAATTTTGTCACCGCACCGAACAAGTTCGAGGCCTTGGCCAGTCACGACAGCATGGTCGAGGCCTCCGGCGTCCTCAACACTATCGCAGTTTCATGCATGAAGATCGCCAACGATATCCGGCTGCTGGGCTCGGGGCCGCGCTGCGGGCTGGGCGAGTTGAAACTGCCCGAGAACGAGCCCGGCTCGTCGATCATGCCCGGCAAGGTCAATCCCACCCAGTGCGAGGCGCTGACCATGGTCTGCGCCCAGGTCATGGGCAACCATACCGCGGTCACCATCGCCGGCTCCCAGGGCCATCTGGAGCTCAACGTTTTCAAGCCGGTGATCATTCACAACGTGATGCAATCGATCCAGTTGCTGACCGACGCCGTGATGAGTTTCACCGATCGTTGCGTAGTGGGCATTGAGCCCGACCGCGAGCGCATCGATGCGCTGATGAACAAGTCTCTCATGCTGGTCACCGCGCTGGCCCCCGAGATCGGCTATGACCAGGCCACGGCGGTGGCCAAGAACGCCCACAAAAAGGGACTGACGCTGCTGCAAAGCGCGCTGGAGATGGAAGCCATTACCGAGGAGCGCTTCCACGAGATCGTCCGCCCCCAGGATATGCTCGGGCCCTCGGACTGATGCAGGATTAGGGGCCTTCCAGGCGGCGAATTCCTCATGCTCACCTCGTCATTGGCTGACCCTCTCCGCGTGATACGCCTTGGGGACTCATTTTCACCCCTCACCTTCTCACCGCGTGGGGCTCTTTTTTCACCCCTCACCTTCCCGCTTCGCGGGCCCCTTCCTCTCCCGCGAGGGGAGAGGGTTTATGCGCCGGCTCTCTTATCCCCTCTCCCTTGATGGGAGAGGGTCAGGGTGAGGGTGACGAAAAAAAGGAATCCGTCACTCCGGCCAAGGCGCACCGCGCAAGAAGTATCCGGAGTCTATTGCCCTCTCCTGCACCACCAGCGTTTCCAATGGACCCCGGTTCAAGCCTCTTGGCTTGGCGCCCTGCGCGGGCTAAGAAACGCCATGCCCGGCAAACATTCCACCGCCATCCGCAAGCGCTCGGTCAGCATCGCCGGGCACCGCACCAGTGTGTCGCTGGAGCAGGCTTTCTGGCAGGTGCTGAAAGAAATTGCCGCTGCGGAGGGCCGCTCGGTGGCGGCAATCATTGCTGGCGTTGACGCAGGGGGGATTCAGCCAGGCGTCAAAAAAGCGAATCTGTCCAGCGCCTTGCGGGTTTACGTGTTGGAAAAAATACAGGAAAGAGGCAATAGCTGCTAGTGGCCGCCGTCGTCTTCTGCTGGCGGCTTCTGGTCTTTTTTCTTGCCGCCAAGAAGGCTGACAATGCCTTTGGCAATCTCTTCCAGTTCTGACCTGGTGTTCGGCTCGCCGGCCTGTTCGCCCGTTTGCGCTCCCGCCTGCTCAGCGGTGCCGGACGTCCTGTTGAGCAGGCTTGATTCGCCTGTCTGTTCGCCGGCCTGGTCGTTGTTGGCGGGTTTCCTGCCAAGCAGTGGCAAGGGCACCCGGCCACCGGTCAGGTCGCTAATGGCATCCTGCCCGCCGCCGCTGCCAAGGACGCCCTGCAGCACGTTGGCGCCAAAATCCTTCGCCGCCTTTGCGACGAACTGGTTCCAGCGGTATTTGATCCGGGCATTATCGATGTCACCGGTGACCTCAAAGGGCACGGGCGGAAACGACTGGAGTTCGGCAAGGCGAAACTCACCGGCAAGAGCAATAGTCCAGGCCGGCAAATCGATGGTGCCGCCGCCACGCAACAGGTCGCCCTGTTCGGTCACGGTCTCGGTGGGCGGAATGCGCACAACACCCTTCACAACTGTAATGGGCGCCTCTATCTGCTTGTAAGCGGTCTGTCCGTCACGCGCCACGCGATCAAGCTGGCTCCCCAGTTTCAGAGGGCTGAAGGAGCCGCGCAGCATCCTCCCTATGCCCCCGAGGCTTAACTTCTGAATCTTGCCGTCACGGGCCAGGAATTGCGCCTGCCCGGCCAGAGACGAGATAATCTCATGCTGGCTGCGCCCGGCGCCGGAGAACTGTCCGGCCAGGCTCATTTTGCCCGTGGCCGCGGAAAAACCGAAGAAGGCGGGCATGAGGCGCGCCATATCCACGTCTCGCAAATCAACGCCGATGGTCAGCGCCGCCTGGTCGGTGGTGGCGTCAAACCGGATGTCCACAGCCGCCGTGCCCCCGAACATGCCGCTGCGGAAATGAGGAACGGTCAGCACGCCATTGTTCAAATTGATGGTCATCGCCGGTTCGCTGTAAATGTAATCGCGGAAGCTTATTTCGTCGGCGGAAAATTCCAGTGCCGCATCGAAATCCCTGAGCATCGCGAGTTCCAGAGGTTTTTGCGACCAGCGCTCACCGCAGCTGCGCGCTTCGGCGATCCCGGCAGTGGCTTTCTTCATGAACAGACCCAGGGGCAGGCTGCCGGCCTTCAGGGCACCGGTGATAATTGGCCGTTCGCCGGCGCGATCAACAGTTATGCCGCCCTGCAGGTTCGCCGGGCCCAGGGTCGCCTGGATACCCGACAGCGAGAAATTCTTGTCCGTGCCCTTGAGGGCAAGCACGGCCTGGACCGGCCCCAATGCGCCACCCGACGGGGCGAAGGTACTGTCGAAATAACGCACAAGTTCGGTGAGGTTGGCGTGCGACAGGGCCAGCGATAAATCGAAGCTCTGCGGTGCGCCCTCCTCGCCCATAAGGCCCGCGTAACGCCCTGATATGCTGGCCTTGGCGCCCAGTGCCTCCAGCCTGATATTGCCCTTCAGGTCATTGAGCGCACCTTCCAGCGTGCCGTAAATACGCGCCGTCTGGCCCTCGCCGGCAATTTCAATCGGCAGGTTCAGCCGCCGGATCATGTCGGTATGCGACGAATGACCGATTTCAAATTCGACGTTAATTCTGGACGGCGCGGGCGATAAGCCTTCCAACTTACCTTTGATGCGATAAGCACCGCGCGCGGCGACGCCGCTCAGGTCCACCTCCAGATCCTTGAGCGTGCCCACAAGCTTGCCTTTCATGGCGACCTTCGAGAGGGCGGCGGCCTCCATCGGCAAATCCACTTTCGACCAGCGCAAAAAGCGATTTACGTTGGGGCTTTCAATATCGATAGCCAGGTTCGCCGTGGGTTCGCCAGCCAAACGGCGAATCCTGCCACGCAGGTCAATACGCACGCCCTCCATGCTGGCCAACGCCAGCCGGTTCAGGCTCAGCACGCCATCCTTCAGCACGGCGTCCAGCGTGAGCCCCGAAATACTGGCGCCGGACAGGGTCAATTGGGCACCCTTCAGCTTTACGCTGGCGTTCATTTCGGCCAGGGGCTTCAGCGCCGCACGAATGCGATCGGTTGTCGCCTGCCAACTGTCATCGCCCTCTGCGGCAGGGGCCAGGTAGGAATCGAGATTCAACCGGCCAAAACTGACATCGACTGTGTAACCGGCGTTTTTGCCGAGGCCCATACTGGCGCTGCCCGTCGCCTCGGTGATATCCAGCGACGCTTTGGCGTCATAAAGACGCACCTGACTGCCGGTCACGCTTACCGCGCCATCCAGCGCGAAGTTCGCCAGCTGCCCCTCAGGCACCTGCGCCGTGTCGTACCCAAGCCATGATGCCAGACCGCGCAAATTATTGGATGCCGCACGCAGGCGGCCGGTAAATTCGGCTTTGCCATCTTTCGCGGTAAGCGCCCCGCTCAACACCAGGTCCGAACCCCCTGGCATCAACAGACGCGCTTCCTCCAGCGTCACCACAGCGTCCTGTATCTTGGCGATCACGCTGACCTGCCGGGCGATTCCCTCGCGGTATTCCACCGCGCCCACGGTCAGCTCCAGCCCACCGGTTATAGTCGCGGGCAAGGTAAAATCTTTTTCGCTGCTTACGGCAACGTCGCCGCTCTGTTCATCCGCAGCGGGCAACCAGTCCTCAACCCGCACCGTGATCAGCGATATGCTGGCCTCGGCGGTGATGGCCTCGCCCAGTTCCAGAATAATTCTGCCCTCGCCGGTGGTCGAGGCAACCTTGAAAGTCACGGGATTGATGGCCAGGGATTCCTCGGAGGCCACCAGGTCGGCATCCAGTCCGTATCCGTGGGCCAGGTTTACCGGCGCGCTGAAAGTGCCGCCGCCAAGTTTTGCCAGCCCGGCCAGCAGTTCTCCCAGGTTACTTCCCTGAATAGTCAGCCGTCCGTTCGCCTGACGGGCGCCCTCATCCAGCATGGCGGAACCGTCGAAAGTGATTCCCGGTGTCTGGCCAGCGACGGCCATTGTCACCCTGATCGGGGTGCGGCGGCCCGGCGCCATCTGGCCTATGGCGGCGTCAATGGCCAGGGGTACATCACGATAATGAAACGTGCCGTTGCTCTGCAGCGGCCCGGATATGGACTTGGCGCTTATGGTGGCATTGATCTGGGTCAGTTCTTCCAGGGCTCCGGTCGCAGCATCGCGGTAAGTGATGGTTCCGTCCTGGATAACAAAGAGATCGAGGCTGACGTCACGGGCGCTATTCTCCCCTTCTTCGCCGCCCGCCAGTATCATTTCCCAGTTGGCGCGGCCCTGGGCATCGCGCTCCAGGGCGATCACCGGTGTGTCGAGAAGGATGGAGTTGACCTTGATATCGCCGCCCAGCAGCGAGAATATATCCACATTGATGTCGAGGCCTTCGACGTCGAGAAAATACTCGGCAACGCCGCCTTCAACATTGGCAAGCGTCAGGGCACGCGCCGACAGCGCCGGTGACGGCAGCAGCCGGAACGAAAGATCACCCTCCACGGAAATATCAAGGCCGGTAAACTGGTGTACCGCCTCTGTGACCTCGGGCCGATGGCTGTTCCAGTCAATAAAGCTCGGGGCAATAAGCGCCGCCAGAATCAACAGGACGACGAGCACACCCGAAGCGATCATGGGTTTCTTCACCTGAATTACCCTCTTGCAACGGAAGCCCTAAAATCGCACGGCAAGGGTCAACAATTCCTTACCAAAGTACTATAACCCGAAGCCGTTAACCATGAAATCGCGATATTTTCAGATTTTCTACAGGCCTGGCCAAAAAGGCCCCTCTTTGGGCGCCGGGGGTGACATAGGTCAGTCAAAAAGCTACATTTTTTTGAGAAAGTCCAGCCAAAGAGGAGCAGCCGTATGGCCGAGACCGGCCCAAAACATATTTCGGACTTCACAGCCGATTCCCGGTGGATGGATTACAATGGCCATATGAACATCGCCTATTACACGGTCGCGCTGGACAAAACCATGGACGATTTCTTCGCCGGGCTCGGCATCGGCGAAACTTATGCCCGGAAGGAAAATCGCTCGACTTTCATGCTGCAGAATCATACCCGCTATCTGCGCGAGATCCGCGAAGGCCAACAGTTTAGTTCCTATCTGCAACTGCTGGGGCTCGACAGCAAACGGTTCCATGCGTTCGTGTCCCTGGTCCATTCCGACGGCACTACTCAACTCGCCATCAGCGAAGTGATCGGCATGCATGTGGACCTGGAAACCCGCAAGCCGATTGAATTTCCCGACCAGCCGTATGACGTTATGTCAGCTTTATTTGCAGAGCATCAGGCGTTGCCAGTTCCGAAATTCGCCGGGAGAGGGATCGGCATCGCTGATAATTAATGAGACCAGGTCCAGTCTGACGCATAATGCAGGGCTTTGATGTAAGGCGGCTGCGACCGGGGGGAAGACGGAACCATGCCAAGACGCATACCGATCAGGGTTGTCCGCAGGAAAATTCGGGAATTCCTGCGCTCGTCGGTGCGTTACGATCATATGGTTCTGGCTTTCATGGCCCTGGTCATCGGCGTGATCGTCGCTTATGCGACCATTGCCTTTCGCCAGGTCATCGCGGGCGTGCAGTTCGTCTCGTTCGGCACCACCAGCGAGCGGCTGGCCGAATGGCTGGGTGACGCCAGTTGGTGGCAGGTGCTGCTCCCACCCGTCGCCGGCGGCATCGTGCTGGCATTTCTCTATCGTTATTTCACCACCGATCATCGCGGCCATGGTGTCGCCGACGTCATAGAGGCCAACGCCCTGAAAGATGGACGGATTGACCTGAAAACAGGGCTGGTCTCGGCATTGGCTAACGCCGTGGCGCTGGGTGCCGGGGCTTCGGCGGGCCGCGAAGGGCCGGTGGTGCATCTGGGTGCGACGCTGGCCTCCTGGACCGCCCGGCAATTGCATCTGACGCCGGCGGTGGGGCGTATGCTGCTGGCCTGCGGCGTGGCGTCGGCGGTCGCTGCCTCCTTCAACGCGCCAATCGCCGGCGTATTCTTCGCGCTGGAAGTGGTGATGGGCCATTATGCCATCCACGCATTCGCACCGGTGGTCATCGCGGGCGTCGCGGGCACCATGGTGTCGCGCATCTATATCGGTGATTTTCCCGCCTTCATCGTGCCCGATTTTCCCCTCGTCTCCTTCCTGGAGATGCCCGCCTTCGCGATTGTCGGCGTCGCCGCAGCGCTGGTCGCCATAGTCTTTACCCGCTCAATAATGTGGACCGATGATATTGCCCGGAAGTTGCCGATACCGACATGGGCCCTGCCTGTCATCGGCGGACTTCTGGTCGGGCTGATCGCGCTGGTGGTGCCGGAAGTGCTGGGTGTCGGCTACGAGGCCACGGACAATGCCCTGCACGGCATATACACGCTCGATTTCCTGCTCCTGCTTCTGGTCGCCAAGATGGTCGCCGTCGCCGCCAGCACCGGCTTCCGGTTCGGCAGCGGCGTATTCAGCCCGTCGCTGTATCTTGGCGCCATGACCGGCGGCACTATCGGTCTCATCGCTGCGGGTTTCATGCCCGAATTGGCCTCATCGCCCGGGCTTTATGCCATTGTCGGCATGGGGGCGGTGGCCTCGGCGGTACTCGGCGCGCCGGTCTCGACCGTGCTGATCGTATTCGAGCTGACCGGGGATTACTCGATTACCATCGCCGTGATGATCGCCGGCGCGGTGGCCTCGCTGATCACCGGGCTGGCGCATAAATCATCATTCTTTTATTGGCAACTGGAACGCCGTGGCCTGCATCTGGAGGGTGGCAAGGCGCTGTATCTGCTGAAATCGACCGACGTGGAAGCGGCCATGAGCCGCGATTTCCTGACGGTCAAACCGGCCGAGCCGCTGGCCCAGGTGCGTGACATACTGATTGCGCAATATGGCGGCAAGCTGCTGGTGGCTGACGAGACCGGGGCGCTGGTCGGCGTTATTACCTCTTCGGAGATGACCTCGGATACGTTTGACCCCAACCTGGATACCCTGATCCGGGCCGAGGATATTTGCCGCCGCAACCCGGTCACCGTATGCGCCAGCGATAGCCTGGAAGACGCGCTGGCGCTTCTCGAGCGTATCGGCGAGGAACATGTGCCGGTGATCCGCGACAAGGAAAGCCTTATCATCGTCGGCATGCTGCACCACAAAGACGTCTTGCGCCTCTATAATCAGGCGCTGGTCGATGTCCAGACCGAAATGCATGACGTAAAAAGGCGCCTGTAGAACAAGGGAGACGAGCAATGGCAAAACTCAAAGGCGGGCTGATCCAGATGGCCTTGAAGGCGTCAACCGACCAGAGCCCGGAAGAAATTCGCGATGCCATGATTGAGGCCCATTTGCCCCTGATCGACGAGGCGGGCAAACAGGGCGTGCAGGTATTGTGCTTTCAGGAAGTTTTCACCCAGCCCTATTTCTGCCCCAGCCAGGACGCCAAATGGTATGCCGCCGCCGAGGCCATTCCCGATGGCCCGACGACCCGGCTGATGCAGGAATATGCCAAGAAGTACAAAATGGTCATTGTCGTGCCGATCTACGAGGAAGAGATGCCGGGGGTCTATTACAACACCGCCGCGGTGATCGACGCCGACGGCAGCTATCTGGGCAAATACCGCAAGACCCACATCCCGCAGGTCGCGGGCTTCTGGGAGAAATTCTTTTTCAAGCCCGGCACCTCGGGCTGGCCGGTGTTCGACACCGCCTATTGCAAGCTGGGCGTCTATATCTGTTATGACCGGCATTTCCCCGAGGGCTGGCGGGCGCTGGCCTTGGCCGGCGCCGAATATGTGGTCAACCCCAGCGCCACCGTGGCCGGCTTGTCGGAATATCTGTGGAAGCTTGAGCAGCCGGCCTCGGCGGTGGCCAACGGCATTTATATCGGCGCCATCAACCGGGTTGGCAGCGAAGAACCCTGGAATGTGGGTGAATTTTACGGGCAAAGTTATTTTGTCAATCCGCGCGGCGAGATCGAGGCCATTGCCAGCCGCGACAAGGACGAGCTGATCGTCCATGAAATGGATCTGGATATGGTCCGCGAGCAGCGCAACACCTGGCAGTTCTTCCGCGACCGCCGGCCCGAGGCCTATGGCCCGCTGACCGAGGGGCAGTAGGAAGAATTTTTCTACACTTTGTCACCCTCACCCTACCCTCTCCCATCAAGGGAGAGGGGTTTCCTTTTTTCCCTCTCCCCTCCGTGGGAGAGGGAGGGGCCCACATCGTGGGAAGGTGAGGGGGTTGTTGGCGAATGACGACAGGGTTGCCGCGAAGCAAAGGAGACAAAATTGACCAATCAGATCTCTGACCAGATCACTTGGGACGACTTTGCCCGCGACGACGGCGCGGTTGTCCTCTGCGTACCCGAAAAAGATGTGCCCCTGGGCGCGAAGCTCGGCTGATCGGAAGAAATTTCGCCCGAAATCGCTTAATTGCGAATTGTTCTTAATGTCTGCTTTTGATGCGGTGGACGGCTCCCACCGGCGGCATCACGATGTGCCATACGTTGGTTGACGTTAAACAACCATATGGAGGAGCCATCCATGAGCGCAGTTATCACAATTGGTGTTGATC
>JACZSK010000083.1 GCA_022574255.1 Pseudomonadota bacterium
CTTGGCCAACCCAAGGCGCCTGAATCCGATTTGAATAGAAACCCGTAAAGTTAGAGTGGCGGAGAATGAATAGCTCAATATACCACTGCGCCAAGTTCCAAATGCCCGGAACAAGTGCCCCAAGATTAACCTTCAATCGAGTTTCGGGGTGCACAAGCTCGTTCCTCACCTTCACAATCGCCTCTGGTATATTTTTCCAAACTCCTCGTCGCCGGGCACGGTATGCCGCTGATGATGCTCTTGGTATCGTGATCGGTATTTTCGAATGCTGGAATGCTCGGCAAATTCGATCTCCGGCGCTTGAGCCTGTGACAAGTCCCATCTTCTTAATATATGCTGTTGCCAATCTCTCAAGGGCTGCTTGGCTCAAAATCAATCCGCTGTCGATACCGCTACTTCCTTGATTGCTCATTAGATACCAATAAAGAGCAGCCTTTAATGGCTCACCCATATCGGGATCAAGAAGCAAGGCTGTAAAGCCCGGGTAGAGTTCGGCAAGCATTTCTCCATGGTTCCGGTCGAACGAAGATCTAGAAAATTGCCAAGGCGTAGATCTTGGCAACGCCCACTCCTCAAACAAACGCTTTCCGTTTTTGTCAAAGCCCACTGGAAGAATTACAGGTACCCAAAGGCCGTTCGCGAAGGACAAAAAAAGGCGCAATTCGTCAAGAGCCTTCTCTACCTTCGAAATGGCGAAACTAGTTCTGTCGCTACGAGTAATCTGACCGACATGAGTAATTGCGAAGCCGCCTTTATCCCGGAGTTCCGCAACCAGCCGCTTTGCCTGAGGGAGTTCCTGAATCTCAATTGTCCAATCAGCATTTCTAAGCACTACTCTTCCAAGGAGTCGCAGCCCGCCCGATCGGTATGTGTATTTAATATTTGTAGAATCTGGCCCCGCGCATTTGAACGCAGGAAAATTCATGACGTGAAACGTAACAGATTGGAGCCGTCTTCGGCGATTAGGGCAAATCGTCAGGTGTTGAGGATTCGGCTGCAATTCAACAGTGGTTCGCGCACCTTGATCAGCCGAGCATGACGAAGTCGAGCTTAGAACAACTACTTTGACTGTGGCCGCTTCTTTGTTGTATTTCAGGGTAACTGGGTCGCCTGTGATAAGCTGAGCGGCCATCTCCGGGTTACTTGAGAGATCGGCAGTGACGACTAGATGGGTCCTTGGCTGCAGCAGTAGTCTGGCTTTTCCTGTACATTGAATTTGCCGCGCACCGCAGGTGATCTGGATATTCGAGCGACCGAGGTTTATCGGCGCGTTCGCCCGTCGGGTCGTGTATTTGGGCCGGAGAAGAGAGTTCATCGTTTCCTTCACGTCGCTTTTCCCCAAACGGCCCCTTAATCTGCCCCGCCGCATCCACCACTATATCATCCGCCGCCGCCGTCCCGGGTTTTCCTTTTGTTATAACATATGTTATAACGTAGGCCGCGCGCGGGCTTTGAAAGGAAGGCGTCATGGTTGCTCTGAAGGCACGGAAGGTAGGGAATTCGCTGGGCCTGACCCTGCCCAAGGATGTGACCAGGAAGCTAAAGCTCAAGGAAGGCGATACCCTGTTTCTGACCGAGACGCAGGACGGCTTTCGCCTGACCCCTTACGACCCCGCATTCGAGGAAGAAATGGCGGTGGCCGGGGATATCATGAAAAAACGCCGCAACGCCTTACGCGAGCTGGCCAAATAGCCGGTCGCGCGCGCGCCGCAAATGAACTTCCGCTGGATATCCCGCGCCACAGCGCTGGCCGTGCATGACGAGCAACTGGCCGAACACGGTGGTGAGAGCGGTTTGCGCGACAGCGGTCTGCTGGATTCAGCCCTGGCGCGCGCCGCGAACCGCGCCGAATACGCCAGTCCGGACATATTCGAACTGGCTGCCGCCTATGGCTACGGGCTTATCGCCGACCATCCGTTTATCGACGGCAACAAGCGCAGCGGCGCGGTGTTGATGGAGTTGTTCCTCGAGCTGAACGGTCAGCAACTGACCGCCGATGACGCGGCACTGGTTGGCACCATCCTGTTGCTCGCCGACGGCAGCATGGGCGAGGATGCCCTGGCGGACTGGCTGCGGCGGAACTGCCGCGACACGTAAGCCCCCCCTATAACAGCCCGGTAATCTTGCCCGACCCGTCGACCTTTATATTATGCGCCGAGGGGTGGCGGGGCAGGCCGGGCATGGTCATGATATCACCGCACACCACCAGGAATTCGGCGCCGTTTGACAGCCGCATGCCGGCGGCCTGGGCAATCTCGATATTGCTCTTTAAAAGCGGCGCGCTCTTCGATGCTCTACTCATCTTTTTCCGACCCCATATCCGACCCCAAAAACGGTTCAGGAACGGGCTGCGCTTAGCCGAATTCCGCACGGCTTTGAAGTGAAAAACACAACCATCACAACTTGTTGGCATAAAAAAATTGCTCTGATGCGCTACAGTGGGGGCATGGAAGACGCGGGTAAATCTCGCCCTCAAACGAGGGTCATGCTGGCGGCGCTGGTGGCGGCGGTGTGGATTGGCCTCAGCGCTTATGATGCCCGCGGCCCGTCGCAGGCGGCGCTGGCCGGCGTTGGTCTGCTGCTGGGCATAGCGCTCTATCACGCCAGCTTCGGCTTCACCGGTGCCTGGCGGGCGATGATTACCCGGCGCCGCACGGTGGGCCTGAGGGCGCAGATGGTCATGCTGGGCGCGGCGGTGCTGCTGTTTTTTCCGGCGCTGGGGGCCGGCGAGGTTTTCGGCATTACCCTGCGCGGCGCGGTGGCGCCGGTGGGTCTGTCGGTGGCCGCGGGCGCCTTTATGTTCGGCATCGGCATGCAACTGGCGGGCGGCTGTGCTTCAGGCACGCTCTATACGCTCGGCGGTGGCAGCAGCAAAATGATGACGGCGCTGTTTGGCTTCATCCTCGGATCGGTGATCGCCACCCATCACGTGGACTGGTGGTGGGGGCTGGCGTCATTTCCTTCCTTTTCGATTGTGCGCGCCTGGGGGCTGTTTCCGGCGATGGCCGCGACCATGGTTCTTTTCGGCCTGATTCTCTGGGCGGCGGGAAGGCTGGAGCAGGCGCGGCATGGCACGGTTGAACCGTTGTTCGGACGCCGCCCCGACGGCGGGCATTCTTTCCGGGCCGCGCCACTCTCTTCAGGGTCTCTGTTTTCAGGGTCTCTGTTTTCAGGGCCGCTCTTTTCAGGACCATGGCCCATCCTGTGGGGGGCGCTGGCCCTGGCGGCGCTGAATTACGCCACATTATTGCTCGCCGGGCGGCCCTGGGGGGTCACCTCCGCCTTTGCCTTATGGGGCGCGAAAGGCGCCATGGGGCTGGGCATCGACGTCACCGCCTGGCCCTATTGGAAGGGCGCGGAGGCGGCGCTTTCGCGCTCGATTTTCTTCAACATCACGTCGGTGATGAATCTGGGCATCATGGCGGGGGCGCTGATGGCGGCGGGGGCGGCGGGGCGCTTTGCCCCGGCCTGGAAAATCCCCGCGAGAACATTGATCGCCGCCCTGCTGGGCGGGCTTTTGCTGGGCTACGGCGCGCGGCTGGCCTATGGCTGTAATATCGGCGCCTTTTTCTCCGGCATTGCCTCGGGCAGCCTGCATGGCTGGCTGTGGCTGGCGGCGGCGCTGGTGGGCAATGTCGCGGGCGTGCGGCTGCGGCCTTTCTTCGGCTTGAAGTAAGCGGCTGGTCGGCCTTGCCGGCGCCAGCGGATTTTCGCCAGTCTCATGCCGCGATTTATGGGTGGCGGCGCGGCGGCGCTTGGCTTAATGTGGGTCTTCCTCGGGGCCAGGGCCTGGCCAAGGCGGGGAGAGCATGGAATTTCACACAAAATCACGGAATGGGACGATGGCAGGCAGTGTTAACAAGGTAATTCTGATAGGAAACCTGGGGCGCGACCCGGAGATCAAGTCGATGAATAACGGCGGGCAGGTGTGTAATCTGTCGGTCGCCACATCCGAGAGCTGGCGCGACAAGTCCACCGGCGAGCGGCGCGAGAAGACCGAATGGCACCGGGTGGTGATCTTCAATGAGCACCTCATCAAGGTGGCGCAAAACTACCTGAAGAAGGGCTCCAAGATATATATCGAAGGGCAGTTGCAGACCCGCAAATGGCAGGATCAGTCGGGCCAGGACAAATACTCCACCGAGGTGGTGCTGCAGCGCTATCGCGGTGAGCTGACGATGCTCGATTCCCGCGCCTCCAGCGAAGGCGGCTATGCCGAGAGCGGCGCCGGCGCCGACAGTGGCAGTGGCAGTGACGCATCCGACAACGGCAACGCCTATTCGCAGCTTCCGCCCGAGGGCGGTGGCGGCGACCTCGACGACGAGATCCCGTTCTAAGCCATTTCGCACCCGTAATGACCGACCACCACCCAGATAAACCGGCGACGCTGCTTGCTTCAGCCGCCCATTTTCGCGATGCCGCCACCGGTGGCATCGTGCCGCCGCTGTATGCGTCAACCACCTACGCCCGTGACGCCAATTACGAACTGCCCCACGACCGGCTTTATGGCCGCGACGACAACCCGCTGTTCGAGCAGGCCGAGAACATCCTCTGCCAGCTTGAGGGCGGGGCGGACGCGGCGCTCTTCGCCTCTGGCCTGGCTGCCATGACCGCGGTTGCGGCGACACTGCAGCCGGGCGAGCGGGTGGTGCTCTCGAAGCAATGCTATTTCGGGGTGCGCCACTGGCTGGGCAGCGAGGCGGCGCGGGTTGGCTTCGAGCTGGTCCTGTTTGATGCCGGTGACCCGGGGGCGCTGGAAAAAGTGCTGGGCAATGACCCCGCGCGGCTGGTCTGGTGCGAGAGCCCGGCCAACCCCACCTGGGAGGTCACGGACCTGGAGGCCGCGGCCACATTGGCCCACGCCGCAGGAGCCAGGATCATTGTCGACGCAACGGTGATGACGCCCCTGTTGTGCAACCCCATCGCGCTGGGGGTCGATTATGTCATGCATTCGGCGACCAAATACCTCAACGGCCATGCCGACGTGGTGGCGGGAGCGCTGATTGCCGCCCGGGACGACGCCGACTGGCAGGCCATTCGAGGCATGCGTTATCGCACCGGCGGCATCCTCGGGCCGTTCGAGGCCTGGCTGCTGATCCGCGGCATGCGCACCCTGGATGTGCGGCTCAGGCGCTCATGCGCCAACGCCATGGCCATTGCCCGGCATTTTGAGGGCAATCCGAATATCCGCGAGGTCATGTATCCGGGGCTGGAAAGTCATGCGGGCTACGAGATCGCCACCCGGCAATGGAACACCGGGATCGGCTATACCGGCATGCTGTCGTTGCGCATCGCGGCGGGCAGCGACGAAGAAAGCGCTGCGGTGGCCAAACGCATGGCGACCAGAACGCGGCTTTTCGCGCCCGCCACTTCGCTGGGCGGGGTGGAGAGCCTGATAGAGCACCGCAAGACCATTGAAGGCGCGGGCGGGGAAGTGCCCGGCGACCTGCTGCGGCTGTCTGCCGGAATCGAGGATGCCGACGACCTGATCGCCGACCTGGATCAGGCCCTGGCCGGGGCTTTGGCGGCGGGCTAGTCCAGCGTAAAGCTCTCGCCTTGCACCAGTGCGCGGCATTTGCCGCATTGGGGCAAGGCCTCGCCAACCTGCTGGTGATAAATCACAATTAGCTTTGCCGGGATGTCTGTGCCGTCCGCCAGAAGCGGCCGCAGCACCCAGGGCGTCATGAAAACCACATCGAAATCACCCAGGCCGGTGGCAATGTCCAGGAACATCTTCGGGGTTTCGGTGTCGCCAAAAAAATACAGGCTCTGCCCCCTCCAATCGACAGCATAGGAATAATGCCCGGTGCCTGAATGTGGGGTGGGGAACGCGTATACGAGCATGTCGCCGACAACAAAAATGTTTTCGTATTTAAACGGGCTATAGAAGTAGGTCTTGGGATTACTCAGAGGTGGTATAGCAAGCGGCACCACGCGTTCCGGCGCAATCCCGTCGGTGACCTCGCGCGGGCCGATGATCTTCCAGTCCCGCTCTGCGAAAAGGTTCGCGTCGAAGTGGTCGCCATGCCGGTGGGTGATCAGCGCCACCACCTCGCCTGCGATCTCCAGCGCGGCGGGGTCGTATTCCATGTAAATTGAATAACCCGACTGATAGGGGAAATCGCTGACCAGCGTTGCCTCGCCATCGGTGATGGCAAAGGCCTCATTGCCGATGAAAGTGAAGGTGAGCGCACCACCCGCATCATCATTCGAGGTCGCATGGGCCGGTTGGGCGAGCAGAAGGAAGCCCGCGAAAATCAAGGTTATGTTGCGCTTCATAAGGACATTGTCTCTGTGTCGCGCGGCAATGTCCATTTCAATTACACGTCATCGCGGCAAGATTCCCGCCCCGCCTGCGTGATTTTTCGCTATAGTGTCAATGTCGCGGATTGGGAAATATTGATTGGGGAATCAACTATGGCGGACAATTTTGAGACCGGCGAAACGGGGATTA
The DNA here is from genome assembly GCA_022574255.1 of Pseudomonadota bacterium. Classification (GTDB taxonomy): domain Bacteria; phylum Pseudomonadota; class Alphaproteobacteria; order Sphingomonadales; family SMXR01; genus JACZSK01. The sequence goes on from JACZSK010000083.1 coordinate 6,455, forward strand.
CGGAGACCGACCGTACGTCGGCGCAGCCGGAGGTCAGGGAAATCGGCGCCGAAGAGGTGATGGATGCGCTGGCCAAGGGCATCAAGGATTTTAATGCCAAGCCCAGCCATATGATCTTTCTTGGTCTGATCTACCCGGTGGTCGCCATCCTCGCCGCGCGGCTGGCTTTCGGCTATGACATTCTGCCGCTTCTTTTCCCGCTGGTCGCCGGGTTCGCGCTGGTCGGGCCGTTGGCCGCCACCGGGCTGTATGAGCTGAGCCGGCGCCGCGAAAAAGGGCTGGAGGTGCGCTGGGCGCATATGTTCGACGTCTTCAAATCCCCTTCCATTAAGGGCATTGCCACCATCGGCGTTATCCTGACCGCGATATTCGTTGCCTGGCTGGGTACCGCGCAGTTTATCTATGACCAGCTTTTTGATGGCCGGACACCCGCTTCCATCGCTGCTTTCGCCCATCAGGTTTTCATGACCGACGAGGGCCGCCGGCTGATGCTGATCGGCACCGGCGCGGGCTGGGTCTTCGCCATGCTGGTATTGGCGACCAGCGTTATTTCAATCCCGCTGCTGCTGGATCGCGACGTGGGCGCGCTGACCGCCATTCGCACCTCGGTGCGCGCCATGCGCAAGAATCCCAAGTCGATGACCCTGTGGGGCATTATCGTCGCCGCCTCCCTGTTTCTTGGCATGCTGCCCGCCTTTGTCGGGCTGGCTGTGGTGGTGCCGGTCCTGGGCCACGCCACATGGCATCTCTACCGCAAGCTGGTGGTGTAAAAGGGCTAACCTTCCGGCCGCAACACCTCTCCATTCGTCATTTGTCGGCTTGATCGGTTATTCACTTCTATCCTGTCACTCCGGGCTTGACCCGGAGTCTATTGCCTCTCCCCCTTCGTCATTCGCCGACCTCTCTCTCTTCGTCACTCGCCGCCAAGGCGCTTCACGCAGAGAGAATCGGCGAGTCCAGAGGCGCCAGAGTAACGGCATGCAATTCTTTACCTACATTATGGCCAGCGGACGCAACGGCACGCTTTATGTGGGCATGACCAACGACCTGGTGCGCCGCACCTGGGAGCACCGCGAACATTTGGCCGAGGGCTTCACCAAGGCGCACGGCGTGACGTTGCTGGTCTGGTTCGAGGTTCACGCCACCGCCGAGGCCGCCATCACGCGCGAAAAGGCGCTGAAGCATTACAAGCGGGGTTGGAAACGGAAGTTGATAGAAACAGACAATCCAGGCTGGAATGACCTTTATCCCGATATTGCCGGTGCGGTGCTGGACTCGCCGATCAAGTCGGCGAGTGACGAGTTGGGGGTCGGCGCGTGACGAATTGGGGGTCGGCGAATGACCAAGGGGATTGGTCAAGCCTGCCGCGACAAAAAAAGAGATAAACCCCCGATTCGTGCGTTTTTGGACGCCTGTTCCGGAGATTTCACCGCTGCTGAAGAAAACGCGCGGATGCAGGCCGTAACCAACTGAATATACAGCGAAAATAAGCCCTGAAATGAGGCCCGCGCGGCTTGCCCGCGACCACAGGGCTTGGTATGTTTGGGGCGTCCTGCATACCAGATTTTGTGGGTCGCGAATCGACCAGAACGAGGCCGGCATGAGGCCGTTTTCAACCCCGGGAATACCCGATCAGGCCCCCATATAGCCCCATTCAACCGTTACATTTGAGGCTGTATTCGAGGCAATATTCAAGGCCAATTTGTTGAACGACGAAAGCAACACGCCAGAGCCGCCCGCCACGCCCCCGGAGCCGCCTGAAGAACGCTGCGAGCAGATTACCATCGAAGAGGAGATGGCGACCTCGTATCTGGATTACGCCATGAGCGTGATCGTCTCGCGGGCGCTGCCCGACGTGCGCGACGGCCTGAAGCCGGTGCATCGTCGCATTCTCTATTCCATGTACGAGAGCGGCTACGAATTCAACAAGCCCTACAAGAAGTCGGCGCGTATTGTCGGCGACGTGATGGGCAAGTATCACCCCCACGGTGATTCCTCGATTTACGATGCCCTGGTGCGGCTGGCCCAGGATTTTTCCCTGCGCCTGATGCTGATCGACGGACAGGGCAATTTCGGCAGCATGGACGGCGACCCGGCTGCGGCCATGCGCTATACCGAAGCCCGCCTGTCGAAGGCGGCGAGCGAGCTGCTGGCGGACATCGCCAAGGACACGGTCGATTTTGTCGCCAATTACGACGAGAGCGAGTTTGAACCCAAGGTATTGCCGGCGCGCTTTCCCAACCTGCTGGTCAACGGCGCCGGCGGCATTGCGGTTGGCATGGCCACCAACATCCCGCCCCATAATCTGGGCGAGGTGATTGACGCCACCCTGGCGCTGGCCGACGACGGCGAGTTGGACGTGGCGGCGCTGATGGAATTTATTCCCGGCCCGGATTTTCCCACCGGCGCCATCATCATGGGCCGCGCCGGCATTCGCTCGGCCTATCACACCGGGCGGGGCAGCGTGAGGATTCGCGCGCGCACCGCAATCGAGGAAATTCGCAAGGATCGCCTCGCCATTATCGCCACCGAGATTCCCTATCAGGTGAACAAATCCGGGCTGATCCAGAAAATCGCCGAATGTGTGCGCAGCGGGCGCATTGAAGGCATATCGGACCTGCGCGACGAGAGCGACCGGCGCGGCGTGCGCGTGGTCATCGAGTTGAAGCGCGATGCGGTGCCCGACGTTGTGCTGAACCAGTTGTTCCGCCACACGCCACTGCAAACCAGTTTTGGCTGCAACATGCTGGCACTGAACGGCGGCCGGCCGGAGCAGATGAATCTGAAGCAGATTTTGCAGGCCTTCCTCGATTTCCGCCAGGAAGTGATTACCCGGCGCACCAAATTTGATCTGGCGAAGGCGCGGGAGCGCGCGCATCTGTTGGTCGGGCTGGTGGTGGCGGTGGCCAACATAGACGAGATCGTGATGATGATCCGCGCCGCCAAGAGCCCGGCGGCGGCCCGCGAGGCGCTGCTCGACAAGGCCTGGCCGGCCGGCGACGTGGAGGGTTACCTGAAGCTGATCCGCGAGCCGGGCGATGTCGTTGAGAACGGCAAATACAAGCTCTCCGAGCGCCAGGTGAAGGCCATCCTGGACTTGCGCCTGCATCGCCTGACGGCATTGGGGCGCGGCGAGATCGGCGAGGAACTGAAGGAGCTGGCGGAAAAGATCAAGGGTTACCTGGATATTCTGACCAGCCATACCAAGCTGATGGCGTTGCTGTGCGGGGAACTGCGCGACGCCCGCAAGGCCTTTGCCACGCCGCGCCGCACCGAAATTCTGGATGCGGAATTTGACGAGTTCGAGGACGAAGACCTGATCCAGCGCGAGGAGATGGTCGTGACGGTCACCCATTCGGGCTATATCAAACGCGTGCCGCTTTCCGCCTATCGCGCCCAGCGCCGTGGCGGCAAGGGCAGGGCGGGCATGTCAACCAAGGAAGAGGATTTCCTCACCGAGGTCTTTGTCGCCTCCACCCACACGCCAGTGCTGTTTTTCTCGACACTGGGCCGGGTTTACGAGCTGAAGGTGTGGAAATTGCCACTCTCGACGCCCCAGGCCAAGGGCAAGAATATCATCAATATCCTGCCGCTGGCTCAGGACGAGAGCATCTCCACCATCCTGCCGCTGCCCGAGGACAAAGACGAGCGCAACGCCCTGCAGGTGATGTTCGCTACTGCCTCGGGGTCTGTCAGGCGCAACAGCATGGAAGACTTCGCCTATATGCCCCAGACCGGCAAAATCGCCATCAAGTTCCACGAAGGTTCCGGCGACCGGCTGGTCGGCGTGGCGCTGTGCAACAAGGATAACGACGTGCTGCTGGCGGCGCGGGGCGGCAAGGCGATCCGCTTTTCGGCGCGCGATGTCAGGAAGTTCAAGGGGCGTTCCTCCATGGGCGTGCGCGGCATGAAGCTGGCCAAGGGCTCCGGGGCAGAGGGGGGCGACCGCGTGATATCCATGTCCATCCTGGACAGCCAGGATGTCTCGGTCGAGGAGCGCATTGCCTATCTGAAGTCAGCGCCCTGGAAATCCGATCCGGCCAAGCCGACGCTGACCAAGGAGCGCATGGAGGAGTTGGCCGCCGCCGAGCAGTTTATTCTCTCGATCACCGAGAACGGGTATGGCAAACGCACCAGCGCCTATGAATACCGCACCGCGGGGCGCGGCGGGCTGGGTATCGTCAATATCGAGACCTCGAACCGCAACGGCCCGGTGGTGGCGTCTTTCCCGGTCGAGACCGGCGACGAGCTGATGATGGTCACCGACCATGGCAAGATCATCCGCACCACGGTGGCCGATGTGCGCATTGCCGGGCGCTCGACCCAGGGCGTGACGCTGTTCAGTGTCGCCGGCGGCGAGAAGATGGTCTCGGTGGCCAAGCTGGGCAAGACTGACCAAAATGGCGCCAATGACTCGAATGGCGCCGGTGGCTCGAATGACACCGGTGGTGACGAGGCCAGCGGAAACAAAGACGGCGAAGACGGCCCTGACGGTAATGCTGACGGTAATACCGATGGCGATTGATCTGATGGGTGGTCTTGCGGTTGGCCTTGCTGGCTGCCACCACGCCGCCAACGAATGTAACTCCTGCTTGCCTTTTTCACGCTATTGTCCAATGTTCAGGGTCGTTGATGGCGCGATCAGGAGGCTGTCGTGGCGGTGAAGATGATACGACGCGTTGGCATATATCCGGGCACTTTCGACCCCATTACGCTGGGTCATCTGGATATTGTGCGCCGGGGCCTGAAAATGGTCGACAAGCTGGTGATCGGGGTGGGCACAAATCCCGGCAAGACACCGCTTTTTACCCTCGATGAGCGGGTTGTTCAGGTGCAGCGCGAGGCCGGGCCCCTGGCCGAGGCGGCGGGTGCGGTCATGGAGGTTGTTCCCTTCGACGAACTGCTGATGCATTTTGCCGAGCGGGTGGGCGCCCATATCATTATCCGCGGTCTTCGGGCGGTGTCCGACTTTGAATACGAGTTCCAGATGGCCGGCATGAACGGCTATCTGAACCCCGAGATTGAAACCGTGTTCCTGATGGCCGACGCCAAGTTGCAGCCCATCGCCTCGCGCCTGGTCAAGGAAGTGGCGGCCTATGGCGGCGACGTGTCGTTCTTCGTGCCGGATCGCATCGCCACCGAGATGCAGGCCCGGCTGGCCGGGTCAGACGCGGCCAAAACTATAGTGACATCTTAACAGAGGCCTGTAATTCATTGTTATGAAAAAGAAACTGCCGATTATTATTTCGGCGGCAATAGCCGCAGTTGCGTTGATATTTTACGCTTATTTCTATTTGCAAGACTTGGAGGCAATAAACTTGAAAAATGAAAATACTCTGACCCTGGAGCTCTCGACCGGCGGGCCGGTCATTATTCAGATGTTCCCCGATATGGCGCCCAATCACGTGGCGCGGTTCAAGGAGCTGACCCGGTCGGGCTTCTATGACGGCGTGGTGTTTCACCGCGTGATAGACGGCTTCATGGCCCAGACCGGTGACCCCAAGGGCACCGGCACGGGTGGCTCGGGCCAGAATATCGATGCCGAGTTCAACGACATGCAGCATCTGCGCGGTGTTCTCTCAATGGCGCGGGCCGGGGATCCGAATTCCGCCGACAGCCAGTTCTTCTTCATGCTTGCTGACGCGTCGCACCTGGATGGGCAGTACACCGCCTGGGGCAAGGTGGTCGAGGGCATGGAATATATCGACTTGCTGCCCAAGGGCCCGGCCCAGGCCAACGGCGCGGTGCCCGAGGATATTCGCGGCAACATTGTCAGCATGCGGGTGATGGCCGATGTTGACGAAGAAGAAGACGAAGACGGGGACAAAGGCGAAGGTGAGGACGAAGAAGTCGAGGACGACGCCACGGAAGGCGACGAAGCCGGAGCCGAAGCCGCGGAAGGCGACGAAGGTGAGGACGAAGCCGCGGAAGGCGACGACAGCAATTAAGGGGTCCGGACCCTAGGGTCAGGACTCATTAATACGATCCATTCTGCTGCTTGCCTTTTTGGCTGGAACAGGAGGCACTCCGCAGGAAACCTTCATGGTTTTCAAGGGGTTCCGACGCATTCCCAGCCGCAAAGGAAC